>CAYUWM010000028.1:0-21042 GCA_964448395.1 uncultured Dehalococcoidales bacterium
AGACCGTAGGCGGCAATCCCCTTTTCATCCAGCGCGGCAATGGCTCTAGGGTGTGGGACGAGGACGGGAACGAGTTCATCGACTACGTCTGCTCCTGGGGCCCGCTGATCCTGGGGCACGCACATCCGAATATCGTTCAAGCCCTGAAACAAGCTGCCGATCGCGGCACCAGCTTCGGGGCGCCGACGGCGCTGGAGATCAGGCTGGCGGGTATGGTCTGCGAGGCATTGCCGTCAGTCGATATGGTGCGCTTCGTCAGCTCCGGCACCGAGGCTGCAATGAGCGCCGTGCGCCTGGCGCGCGGCTTCACCGGCAGGGATAAGATCGTGAAGTTCGCCGGATGTTACCACGGCCATTCCGACGGCCTGCTGGCTAGGGCTGGCTCGGGTGTCGCCACACTGGGCCTGCCCGACAGCCCCGGCGTACCTGTAGGCTATACCCAGAGCACGCTCGTCGCGCCGTATAACGACCTCGACGCGGTGGAGAGCCTCTTCGAGCATCACCCCGACATTGCCGCCGTAATCGTGGAGCCGGTGGCAGCCAACATGGGGGTCGTACTGCCGCAACCCGGATTCCTCGAAGGACTGAGGGAGCTGACCCGGTCATCGGGGGCGCTGCTCATCTTCGATGAGGTGATCACCGGCTTCCGCGTGGCCTACGGCGGGGCGCAGGGGCTGTACGGCGTCATACCCGATTTGACCTGCCTGGGCAAGGTCATCGGCGGCGGCCTGCCGGTGGGGGCATACGGCGGTCGCGCCGATGTAATGCAGATGGTGGCGCCGGAAGGCCCGGTGTACCAGGCGGGGACCCTCTCGGGCAACCCGCTGGCGATGACCGCCGGGATTGAGACGTTGAACGTGCTGCGGCAGGGCGATGTTTACCCCCATCTGGAGAGTAAAGCGGCTCGTTTGGAGGAGGGCATAGCCGACGCTGCGTCGAGAACGGGCATGCCGGTGCACATATCGAGGATCGGCTCGCTGCTGACGGCCTTTTTCACCGCCGAGCCGGTCATGGACTACGAATCGGCTAAATCGGCTGACACGGAGCGCTTTGGGGAATTCTTCCGCGGGCTGCTGGAGCGGGGCATATACTGGCCGCCGTCTCAGTTCGAGGCGGCGTTCGTATCGCTGGCCCACAGCGACGATGACATCGAGACCACGATCGAAGCTATGAATCAGGCGTTGGTCGATCTAGCGGAAACTGCCTGACCGGTAGGATATTTAGTATCCCCTAAGCTATTGCCGGACTCGATATCGAGTCTTACCACTTCTCCTGCTGCAGTCTGGATATGAGCCAGGTGCGGAGCCGCTCATCCAGCTTCTTGCCTACCCACGACTCTATCTTGCGGATGTCCCCGCTGGCGATGGCTGCCTTCTCCTCGGCGGTCAAGTTGTATTCCTTCAGCGCCTCGGCCGGGTTCTCGGCGAGGCGGGCGAAGAACTCGTTGTCCTGAACCGCCCGGTCCAGCACCGACAGTACCGCCTTCACCGCCGACACCTTGAACTCCGGTATCTTGGCCTGCGGGTCGAGGGCGGAGTTGGTGAGCATGTTGGCCGGCGACTCGGTCCAGTGGAATGCCATGAACGCCAGCCCCGGGGAGGTCTTTTCGGTAACCCGGACCTCGGTCTCTATCTTGCCCCGCTCCGAGCTCAGCATCACCAGGTCACCGTTCACGATGCCCAGATTGAGGGCATCGGCGGGGTTGATGTCCACCCTGGCGCCGGGGAGCAGCTTATCCAGTACATTGGAACGGCGGCTCATGCTGCCCGTATGCCAGTGCTCCAGCACCCGGCCGGTGGTGAGGATCAGGGGGAAGCCCTTGGATACCGTCTCCGCCGGCGGGCGGTATTCCACGGCGTGGAACTTGCCGCGGCCGCGGGTGAACTGCCCCCGGTGCAGTATCGGCGTGCCCTCATGCGACCGGTCGCGGCAGGGCCACTGCAGCCCGTAGCCGTCCAGGCGATCGTGGTGGATCCCGCCGTAGATGGGGGCTAGGGAGGCGATCTCCTCCATTATCTCTTCAGTGCTGTGATAATCGAATGGGTATCCCATCTTGCCTGCCAGTGCGGCGATGATCTGCCAGTCGGGCCTGGCCTCTCCCGGCGGATCGATGGCCTTGCGCAGCCTCTGCACCCGCCTCTCGGTGTTGGTGAAGGTGCCGTTCTTCTCGGCGAAGGCGGCGGCGGGCAGGATAACATCGGCCATGAATGCCGTGTCGGTGGGGAAGATATCCTGCACCACCAGGAATTCTAGATGTTCCATGGCCTGGCGCGCATGCTCCAGGGAGGGCTCGCTCATCAGCGGGTTCTCTCCCACCACGTACATGGCCTTGATCTTGCCCTGATGGATGGCCTCCATCATCTCGGTCACCGGCAAACCCGGCTTGTCGCTCAGTGAACAGTCCCACGCCTCTTCGAATTTGAGCTTTACATCGGGGTTATCTACCTTCTGGTATCCGGGGTAGACGTTGGGAAGGGCGCCCATGTCGCACGCACCCTGAACGTTGTTCTGACCCCTCAGCGGGCTGAATCCCGTGCCCTCCCGTCCCATATTGCCGGTGAGCATCAGCAGGTTGGCCACGCTCTTGACGTTATCGGTCCCGGTGGTGTGCTGGGTGATCCCCATGCCGTACAGGATCGCCGCCTTCTCGGCACCGGCGAACAGGCGGGCGGCCTCGATAATATCGCCCCGGGGGACGCCGGTTATTCCCTCGGCCATCTCAGGCGTGTACTTCTTGACCGTCTCGGCCAGCTCCTCGAAGCCCTCGGTGCGCTCCTCGACGAACTTGGAGTCGTGCAGGCCCTCGGAGATGATGACGTTCATCATAGCGTTCAGCAAGGCGACATCCGATCCCGGCTTGTGGGGCAGGTGAATGTCGGCCAGGCTGGAAAGATCGATGCGGCGGGGGTCGGCGACGATGAGCTTGGTGCCGCCGACTTTGACCCCCTGGCGAACGACGCGCCCGATGATGGGATGACAATCGGTGGTGTTGGAGCCGATGATGAACAGCAGGTCGGCCTTGGCGAAGTCGGCGATGGAGTTGCTCATGGCTCCGTCGCCGAATGCGGCTATGGCACCGACCACCGTTGAGGCGTGGCACAGTCGGGCGCAGTGGTCGACATTGTTGGTGCCGATAACGGCGCGGGCGAACTTCTGCACCAGGTAGTTCTCCTCGTTGGTGAACTTGGCCGAGCTGAGTATTCCGATACTGTCCGCTCCGTGCTTCTCCCTGACCTTCGACAACTTGTCGGCCACCAGATCCAGGGCCTCGTCCCAGCTGGCCTCTCGGAAGACCTCGCGGAAGTTGCCGTTAACCTTCGTATCCTTGCCCCTGCCCTTGTTCCTGATCATGGGCATGGTCAGCCTCTCCGGGTGATTGACGAAGTCGAAGCCGAAGCGCCCCTTGACACACAGGCCGCCCCGGTTGACCGGGCTCTCATGGTCACCGCGAACGCTGACGATCTCGTTGCCGCGGACGCCCAGATACAGCGAACAGCCGACTCCGCAGTAGGGACAGACGGTTTTGACCTCACGCGTGGCTTTTTTCTCGTTTTTAGGGGTAAGCGCCCCGGTGGGACAGTGCGCTAGGCACTCGCCGCACGACTCGCAGATCGATTGCAGGATCGGCTTGTCGCCGCAGGTGGCCACCTTAGCATCGTAACCGCGGAAGGCCAAACCGATGGCGCCGACACCCGCTATCTCATGACAGGCTCGCACACAGCGGCCGCAGAGGATGCACTTATTGAGGTCACGTTCGAACGCCGGGTGGCTGCGGTCGATGGGCAGGATCTGCGTTCCCTTGCGCAGCCGGTCGAAGTGTTCCTGGTCGATGTCCAGGTAGCGCGCAACCCTCTGTAACTCGCAATCCTGGTTCTTGGCGCAGGTGAGGCAGTCGCCGTGGTGATTCGCCATGATGAGCTCCATGGTGAGGCGGCGTGACCGCATTACTGCTTCCGTTTCGGTGTGCACCACCATCCCCTCGGTTACTGGCGTGGTGCAGGATGTGGGCAGTCCGCGCATCCCCTCGATCTGAACCACGCACAGGCGGCAGGCGCCGCAAGGCTTCAGATCGGGGTCGTAGCACAGGGTCGGGATGTAGATATCGGCCTCACGCGCCGCCTCCAGGACAGTAGCCCCCGCCCTCGTCTCGACCTCCTTGCCGTCGATCACTAGTTTTATGGTCTGCGTCGTTTTTTCATCTACCGGACTGGCTATCGTATTCATCCTGACTCCCCTCAACATGCATATTTATCATTGCTATATTGGAACAGATTTATCAATAACCTGCTAGTCTTCCTCCAGGTCACAGCTCAAACACCTTCTCGCCTCCCTGGCCGCGCCTTCAGCGGAGAGGCCTAACTCCACCAGATCGAATGAACCGATTCGCTTTTCCGCTGGAAGCAGTGCCATATCGCTGCGGTGCTGCTCCTCTTCTTCCTGCGCTCTCTGCGGGGGGGCCGTAAGCTCCCCTGATGGGGCAAGCGATTGATCGATAATGCCTTGGCCTCCGAGATACTTATCGATGGATACGGCCGCCTGCCTGCCGGCGGCGATGGCCTCGATGACCGATGCCGGCCCGCTGACCACGTCACCACCGGCGAAGATACCATCGATTTCCGTCGCCAGCGTGTCCGCGTCAGCAGCTAAGGTGCCGCCCTTGGTGGTCTTAATGCCGATATGCTGTGGTATCTGCGGGGCCTGGCCGATGGCGGCCACGATAGTATCGAACTCCGAGTTGAACTCGCTACCGTCTATCTTCTCCGGCCGTCTCCTCCCGCTGGAGTCCACCTCTCCGAGCTTCATGCGGACGCACTCCATGGTCAGGTGGCTGTTGTCGCGCTTTATCATGCTGGGGGCAACCAGGTAATCAATAGTTACGCCTTCCTGCAGCGCCGCCTCGATCTCGTCCGCATCCGCTGGCATCTCCTTTCGGGTTCGGCGATACAGGGCGGTCACTTCCTTAGCCCCGATGCGGAGAGCGGTGCGGGCGGCGTCGATAGCGGCGTTCCCGCCGCCGATGACGGCCACCCTCTTACCCAGTTTTAAATGTTTACCCAAGCTGACATCCCGCAGCAGGGAGACGCAGTCGACCACGCCGGGATTATCCTCGCCAGGGACCCGCATCTTGACGCCGGCATGCGCCCCCAGGGCGAGGAATACGGCATCGAACCCCTGCTCCCGCAGCGATTCGAGGGACTCTATTCTGGTATCCGTCTTGAGCTGCACCCCCGCCTGCTGTATGAAGTCGATCTCGACATCAAGGATATCGCGGGGCAGCCGGTACTGGGGGATGCCGACCCGCATCATTCCCCCCGCTTGAGGCAACGCCTCGAAAACGGTCACCGCATGGCCGCCGCATTTCGCCAGATAGTATGCCGCCGTCAGCCCGGCGGGACCGGAACCCACCACGGCGATGCGCTTGCCCGAAGGTGGAGCGACCTTCTGGTCGGCACCCGGCCCTCTCCTTGCGTGGTCGGCGGCGAAACGCTTCAGCGCCTTTATGGCGATCGGTTCGTCGATCTGTCCCCGGCGGCACTTGGTCTCGCAGGGGTGGAAACAGACATAACCGCAGACGGACGGGAACGGGATCCGCTCCCGGATCACCGACACCGCCTCGTCGTACTTCTCTTCGGCGATGAGGCGGATATAGCGGGGCACATCCACCCCGGCGGGGCAGGTGTGGCTGCACGGAGCCTTCACCAGGCCCTTGCAGGTGGCGGCGGGACAGTGCAGTTTCTTTATATGTGACTCGTACTCATCCCTGAAATAGCGGACGGTGGTGAGCACCGGGTTGGGCGCCGTCTGCCCCAGACCGCAGAGCGACCCCGCCTTAATCCCCTCGCTGAGCTCGAGCAGCAGCTCGATGTCACCGATGGTGGCCCTGCCGTTGGTGATGTCCTCCAGTATGTCCAGCATCTGCTTCGTGCCCCATCGGCACGGGATGCACTTGCCGCAAGACTCTAGCTGGGTAAAGGCGAGGAAGTACCTGGCTATATCCACCATGCAGTTGTCTTCGTCCAGGACAACCATGCCCCCCGACCCCATGATGGAGCCCGCGCTGGCCAGCGTTTCATAGTCCACCGGGGAATCGAGGAAGCTGGCGGGCAGGCACCCGCCCGACGGCCCCCCGGTCTGTACCGCCTTGAACGCTTTGTCGTTGGGGATTCCCCCGCCAATGTCGAAGATGATCTCCCGCAGTGTGGTGCCCATGGGGACCTCTACCAGGCCGCTGTTGGCCACCTTGCCGGTGAGGGCGAAAACGGCGGTTCCTTTGCTCTTCTCCGTGCCGATAGCGGCATACCACTCGGCACCCCGGTTAATTATCACCGGCACACTGGCCAGAGACTTCACGTTATTGATATTCGTTGGTTTGCCCCACAGTCCCGATTGCGCGGGGAACGGCGGTCGGGGCCGCGGCATGCCCCTGCCGCCCTCGATTGAAGCCATGAGAGCGGTCTCCTCGCCGCAGACGAAGGCGCCGGCCCCCTCCTTGACATGCAGCTTGAAACTGAAACCGGAGCCCAGTATATTTTCACCCAGGAACCCGCGCTCTTCCGCCTGCTGAATGGCGATGTACAGGCGCTTGATGGCCAGGGGATACTCGGCACGGCAGTAGATATAACCTTCACTTGCGCCTATGGTATAGGCCGCTATGGTCATGCCCTCTATAACGGTATGCGGGTCTCCCTCCATGGTGCTTCGATCCATGAAGGCACCGGGGTCTCCCTCATCTGCGTTGCAGATCATGTATTTCTGCTGGCCCGGCGCTTTGTAGCAGAACTCCCATTTCTGCCCGGTGGAGAAACCGGCGCCGCCGCGGCCGCGCAACCCCGATCTTTTGATCTCGTCTATCACCTGCTGCGGGGACATCTCGGTTAGAACCTTTTTCAGTGCTTCATAGCCTTCTGCGGCGATGTAGTCATCTATCCTCTCGGGATTGATGTGGCCGCAATTGCGCAGGATCAGGCGTTTCTGCTTCCTGTAGAAGTTTATATCGGAGTATTTCGGTATTGCTTCGTCGGTCACCGGGTCGTGGAAGAACAGGCGTTCCACCGGTACGCCGTCTATAAGGTGAGACTTAACTATCTCTGGTGCATCCTCCACAGTAACGTGAGTATAGAAAATGCCCTCCGGCTCCACAACCGCTATAGGCCCCTGTTCGCAGAAACCGTGACACCCGGTGAAGTCGATCTTGACATCCTTTAAGCCCGCCTCGGCCACTTCCTGCTCCAGAGCCAGCCGGACCTGTTCCGATTTGGAGGACATACACCCCGTGCCCTGGCAAATCCAGACTGTCCTTTGACCTGCAGGAATGACTTCGCTTTTTTCAGTGCCCCCCATCTTTACTCTCCTTGCTCATCTGTGTCGAGAATTTCAGACACCTTCTTGGTTGTCATCTTGCCGTACGTATCGTTATTGATCACCATCGTCGGCGCGAGCGCACACGCGCCGATACAGGCGACCGTCTCCAGCGCGTACTCGAGGTCTGCAGTGCTCTCGCCGGGCTTTATCCCCAGCTTCTTCTCTACCTCCTTGAGGATCCTGGCTCCGCCACGCACGTGGCATGCCGTACCCCGGCATACCCGAACTACGTTCCGGCCGGTGGGGACGAGCTTGAACTGGGAGTAGAAGGTGGCAACCCCAAAGACGGTTACCTCTGGCACGCGGATGAATTTTGCGACTCTTGTTATCGCCTTTTCCGGTATATAGCCGAACCCAAGCTGTACCTTCTGGAGTATCGGGATGAGCTCACCTTCTTCACCTTTGAATAGGGACAGAATTTCATCTATGCGCCCGTCGGAATTCGCTGTCTGCTCTGCTGATGTTGCTTTCGTATCCTTGATTGTTGCTATATTAACCAACGCGGCACCTCGTAATAATCTAAAATTTTTCCTGGCTGAGGCGGCACCACAGCCAGGTGGCCAGCCGCTTGTCCAGCTTGCCCACCCAGCCCTCTATCCTCTTGATGTCGCCGCTGGCAAGGGCAGCCCTCTCCTCCGAGGTTAAGGTGTAATACTCGGCCAGTGCCTCACTGGGGTCATCAGCCATGCGGGCCAGGAAGTCGCTCTCGTCAGCAGCCCTTCCCAGTATCGCCAGTATCACTTGTTTCCCTTCGAGGGTCTCGGCGCCCGCCGGTTGCCCCTCTTTGATCACCTTCCCTGATTCGGTCTTTATCGAAGTGCTCATCTTTATCACCCTTTCTGAGTCGTATTTCACCAGTGCTACTCCTTCCATATACATGTTAACAGTGCTCAGCGGTATATACATCGACCCTAGGCCCGAACTTTATTGTGAATAAAAGTACAATCTTTTATGTACTTCGGTACTAATACGAATGAAAAACCTCTCTTGTTGCCCCTGTTGTCTCGATAGGGTACAATCGGATTAGGCGAATAAAGGGATGGGCCAGGCCGAAAGGAATCGCCTTGAAGACCGCGAATAAGAGAATAAGGATATTGATTGCCGACGACCATCCGCTGCTGCGCGAGGCGATGAGGAACGCGTTCGAGCAGCATGAAGATATGGAGGTGGTAGGTGAGGCCGGTGATGGGGAAGAGGCGGTCGCTCTCAGCTCCAAATTGAAGCCCGACATAGTGATAATGGACATCGTGATGCCGAAGCTGAACGGCATCGAGGCTACCAAGCAGATAAGGAAGGGAACCCCGGCCACTGCTGTATTGATACTGACGGCCTACGATGATGATCGTTATGTCATTGGCTTGCTGGAAGCGGGAGCGGCGGGGTACTTGTTAAAAAGCGCCAGAGGTCAGGTGCTGGTGGACGCTGTCCGCACCGTAAATGCGGGGGAATCGGTGCTTCACCCCGCTATCATCGCCAAGATCCTCAAATACGGCATGCGGGTACAAGATGTCAGCTTCGGCAAGGGCAAAGAGGAGCAGCTCAGCGAGCGGGAGATGGAGGTACTGAAACTGGCGTCCAGGGGTATGAGCAACAAGGATATAGCCAAGGAGCTTTTCCTGACCGTGCGGACGGTTAAAGCTCATCTGTCCAACATCTTTAACAAACTGGATGTCGCCTCACGCACGGAGGCCATAGTGAAGGGGGTCAGGGAGGGCTGGCTTACCCTGGAGGACATACCCGGAGAGCATATTAACGAGTAGGTTTATCCGCTAATACCAAGAGGCGGTTTGAATCCAGATGATTCTCTCAGTTGTCAAGGCAAACCTCAAGCACATCGCACGGCGCCCCCATTTCTGGATCATCGTGGTGCTGTTTATCATCGTCGGCCTGAGCCATTACCATGAGTTCCTCGAGAATGTACCCGTAATCGGCAAGGTATCTACCAGCATCTTCTTCGGCACGGAGAGGCACACGGTAGACCGGCTCATTTTCCTACTGCTGATCGTTTATTCCGGCTGGGCGTTGGGGGTTAGGGCCAGCGGTGCTGTCCTGGTCGCCAGTTTCCTGGTAATGCTGCCGCGAGCCATATTTATTTCGCCGAGTCCCACAGATGCGATATTCGAGACCATGGCGACCGCAGTCGCCGGGGTGCTTCTGCTGCCGTTTATAGCGGCTTGGTGCCGTGCCAGGGAAGAGCGAGACGAGTTGAATGTGGCGCTGGAGAAGCTGCGGATATCGGAGGAGAATTACAGAGACCTGTTTGAGAATGCCAGCGACGGCATCTGGCTCCATGACCTCGACGGCAATATCACCGCTGCCAACAGGGCCGCCGAGAGATTGAGCGGCTACCCGGTAGAGGAGCTGGTGGGCAGAAATGTAGCCCAGTTCTTCACCGATAGCACGCATGAAATAGCTCGCGAGGTAAAAAGGAAACTGCTGCAGGGTGAGCCAATCGGGGAGCGCTACGAGCAGAAGTTCCGCAGGGCTGACGGGACGGAGGTGATGGTGGAGCTGACTACACGCCTGATTGTGCATCAGGGGCAGCCCGCGGCATTCCAGCATATCGCTAGGGACGTCACCGAGCAGAAGCGGATACAGGAAGAGAAGGAGCGAACCCTTCAAGAGTTGGACGAAAGGGTAAAAGAACTCAACTGCCTGTACAGCATTCACGAGATAGAGAAACGGTTCGATATCAGCCTGGAGGAGTTTTTCGCCGAAGTCGCCAGACTCATTCCGCAGAGCTGGCAGTATCCTGAAATAGCCTGTGTGTGCATCACTTATAGGGGCATCGAGTACAAGACCGAAAACTTCAGAAGGACTGACTGGATTCTAAAATCGGATCTCGTTGTCAGGAACGAACCGGTCGGCTCTCTGGAGGTATGTTACACGGAGGAGAGACCGGATAAATACCGGGGTCCTTTCCTCGAAGAGGAGGTTCGGTTGGCGGACAGTATCGCCAAGCACCTCAGCTCATTCGCCGAACGCAAGCAGGCGGAGGAGGAACTCAGGGAGTCACGGGAGATACTGCGTTTCATGTTCGAATCCATCGGGGAGGGCATCACCATAATCGATCTGGACGGGAATATCGTGGAGGTGAACGATGCCGCCCTGCGCATACAGGGATACGGCAGCAAGGATGAGGTTGTCGGCAGGCACAGCCTCGATTTTATGGTTGAGGAAGACCGGGCCAGGGCGATGGAGGACATAAAAAAAGCGATAGCGGAGGGCCACGGTGCGCAATACGAGTACAGGCTGCGCACCAGGGACGGCAGGATCGTTGATATCGAAGCTAGAGCAACCTTACTGCACGATAGCTCAGGTAACGCTGTGGGCTTAATAAGTGCCATCCGGGATATTACCGAAAGCAAACGGGCACAGGAACAGCTGGAGGAGGAGCGGAACAGGGCGCAAAAGTATCTGGACATAGCGGGGGTGATCTTTCTGGTCATCGGTGCCGATGAGGGAGTGGTCCTTATCAACAGGAAGGGTTGTGAAGTACTCGGGTGTCAGGAAGAGGGGATTATCGGCAAGAACTGGTTTGATAATTTCACCCCTCCGCACACCAAGGGAAAGCTCAAGGCCGTTTTCGACAGGCTGATCGCCGGGGAGCTCGAACCGGTGGAATACTACGAGAATCCGGTGTTGACCAGAGGTGGAGATGAGAGACTTATCGCGTGGCACAATACCCTTTTGACGGATGAAGCAGGCAAGGTGATAGCCACCCTTAGCTCGGGGGAGGATATCACTGAAAATCGGAGGGCGGATGAAGCCCTGAAAAAGTCGGAGAGGCGATACCGCGACCTGTTCGACAGCGCCAGCGACGCCATCATTATCCGTGATCTCGAGGGTAATATCTTCGAGGTAAATGAAGCGGCAAGTGAACTGACCGGCTACGCTGTCGAAGAATTGACCAGCATGAACATCTCGCAATTCCTCGCTCCTGAAAGCTTTGAGACAACCATGGAGAAACAGAAGAGTCAAATGGAAGGCGAAACGGCCAGCCAGCGATACGAGCTGGAGCTGATCAGGAAGAACGGCACCAGAGCCATCATAGAGGCGATGATCAGCATAGTGAAAGAGAATGGGCACCCGGTTGCCGTCCAGGCAACGGTCAGGGACGTTACCGAACAGAAGAGAATGAGGGATAGCATTCGCTTTTACCTTCAGAAGGTCTTGGTCGCCCAGGAAGAGGAACGCAAACGGATTGCTAGAGATCTGCATGATGACACCAGCCAGTCGTTGCTATTACTGACCCATCAGTTGGACGCTATAGCTTCCGATTCGGGCGAGGTGCTTCCCCAAGCTGCCCGCGATCAATTGAACCAATTGCATGGCCTGGCGGTGGAAACGCTCAATAACGTACGGCAATATGCCCAGGAACTGCGGCCAGCAATCCTGGATGATATGGGTTTAGTCGCGGCACTGGAATGGATGGCCGACAAGCTGAGCTCCGAAAGTCGGGCCGAGGCCGAGGTTCAAGTGAGCGTGTCAGATGCAGACTTGCCTCATGAAGTCCAACTGGTGTTGTTCCGGATCGCGCAGGAGGCGGTGTCAAACATCAAGAAACATGCGGCGGCATCTAAAGCAACAGTTACGCTGGAAGCGGGGGAGGGGAAAATCAGGATGATCATCAGTGATAATGGCAAGGGATTTGAAGTACCCAGTCCGCTGAACAGCGCAGGCGATACCGGGAAACTGGGAATAATCGGCATGCTGGAGCGGGCTGAACTGCTTGGCGCTACCTTCAGCATCGAATCGACCCCCAACAGGGGAACAACCGTATCGGTCGAGATTCCATATGGCAAGTAGGGGTTTGTGCCGTCGATTATGCAGGGCACGCGATTGCAAAACGCTCAACCAAGTAGAAATCGAACAGCGCCTTGGCGCCGCCTATTATCGCATCGAAGGTTTTATCCGCCGCGGTAACCTCCCCGCTTGAGCGTCTGGGTGAGCAATGATGCTCGATCTTATTATTTTTGCTGCTTGTCCTTGCTTTCCACCCAGCGCCCCGGCCCGAAATCAGCCGTATCCTGCTCAGCCAGCAGGGTCATGAAACCGTCGTCACAGTAGCGCAGGGTGGATTTGCGGTCCATGTCCTGCACCGATCTGATCGTCGCTTTGGTCATGATAACCGCCGCCATTCGCATGCCGCCTATCTTCCGCGCCAGCTCCTTGGCTTTATCCAGGTACTGGTCGGGGGGCCACACCTGGTTGGCGAAACCGATGCGTTCAGCTTCCTTCCCGTCGATAACATCGCCGGTCAAGCACAGCTCCAGGGCTTTGGAAACCCCCACGCGCCACGCCATGTTGGCGGTTCCGCCGGCTCCCCCGATCCATCCCAGGTTCTTGGCGTGCATATCGCTGATCTGTGCAGTCTCCGATACCACTGTAAGGTCGCAGGCGAGCGCCAGCTCGGTGCCTCCCGCAGTGCATACCCCGTCTATGGCGGCTATGGATATCTTGGGCGACCAGGTGACCTTCTCAAAGGTGGGTACCATGGTCGGCTTGGGCTGACTAAGACCCCAGAAGTTCTTAACCCCGGAAGGCTTGGTCAGGGTCACGTTGGCCGGGGTGTCATCTTTGGACTCTTCAAGCACCCCGCCGCTGGTGAAGCCCGACATCTCCTTGAGGTCGGCGCCGGCGCAGAAACATGGCCTGCCGTCGGGACGGGGCGAGCCGGTGAATACGAAAGCCCTGATGTCATCATCGTTATCGACGATGTCCAGCGCTTGATTGAGCTCGCTCCACATCTTCACGTTGAGCGCGTTGAGCGATTTGGGGCGATTCAATGTGATTGTGGCAAACCCACCCTCTTTCTTAAAAGTAATGGTCTCAAAATCTACCACGAAGTACCTCCTTATGCTTGGTCTTGTATAAATGTATGCGCTAGGTAATTATATCACTCGATTCGATTTTCACACAGGTTAGCTCTTATAGTCAACAATTTTTGGAGAATTTAAGCCAAAGATAAGACTTTTGACATATTTGTCGGGCCGAAATAAGATTGTGATATACTAATGGCGCTAATACTCTGAACATGAAAGAGAAATCGTTTTTAACCCAACGAGCTATACTGCTAAGCTGTATAGCAAGTGTGATGCTTGTGGGGTTTATTGATTACGTCACCGGGTATGAGCTCAGCTTCTTTGTGTTCTATTTCATCCCTATATCCATCGGAGCTTGGATGCTCGGCTCCCGCAGGGCATATCAACTGGTAGCATTAAGCACGGCAATCTGGTTCGTGGCGGAGTGGTATACGGGCCATCCCTACAGCGGCATGCTAGTCTATGTTTGGAACGGTTTGATAAGGTTCATCGCTTTCTTCACTGCCGGGTTTGCCGTGTCGAGGATTCAGGGCCTGCTTGCCGAAGAGCGTCAGATAGCGAAAGAATTAAAGGATGCCCTCGAACAGGTAAGGACACTCAGTGGCCTGCTACCTATTTGTTCCTGGTGCAAGAAGATAAAGAACGACAGGGGATACTGGCAAAAGATCGAAGAATATATACAACAACATTCGGACGTTCAATTTTCTCACGGTCTGTGTCAGGACTGCGCCAGCAAGGTACTGAATGATGAGATGAGCGAGGAAACAGCGGACACTGAAAGTGGAGACGGACTCGAGTCTCAAGGCTAGCGGCTTTCCAAGAACGAATGCACCTCTTCGTTGTAACTATATTAATATGACTTGAACTCAGTCAGGCAAAGGAGCAGGGTTTAACTGCGTTAGATGCGAAGCGATCTTCACAGATGGCTCTCGCCGTATAATAGAGTATAAAAAATAGGCGAGTCTACATCCCCACTGCACGTACTGCGGCCTATCAATAGGCATATCGATGATTGATAAAGAGATTCCCCAAGGTGGCTATTTCCTTGTAGATTCTGGTCCACCTTGTGAAGTCTTCACCCCTGAAGAATTCAGGGAAGAACACAGGATGCTCATTAATGTAACCGATAGCTTCGTGAAGAACGAGGTGCAGCCCCGCATAACAGATCCCCTATTGAATGATGGTGGAAGCCACTAGACAATAGGGGTTCTTGATACCGTCCATTATGGTGGGCCATTGTAGACTCGAACCAGAGGATCCTATATCCTGGGCGAACTGTATGTAGACTTGCCCGGAGGACCCTGCCAGATATCAGCGGCACAGTTGGCTTTGAGCAACATATCGTATTCAATTATACTATTCTCTATTTGTTCTATATTACGCCGCAGCTTCGAGTCCATGCTCTTGAATTTCTCAAGCGGTATCTCGCCGACCTTGTTCCTCGTGCTCAGGGTATCCAGGTCCTTTTTAACTGCTACCAGCTCTTTTTTAGCCGAATCCAGCTCCCGCTCGAGCCTGTTTTTGATAGCTTTTATCTCAGATTCCGCCGGGGGTATCTTCCGGCTGTATTCGTCCTTCATTGTGTCATACTGATCATCAGCAACTGAGCCTTCCTCTTTCAACTTTTCCAAATTAGCAAGGTAGCCCTGGTTGGCCTCCAGTGTCGTGTAAGCTAATTTGAGACTCTTTACGTATTTTGAAGCCATATCGTCTCCCTCCAGTATAGAATCGCCAGCCTGACTGTAGACCGAGATAAGTACACAAATAATTTAATGCTTTGCTAGTGCCTATGTCAAGTTATTGCTTTGTGGACATCGTTCGGTTCATTTCGATGCAATCCATAAAGTAGTATTCAAGGTGGTGATGCTGATTACGGGGTGAGGTCACAATGTTTAACAAAACATGGTCAGGTCATTGAATAAGTCCACCACAGTTTTTTGCTTCCGTCCTTAAGATGTTGTAACATCTGAATAGCTTATCAATCGAAATCGACACCAATCGACATGAAAAGGGAGGGACAATGCAGATCAAAGGCAAAACCGCATTCGTAACCGGAGGCGCCAGCGGCCTGGGCGCCGCCACGGTCAAACAGCTTCACGGCATGGGGGCCAACATCGTCGTCGCCGACATGAATACAGACACAGGCGAGGCCATCATCAAAGATCTCGGCTCCAGGGCGGTCTTCGTCCAGATGGATATCACCAGCCCCGACCAGGTTAAGGCGGGTTTCGACCGCGCGCTTCAGGAGTTCAAGAACGTCCATATCCTGGTGCACTGCGCTGGGACGGGATGGGTCGGCAAGATCGCTGGTAAGGAAGGGCCGCACGACCTCGATATGTTCATCAAGATTGTCAATATCAACCTCATCGGCACGTTCGACGTCTGTCGCTGGGCCGCGTTCTACATGCAAAGCAACGAGCCCAACGAGGACGGCGAGCGCGGCGTCATCATCAACACCGCCTCCATCGCCGCCACCGACCCGCAGATCGGACAGATAGCCTACTGCGCATCCAAGGCCGGAGTGGTGGGCATGACATTATCCATCGCCAGGGACATGTCGCGGGTGGGCATCAGGTGCTGCACGATCGTTCCCGGCCCTTTCGCCACGCCGCTCACCGGCATGATGCCGAAAGAGATGAACGATGCGCTGGCGGCGCAGATACCGTTCCCCAAGCGCTTCGGCAAACCCGACGAGTACGCCATGCTGGCACAGCAGATAGTCGAAAATTCTTTTCTCAACGGCGAGACGATACGGCTCGATGGCGCCATCCGCATGCCGCCGAAATAACGGTTGAACAATCTGACCAGCAGCCAATAGCTGAACTGAACATCCCATCGTTATGTCCCCTGTTGCGATGTTCCTCCCGCTACAGCGCCCCAGCGAAGAAGGCGGCGACCCTGTCCGCCAGCGCGGACTCGTGCCACCGCCAGAAGTGGTCGGCGCCTTCGACTGTCACGCACTCCTTCGGCTCGGGCAGACGTTCGCAGAACTCGAAAAAACGGTCGGCGGGGGTGAAATCGTCACGGCCGCCGCACACCAGCAGCTTGGGTTTTGCGCAGTCGCTCAGGCAGGCGAAATCGAACATGGACAGCGGGGGAGATATAGCGCATATTGCTTTCACGCGCCCGTCGCCGCAGGCCACCGGCACCCCGAAGCCGGCGCCCGCCGAGTACCCCGCCAGCCCGATGCGCTCCTTATCGACATAGCCCAGCGTCTCGACATACGCTAAGGCGCTGCGCACGTCCTCCTGCTCACCCACGCCGTCGCCGTAGCTGCCGCCGCTGCCGCCCACGCCGCGGAAGTTGAAGCGGAAGGCCACGAGCGATGCCTGCGCCAGCGCCGCGCACACGGTGCCGACCACGTTGTTGTACATATCGCCGCCGTAGAGCGGGTGGGGGTGGCACACGATCACCGCGGGGAACGGCCCGTCGCCCCCGGGCGCGCCGACGATGCCCTCAAGGATGATATCGCCGCTGGGGAATTTGACCCTTCCCTCTTTCATTCCAACTAATAGCCTACATCCACGCCCCGCGCTTCTAGCTGTGGTATGTACGTATTTATGGAAGTATCGCTTAACGGATTATCCCAAAGTATGACAATATCCCCATCTGATAATCCAATGTTGTTAACGAGCGGTTTAATGTCAGATATTTGGTTGTACCTAAGTGTAAGGGAAGCTAGATTCGTCATTTTAGATAGGGCTTGTATATCGCTTATGTCGTTCCAGCTAAGATCAAGAGACTGCAATTCAGTAAGTCCCGCCAGTGGAGATATGTCTACTATTTGATTATCATAAAGATAAAGAGTTATAAGTCGAGATAAGTTTGATATGGGAGAAATGTCCTCTATCTGATTATTCATAAGGTAGAGCCACTGCAAGCCACCCAGTTTAGATAACGGTGAAATGTCCCTTATCTGGTTTTGTCCTATATCTAAAGCAACCAGTTTAGAGAGTCCTTGAAGTAACGAGATGTTTTCTAATTCATTTTTTCGCAGGTATAGCTCTTCTAAGTTAATCAAAGACGCAAGTGGAGATACATCACTGATATTGTTTTCATTCACGTCTAAGAATTGAAGATTGGTGAGACTGGATAGGGCACTTAAATCACCTATCTGGTTCTTATACATTTCTAGCCGTGAGAGATTGCTTAAGCCTGACAAAGGAGATACATCACTTATAAGGTTTGCATTTAAGTGCAATTCCCCTAAGTTGTTACAGTGCTCCATGCCATCCAGTTCCTTGATATCTTTATCTGAGGCGTCGAGGAAAGTAAGCTCTAAAAGGTCAGATGAGCAGATGGAACCGGAAGGTATGTTTATTGCCTCCCTGATTGCAGCCTCAAGGTTGCGGTCAGGGAAGCTTATCCCGCCTTCTGCTGCTGGCCCGCAGCCGCACAGCACCGCCGCAGTCAGCAACACAAACGTGAGGAACAAGGTTTTACCGCTCTTTTTCATTTCTGCCCCCTTAGACTGTCACTTGCGCGGGAACCAGGGGAGGAGGTCGGAGGTCTTCCGCATATGCTCGGCGTACCCCGGCCTGCGCTCCAGGTGCCTCTTATCTATCAGCGGTATGCTGATGAACAGGAACAGCAGTGTCATCGCCACCGGCCCGAACACGCACCACCAGTAGGACGGGTCGGCGGCCACGGCGAAGATGAACAGCCCCCACCACAGGGATATCTCGCCCAGGTAGTTGGGGTGCCGCGAGTAGCGCCACAGCCCGCGGTCCATGACCTTGCCCGGCTCCGGGTTCTCTTTCAGGAACCGCCTCATCTGCACGTCGGCCGTCACCTCGAGCAGGATGGCGCCGGCGGTGACCACGATGGCAACCCAGTCGAGCGCGCCGAAGGCGTTGGTGCCGGACGACAGGGCGGGATACAGCGACATGCAGGCGAGGAACACGACGATGGTGGGCACCAGCTCGATGCCCGTCAGCTCCACGAACCAGAACTTCCGTCCCGACTTGCGCCTGAAGTCGGCGTAGCGCCAGTCCTCATGCTTCAACCCCCGCCACTGGCTGGCCCAGTTGTAGGTCAGGCGGATGCCCCAGATGAAGGCCAGCGTGACCACCACCGCCTGCCGGGCGAACTCCGCGCCCTCAATTGCAGTGCCTATCACGTAGTACAGCCCGATGACCAGCGGGGCCGTGCTCCAGTACGGGTCGTAGAAGCTGGCGTTACGGTACACCCGGGCGAAGGCGTATATCACCAGCGTGGCCGCGACATCCGCCGCCAGCACCACGATAATGGGGTGGCGGTCGCCAACGGCATAGCCCACGGCCACCGCGGCGCACAGCGCTACCACATAGGCCAGCTTGACCAGAACGAAGGCCTTGAACATGCTCGTCAGTTTCGGTCTCTGCTCCGCCATCGTATCGTGCCCTCCCCTCGTATCGTGCCCCAAGATTAGCAGTAAAACGGTGGTTAGTCAACAGCTACCGATGCTTTACTTTAGCAGCCGTATCGATTTAAAATATGGTTTGCGTCAATCAAGCGATTGCAGGAGGTCGAGATGATGAAAAAGCTGCTGGTTTACGCCATCCCGGTCGCATCCCTTATCCTGCTGATAGTCATCGGCGTCATCGTCACGTCGCCGGCCTCCGAGCCTGCCGACAGTGGCATCCCCGCGGAGCCGATCGCCAACGACGATCGCTATTCCGATCTCACCGAGGATATGAAGTACTACCGCAACCCCGATTATCCCCAGGGCTACTCCAACGCGGTGGCCCACCTCGAGGTGCCGCAGCACCCCTTCATGGCGTCCAACGACCGCAACAACAACATGCACTGCGATGCCTACATGACCGACACCAGCGAGGTCTCCGGCCCGCTGGGCGCCAGCCCGCAGGTCATTTCCTCCTACCTCGGCTTCAAGATGTGCGCCACCAACGTCTTCGACGCCCAGGGGCGCATCATGTCCATGTGCGCCAACGTCAGCGGCCCCGAGCTGCGGCTGCATGACGCGGAGACGCTGAATACACTGGCCACCTACAGGCTGCCGGACCGCCCACAGGGCTGGGAGGAAGACCCCATCGGCCCCCTCCAGGACACCTCCGGGGGCGCCTACTTCTACATCGACCCCCAGTACCGCGCGGTGATGGGTACGTTCAACCTCACCGTTCAGGTGATCGAGTACGACGAGGGGCTGGGCGACTTCCATCTGGTGCGCGAGTACGACCTCAGCGACTACCTGGTGCCCAGGGAGCCGCCGGAGAGGGACAAGCTGCAGCCCATCCTGCCCGACTGGAACGGGCTGTGGTGGTTCGTCTCCCGCTACGGCATGGTGGGCACGCTGGATCAGGACAGCGGCGTGGTGCACACCCTGGAGCTGGAGGGCGAGGAGCTGCAGAACTCCTACACCATCGGCGAGGACGGGGTGTACATTATATCCGACTACGCCATGTACCGCTTCCATGCCGACGGAGAGGGCCAGCCGGTGATCGACTGGAGGGTGGAGTACGACCGCGGCACCCGGTGCAAGCCGGGGATGATCAACCACGGATCGGGGACCACGCCGACGCTGATCGGGGACGTGGTTGCCATCGCCGACAACGCCGAGCCGCGGATGAACATGATGTTCCTCAACCGCTCCAGCGGAGAGACGCTGTGCAGCATCCCGGTGTTCGAAGACGGGCAGAGCGCCACCGACAACTGCCTCGTCGGCCTGGCCCGCGAGGGCGAGAACGGCACCGAGTACTCGGTGGTGGTGGAGAACAACTACGGGTACCTCGGCTTCCCCATCGTCGACAAGGGCAGATCGACCGTAGGCGGGCTGGTGCGCATCGACGCGGTGCCCGATGGCAGCGGTGGTTATGCCTGCAAGCAGGTGTGGTCCAGCGATGAGATATCGCCCACCACCGTGCCCAAGATGTCGCTGGGCAACGGCCTGGTCTATTTCTATACCAAATACCCGCGAGAGGACATGATCGACGCCTGGTACTTCACCGCGGTGGACTTCGAGACCGGCGACACCGTGTGGAGGGTGCTCACTGGCACCGGGCTGGGTTACAACAACCACTACTCGCCGATATTCATCGGCCCGCAGGGGGGCACGGCGTACGTCGGTACCCTGAACGGCTTGATATCGATACGCGATACCGCGCCGTAGGCATCACTTCTCGGCGGCCGCAAACCCCTCTATCTGCAGCAGACGCCGCTTCATTTCCAGGCCGCCGCTGAAGCCGGTGAGGCCGCCGTCGCCGCCGACCACGCGGTGGCAGGGCAGCACTATCGGGACCGGGTTGCGCGCCAGCGCCTGACCCACGGCGCGCGCCGCCCGCGGCCTGCCGACCCGTTGCGCCAGCCAGCCGTAGCTCCTCACTTCGCCGTAAGGGATGGCACGCGCCGCCTCCAGCACCGCCCGCCGGAACCCCGTCAAAGCCGACAGATCGACGCTGTCGTTAAACTTGACCCGCTCCCCGGCGAGATATCTCACCAATCGGCTCGGCAGGTCACCGAAGACCTCCGCCGACTCGACCGCATCAGGACAATCGGTATGTATAGAATCCAACGATTCTGCCCGCGACGGGGCGATTGTCACCCTTACCAGGCCTGCCACTGACTTCACCAGCCCGATGTATCCCAATTCCGTATCGAGTACCGCATACTGACACTGCATTTCATTATTATAAATATGCCCACCCCGAAGGGCAATAAAACCGGTATATAAACAATTAAAAAACCCTTGACAATGATTAACCCGATGTGCTAGTATAGGTTATCGCCCCGCAAGGGGCGTTGTGCACCTTAACAACTGGATAGTGGAAGGAAGGTTCTTTATGAGCAAGTCAAATTCTTTTCGGAGAGTTTGATCCTGGCTCAGGATAAACGCTGGCGGCGTGCCTAATGCATGCAA
>CAYUWM010000029.1:0-14274 GCA_964448395.1 uncultured Dehalococcoidales bacterium
TGCGGGGGTAGCTCAGTTGGTAGAGCTCCTGCCTTCCAAGCAGGTTGTCGCGGGTTCGAGTCCCGTCTCCCGCTCCACCACAATTATTTACATAATATTCCAGCCGTAACGGCATCACACCGCACACACGGCGGATTAGACAGTCAAGCCCCCGGTTTACATCGTTCCACCTTATCGGCTAGAATGGGTATGGTTGCTCACGCAACCCGTAAGGAGGATACACATGGCAGAACTGAAAGACTACAGCGGCCCGTTCAAGCCCGACCTCAAGCTGGAGGACTTCTCTAAGGAGTCGCTCATCAGGCTGTATAAGGCGGCATGCAAGGACTACCTGGGCATCGACGGCATCTGGCTGGGCCTGCTGCGGCAGAAACTCGGCGAGGAAAAAGCTTTCGAGTACGACGTGGAGGTATGGGAGGGCGGCACCAAGGGCGAGGTGCGCCGCACCCGCGAGGCGCTCAACATCCGGGGCGAGGATGTGGAGGCGGTGATGAAGTACATCCAGACCAGCGCATCGCTGGGGGGGCTGTTCGACATCGACACCGAGCTTATCGATAAGACGCACGGGCGGTACACCATAACCTACTGCCACGCGCTGGAGTACTTCGAGAAGCACGGCGATAACAAGCTGCTGACGCAGGCCTGCGAGGGGCTGTGCATCCCCTACAACCAGCGCTCCGCAGACTGGTTCAACCCCAAGATCAAGTGGGTGCCGGTGAAGCTACCCCCGCGCAAGAGCAAGGACGAGCCCGCCTGCGTGTGGGACATCTACCTGGAAGAGTAGTATTCAATCAGGTAAAAAAACGAGGCTCCCTCTCACGCGAGATGGAGCCTCATTATATATCCTCCGAAAATCACTACCTAGCGTATGTTGGTTGTATTTAAGAGCGGCGTCACTAGATATTTATCACGATGCCGAGAACGACGGCCAGTAACACCGCTATCAACGCCAGCAGGAACAGATATCGTATCCTTCTCTTCCTGTTTTCCTTTAGAAGCGCCTGGTGGCTGTCGGGGGAATAGCCGGGCTTGTACTGCGTGAAGTACGGGCAGGTACGCCCGGTATTAACGTTAGCTAACTCGCCGGGAGGGTCGAACCATACGCCTTTGGCACAGTGCAGTACGTCCGATGGCGAACTGAACGTTCCTGCAGACATCTCCCTGCGGGCTACAATTGTGACCTCATCATGGGTCTGCGGCTGTGCCTGATGGCTGTCCATCACCGCCCTGGCCAGGAATCCGCAGTCACGGCATATTACATGCCTAGGCATCGCATCTATATTATACCATCGTATACAAGGGGAAGGTCATGCTTGTAAAAACTGCTGAAGTTAAAAAGTAAGCTAAACCACGAGCTTTCTACGCTCCAGCTCGCTTATCATATCGCTGAGGTCAAGCTGCTCCAGCTTGGTCCTCGTCTGCAGGCCGGTGGCGACGTCCCAGCCGCGCAGGGCGTAGTACTCGTCCTTCATCTTTTCGAATTCACCCCTATCCACCATCTCCCCGTCGCGAGAGATGATTTCCCCGTCCTTCCCCGGTGCCTTGCACCCCGGGTTCAGCCCCACGAACCGCAGCGGCCGGTCGTGGAACGACTGGTCCAGCACATCGCTCTCCCTGCCGCGGTGCCCCTCGCGCGCCAGTATCGCCCGCTGCAGGTTGAAGACGCGCTCGCCCACGCGGTACAGCTCCTCCTCGGTCCACGACCTGCCGGTGACCGCCGACAGCATCCTGCTCTCCAGCGCCGGGTCTCCAAGATGGTCATCAGTCGAGCGCACGGTGGAGGCGTTATTCATAGCGCAATCGCACACTATGAGGCACTCGCGCTCGTACTGGCGGTCCTGTATCATCCTCGCCGCCAGTGCCTTACCCTCGTAGGTGGAGAAGTCCGCCGCCAGCTCGCCGCCCCAGTACTTTTGGGCCACGGCGCGGAACACATCGGTGGTGACGTACGCGGTGCGCACCCCGTCCACCCAGTCCAGCCACTTGTACATCGGCAGGCTCATCTCGTGCAGCTGCTGTATCGGCTGCCGCGGCTCCACGGCGTAGAACAGCGCGTGGTGCAGGAACATCCGCGGCTCGTACAGCATCATGTGCCCCGCCTTGGACACATAGTGGGTGATCTTGTTTCTCGCCTCCGTCCCGAGGGACTCCGCCGCCTTCACTGTGCCGTTGGCAAGGGTGTCGCCGAAGCCCTCATGCAGCGATATCATCCTTATGAAATCCCGGATGAACTCCCGGCTGCCGATCTCCATTATCGACAGGCCGGTGATCCCGTCGTTGAGTATGCCCGAGGCGTAGCACTTACCGATCCATATCATCATCGCGGCGATGGTGTTGGTGTCCACGCCGTACCGGTCGCAGACGCGGGTGGCGTAGAACGGCACCTCGACGCTCTCCGGGACCCACTGGCCGTAGTGGTGCCGTGCAGCGTCCTGGTAGAACTGCGCCGAGGTACACATGAACTTGCCGTAGGTGCCATCCTTCTCGCGGCACTCGGCGCGGATGCAGCCGCGGATGCAGCCGTAGCACGCCACCTTCCTCATCCCCGGCCCCGGCTGCAGCTCCTTCTGCACCATCGGCATGCCTTCGGTCAGCTCCCGGGCGTAGGCGGCGATATCACGAAGCGATTCAGGGTCACCGGCCACCGGCTTACGACTGCCTTTGACCGCGACGGCCTTGAGCCTCTTCGACCCCATCACCGCGCCGAAGCCGCTGGAGCCGGTGGCATCGTCGTCGGCGAGCACCACCGCGAAGCTCACCAGATTCTCTCCGGCGGGCCCGATAGCCGCCACCCTGGCCGAATCACCGAGTTCCGACTTGAGGGCCTTCCTCGTCTCGACGGTGTCCATGCCCCACAGGTGGGAGGCATCCTTTATCTGAGCTTTGCCATCGTCGACCAGAACATATACCGGCTTACCCGACCTGCCTTGTATCACCACCCCATCGTAGCCAGCGAATTTCAGATTTGCCCCCCAGCTCCCTCCCAGGTTGCAGTAGGAGAACAGTTGCGGGTCGGTCGCCGGCGACTTGCCGAATATGCCCCACCGCGAGCCGGAGAGGCCGGTGAAACCGCACAGCGGGCCGGTCATGAATATCAGACGGTTATCGGGGTCGAGGGCGCCGACACCGGGCGGAACCTCGTCCCAGTATATCTTAGCGGCGATGCCCCTGCCGCCGACGAAGCGGTCGGCGTAGTCCGACGTCGGCATATCGCCGCACTCGCCCGACGACAGATCGACCTTGAGTATCTTACCGGCGTAACCGTACTGAGTCATTGAACATCACCTGTCCAACCTGAACTCCCACTGGCAGCCGATGTCGCTTCCGGGGTCCCGCGGCGGCAGCTTCAGGGGAGTGACTATGATATCAGTGTTGAAATGGTGGGCGATGATGTTCATCAGCCTCGGCTCCAACTCGTGGCAGATCACCGCCTCCCGCCCCTTGCCCTCCTTCTCCAGCGCCAGCAGGGTAGGGCAGTTGCGATAGGTCACTACGGCGTGGTTATTATCCTTGAGGTCGATGTCACAGTCATAGACCCACACCCACGGGCTGACCTGCAGCGCTTTCATTACCGTCGCCACGTCATCGCCATGAATGTTCAGCAGCTCGGACATGGTTTTCATCTCGTAGGTGACGAGCTTCTCCCACACCCGGCCGTCGCAGTCCAGCGCCTCGTCGTTGCCCCACTTGTCCATGACGGCGAGGTACCAATGCGCATCGACCCGCCGCAGGTAATTCGAATAGGTCTCGAGCAGCTTTACCAGCGTTTCACCGCTGAAACGGTCGTGGCTGAACTCCGGGTCGAAAGGTCCGCTGTAGCCCGCCGTCTGACTCATTAGCCCCTTTCCAGCTTCAGCTCCCACTGGCAGCAGATGCCGCTTCCCGGCTCCCGCGGCGGCAGCTTGAGCGGCGTGACCACGATATCCGGGTTGAAATAGCGGGCCTTGACCTCCATAAGCTTAACTTCAAGGTCACAGCATATCAGCTGCTCCCTGCCCTTGCCTTCCCTCTCCAGCGCGTCCAGAGTAGGGCAATCGGTGAAAGTAACGATGCCGTGGTCGTTACTTATGACCTCCATCTCGGTCTTGTACATCGGCGCCCACGGGTTGGCCTGTAACGCCTTCATCAGAGCGAGCACATCACCGCTCTCGATATTCAATGCTTTACTCACCGAGTCCATCAATGACGAGGCCAGCTTCTCCCACACCTCAGTATCGCACTCGAAGGCCGTGTCATTGCCGCACTTGTTCATCACGCTGAGGTACCAGTAGGCATCCAGCCGTCGGGCGTGATCCCCGCAGCCTTTTAGGAGCTTAAGCAGTGCCTCCCGGTCCAGATTCTCGTAGCTAAAGTCGGGGTCAAAAGGCCCGCTGTATTCTGTTAATAACAACATGCAATCATTTACCCTTCTACAGTTCTCGCCAACTGATGGACAGGGGATTCATACCCGGCTGCTCACTCGTTAGCGCAGTACAGCCACTCAACGCATTGCGATTCATCTTTATCGTGGTTGTTGTAGTAGATCGCGGCGATGGCCGGGTCCGCCTTGGCGATGGCGTCCCAGTTCCACGGCGGAGGCTGGCACTGGGGGCACCAGTGGCCGCTAAGGTGCAGCTTGGGGGTCGCCTCCCACTCGTGCCCGAAGGCGCACTTCCACTTCAGCTTGGATTTGATGTCCTTGTACTCCGACGACAGGCATTGCCCGCCGCGTGACTTGGCCAGTTCCTGCATGTCCGCCAGTGTGTATTCCTTTGTCAGCGGGTCAACCTCGACCCGCAGGTCTCTCTCGTCTCTCTCGACCGTATACTCATCCCAGCCGGGGATGCCCTCCCACGCCTCGCGGCTGCCGAAGAAGGCGCATATCTTCTCCTTGTCGTTGTTCTTGATCCACTTCAGCGGATCCGCCATGCGCTGCATGAACAGCTTGGCGGCGACGGGGGGTGCTATGCCCGCCGCTTTCTTCAATATCGTCGGGATGGTCTGCTCCACCTGCTTCACCTGATCGTCGTACGACTGCCGCCAGTGCCCCAGGTAATCGTTCAGGATCCAGCTGTCCTCATACCACCCGCAGTGGAAATTCCTGATGCCGAACCAGTTGCGAGGCAGTATCTTGCGAAAATCCCCCATGCCGAACAGGTTGAAGAAGCGCTCCAGATAATCGCTGTAAACGATGCGACAGGAAGGTCCGCCGCTCATGTTGTACACCCTGCCGTAGAAATCCTCGGGGCACTCCAGCGTCTGCACCAGCCCGTAGCCGGCATCCTCCCCGGTTATCAGCTCGATGTGGGTCTGGGGCGGCTGGTGGAACATGATCGGGTCCATCAACCCTAGAAGGTCGGGGATGGCGATCCATGTCTGCCGCATGATGGCCCAGTGCTTGAGCCCCGAATCTATTACGGCTCTCTCCGCCCACATCTTGGTGGTGGCGTAGAAGTCACCCACGCTGGGCTTCAGCGGATCGCCCACCTTCATCCAGTGGATGGGTGGCAACCGGTCCCCGTACTCCGCCACCGAGCCTACACTGACGAGGCGAATGTTGTCACCGTTATCCGGCTGACTCCTGATAGCCTCTACTACGTTCTCGGTTCCGATACGGTTGCAGCGGTTACACAGTTGGGGGTTGTGGTCCGCCGCCGGGGAGATGAACGCCGCCGGATGAAGAACGGCATCCACGCCGTTGACCGCCTTGAGCACGTCGTCGAGGTTGCCCAGGTCGCCCCAGACGATGTCTATCCCTTCCTGTCCCTCATATTTGGTGAAAGCCTTTTTGTTCTTTTTCGAGGGCCTCAAAATCAGCCTTATATCGTATTTATCATTCCTCCGCAGCAGCTCCTTGAAAGCCTCTCCGCCCATCGAGCCCGACGCACCGGTCAGCAGCACCCTCTCTTTAGCCAATTCAACCTCCTCATAATGTCTATTTCACCCTAAGGTATAGACTATGACCAATTATGCCAAATAACCCCTGCCGTTGCAACAGTACAGGGCCAGCCTCCGCTATATTGACAATCCATTGCCTGCTTGCTATCCTTGCTCTATATCACGCCGAAAAGGAGCCCGATTGCACTGCCCCGTATGTAAAGAGCCGATGATTATAGTGGAGCACGAGAGGATAGAGCTCGACTACTGCACCAAGTGCCTCGGCGTCTGGTTCGATGCCGGCGAGCTGGAGCTCATGCTGGAGTCCATGAGCCTCGATACCGGCAAGTTCAACATGGATCACATCCTTGCGCTGCCCCAGAAGCGGATCGAGGAGGCGGTGCGGAAGTGCCCACTGTGCCGCAAGAAGATGAAGAAGGTGGGCATCGGGCACGACCCGGAGGTGATCATCGACGTATGTCCCCATGAAGAGGGCCTTTGGTTCGACGGGGGCGAGGTGGGCCAGGTGATAAAGCACCTGCTGGACAAACACGCCGCTGAGACCGATGCCGGGGAAAGGGTGATCGATTTCCTCGGCGAGGCCTTTAAGGCAATTTCATAAATCGAAAATAATAAGGGGGTGGATAATGGTTGTAGCAATAGTAATCGTCGTGGTGGTGCTTATAGCGCTGGTGGTAGTGTTCTTCGCCATCTACAACTCGCTGGTGAGGCTGCGCAACCAGATGCAGAACTCGTGGTCCCAGATCGATGTCCAGCTCAAGCGGCGGCACGACCTGATTCCCAATCTGGTAGAGACCGCCAAGGGCTACATGAAACACGAGCGAGCAACGCTGGAGGCGGTGACCCAGGCACGGAACGCGGCGGTGGATGCCAGCGGCAAGGGCGTGGGGCAGCAGGCCCAGGCCGAGGGCGCACTCAGCGGGTTCCTCACCCGGTTCTTCGCCGTCGCCGAGAACTACCCCGACCTGAAGGCCAACCAGAACTTCCTCGCCCTCCAGGAGGAGCTGACCTCCACCGAGAACAAGATAAGCTTCGCCCGCCAGTTCTACAACGACAGCGTGCTGATGCTCAACAACAAGGTGCAGATGTTCCCCTCCAACCTCATCGCCGGAATGACCGGCTTCAAGACCGGTGAGTTCTTCGAGATCGAGGCGGCGGCCGAGCGCGAGGTGCCGAAGGTAAGCTTCAACTAGCATGCGCGTTTATCGAGGCTGGCCTTGCCGCCGGTCCCCGACGGGGGCTAATATAACATTGCGACTATGTTTCAACAGATAAGAGCGAACAAGATCAGGTCAATCTGGCTGATTATCGGCATGGGGCTCCTGCTCCTCGGCGTCGGCTACGTCATCGGAGAGTTCATCTTCGACAGCGGCACAGCCGGCATCATACTGGCCACCATAATATGGCTCATAATGAACCTGGTAGCCTTATTCGAAGGGGACAACATCTTCCTCTCCGTCTCCAAGGCGAGGAAGCTCAAGCGCGACGACCACCCCCGCCTGTACAATATCGTGGAGGAGATGAAGATCGCCTCCGGCCTCCCTTATATGCCCGAAATCTACGTCATAGATGACCCCGCCCCCAATGCCTTCGCCACGGGGAGGAACCCCCAAAAGTCGGCGATAGCCGTCACCTCCGGGCTATTGAGGATACTCAACCGCGACGAGCTGCAGGGGGTTATCGCTCACGAGATGGGGCACATCAAGAACCGCGACGTGCTGATGACGGTCATCGCCGGCATCATGGTGGGCACCATAGTGCTGCTGGCCAATATGGCAATGTGGTACCTGTTCCTCGGCGGCGCCCGTGGCGGGAGAAGGACCTCCTCTGGAGGAAGCGGCGGCGGTCAGGCATTCCTGATAATCCTGCTGGTGTCGATAGTGCTGATTATCGTGGCACCTATCTTCGCACGGCTGCTTTATTATGCCCTGTCGCGTAAGCGGGAGTACCTCGCCGACGCGTCATCGGCACTTTACACCAGGTATCCCGAGGGGCTGGCCTCGGCACTGGAGAAGATATCGTCATCCACTGCCGTGCTATCCTCCGCCAACCAGGTCACCGCACCGATGTACATCGTCAACCCGCTGCACAAGGCCGGCCTCAAGGCCAGCGACCTCAGCAGCACCCACCCCCCGACATCCAAGCGGATCAGGATACTCAGGAGCATGGGCAACAGCGCATCCCTCGCTACTTATGACAGGATGTATCAACGCGTGCATGGCGGCAAGGGAGGCGTGATACCCGGCGGGGTAATTGCGGGGGCTGCCGGCCTAGTCGCTACACGGGAGGCGATAGTTACGGAGACGAAGCCCGCCAGGGAAGAGAAGCTGGAACGGGCGAGGGACGTGACCGGGCTGCTGGAGAGGCTGAATAACTACACCGCGCTGGCCTGCCAGTGCGGCACCGCGTTCCGCGTGCCCCCGGATTACATGGGCAAGAGCATCAAGTGTCCCCGCTGCGGCCGCGACAACCCCATCCCCGGCAGGTAGCTTTATATCTAGCCCGACACCACCCACACACCATATCGTTTTCTGTTCTTAAATTAAAATCGACGTTCTGTACTAAGATTCGGTGGTATATTCCAGTATCTCCTCCGGTGAGAAGAAGATGGGTATCTCTACGGCGGCGGTCTCCTCGGCATCGGAGCCGTGCACCAGGTTGCGCTCGATACTCTCGGCCAGATCGCCGCGGATGGTGCCCGGCGCCGCCTTGGCCGGGTCGGTAGCGCCCATAACCCCCCGCACCACGGCGATGGCGTTCTCCCCCTCGAACACGACGGCGATGATGGGCCCGGAGGTTATGTACTTGATGAGGCCCTCGAAGAACGACTTCCCCTCGTGGACGGCGTAGTGGCGCTTGGCCAGCGCCTGATCCATCCACAGCATCTTCATCGCCGCTATCTTCAGCCCGGTCTCCTCCAGCCGGCGCAGTATCTCCCCCCCCAGCCTCCTCGAAGTTGCGTCCGGTTTGCACAGAACGAGAGTGCGTTGCATCATGATCTTCCTTTCTAGTCTTGCTCAACGATGTACATCGTTGCCTTGCCCTCGGCGATGGTGGTGCCGTCCTCCAGGGTTATCTCTGACTCGGCCTCCACCAGCCGCTTGCGGTGTGTCGTTACGCGAGCGCTGGCGAGATACCGCTGCCCGACGAGCGGGGTATTCTTGATCCGCACCTCCATCCTGACAGTAACGCAGAACAGCCCCTGGTGGATGGCGGCCCATGCCATAACCTCGTCGAGGATGGTGTTCAATATACCCCCATGGACCACGCCGGGCCAGCCCTGGTGATGCTCCTCGGGGGTGAACTCCGTCCGCACCGTATCGCCGTCCCGCTTCACCTCCAGCTTGAGGCCGAAAGGATTATCGCGGCCGCAGGCGAAGCACATGGTGTAGCTGTTTAAATCGATGTCCCGCAGCGGGGGCCCCTGCCATTCCTTCATATATTTTGCCAACCTCTATTCGAATTATTTAGTCTTGATTATGCGCAGCTCGGCCTGGGCTGCCGCTACCAGCGTTCCGTCCTCATCCCGTATCTCGCCCTCGCTCTTCACATCGCGCCCGCTTACGGACGAAACCCTGGCGCTGAGGCGCAGACTCTTCCCCACCATAGCAGGCTTTTTGTACTGCACATCCATCCTGGCAGTGACAGCATATAATCCCTGGAAACCGGCGGCGTAACCGATAACTTCATCCAGCATGGTGCAGATGATGCCGCCGTGCACCACGCCGGGCCACCCCTGGTGCTGCTCCCCGGGGGTGAACTCAGCTTCAACGCTCTCACCATCTTGATGGAATTCGAGCTTGAGGCCGATTTCGTTATCACGCCCGCAGGCGAAGCACATGGGCACATCGTTGGGATCCTGCTGTTCTGCGATCTCTTTCCAGATGCTCATCTCTTACCCCTTTTCGGCTTGGTGATAGCGGGGCGGCGCAGATACAGCGGCTGAACAGTGGCCACATCGTCGTGCTGACCGCGCTCCAGCAGTTTGTATCCCAGCTCGGCCAGCACACCCGCCCGGCAGAACGTGTTATCCACTACCACGGCTTTGTCTCCCAGCAGCTCCTCGATGCGCCCGGCGATACCAGGCGACCTCTCTGAGAAACGCCCGCAGAATACCGTTTTCGACCTGGTCTTACTGCAAAGCTCCTCAACAGTTGTGACATGCTCCTCGACGAGCTGTCGCCACTCGCCTTCGTCCATCCGATACAGGGCGGCGGCGATCTCTCCGCGTCCCGCATCCTGCACCGGGCACACGGAGAGACCGGTCGAGGCGTGGGGGTATGCTTCCACCTCGAGCGTCCCCACGCTCACCAGTGGGATATCCATACTGAAGGCGAAGCCCTTTGCCGTGGCGAAACCTACCCGCAGCCCGTTGAAGCTGCCCGGGCCTTTCGCCACTACGACGGCGGCGATATCTTTTAGCTCCGCTTTTACCCCCTCCAGCAGGTTGATGATATTGGGGATCAGCTCCACCGTATGGTTCTGTCCCGCGTGCCAGCTCATCTCCACTTTGACCTTACCCGCCCGGGATAGTGCGATGCTGGCAGTCTCGGTGGATGTATCTATGGACAGCTCCATCACCCTACCTTTTTAACCCCTCGGTCGAACTGCGAGAGCAACGTTTGATACCTTTCACCGCTGGGTTTGAAAACGATACTGCGACTGGTATCCGAGATGAAGCCCATCTCCACCAGCAGGCGTTCGGCGGGAAAGGCGTCCAACGCCTTGTCCGCCCACTCCACCACACATATACCATCCCCGTAGAGATAATCATCCAGGCCCAGGTCTGTGACCTCGGACAACGTGTCGATGCGGTACAGGTCGATATGGTACATGATAAGCCTACCCCGGTACTGGTTAACCACCACGAAAGTGGGACTGGTGGCATACCCCTCTACGCCCAGCCCCCGGGCGATACCCTGGGTGAGGCAGGTTTTACCCGCACCCAGCCCACCGGTGAGCAGCAGGATATCACCCGCCTGGGTCAACCGACCCAGTTCCTCACCCAGCCGGCGGGTCTCCTCAGGGCTTGTGCTGACTAGCTTTAGCACGATCCCCTGCCCGCGAAGTGATCCCAACCCCCTGCACCCATATTGACTTCATCGCCCGCTTCGTCGAGGACTTTTACCCCCGGCTCCGCCGTTATCTCGCCTATGGCCGTCACCGGGCACAGAATCTCCGTTTTAACCCTGTCGATCGTATCCCGCGAAGCGGTGAACAGCAGCTCGTAGTCCTCACCCCCCGACATGGCGAGCATCATGGCATCATCGCCAAACGATGCGGCTACCATAGGGTGCACCGGCACCTGGGACAGGTATATGCTTGCGCCGACACCACTGGATTTACATAATTTCTCAAGGTCGCTCACCAGACCATCGCTGATGTCGATAGCGGCCCTTACGCCGCAGCGCACCAGAGCATAGCCCTCGTCGACACGGGGATTCGGCTTGAGATGCGCTTCTCGCAATACGGCTGATGTCTCCTCATCCAACTTGATACGATTGAGTAGCATAGTCCTGCCGGCAGCCGAAGCACCCAGATTGCCCGTCACCGCAACCAGCTGCCCCGGCACCGCAGCATCGCGGGTGAGTATCTGATCGCCCTCGCTTGTTCCTGTTACTGCTACAGTTATCATCACCACCGGTGCCTTAACCACATCGCCACCCACGATATCGACATTGAAAACACGTGCCAGCTCTGCCATCCCCCGATATAGCTCTTCGACGTCAGACACATCTGTATGTGACGGCAGGCCTAACGACACCAGCGCAAACCGGGGGATTCCGCCCATTGCAGCGATATCGCTGAGGTTCACCGCCAGCGCTTTCCACCCCAGCTCTTCCCAGGTGGTGGTACCCAAAGTGAAGTGAACATCCTGGATCAGGCTATCAGTGGTGGCCAGACATAGACCGGAACCGGGACGCCAGCAGGCGGCATCGTCGCCGATGCCGAGCAGCACATCCTCAGCCTTTGGTGCGCCGACGATTGAAGCCAACAGGTCGATAAGCCCGAACTCGCCCAGATCCGAGAGCTTCATGCCAAGATTATACCCGCTTTCCATCGAGTTATCTAGCGAAACGGGCTGGGAATTGCTATATTAAGGTATGCGTTGCGCAATCCTGGCGGATATACACGCTAACCTGTCCGCCTTCGAGGCCGTGCTCCAGGATATAGAGGAGCGGGGAGGGGTGCAGGAGATATGGTGCCTGGGGGATATAGTAGGTTACGGGCCTGACCCGTCGGCGTGCATTGCTCTGTTGCGCCAGCAGCCCCATATATGCGTCGCCGGCAACCATGACTGGGCGGCTATCGGGAAGCTGGAAATCTCGGAATTCAATCCGTATGCCGCTGACGCATGTCGCTGGACAGGTGTACAGCTCAACACCGGGGATGTGGAATATCTCGAAGGCCTGTCGCTAACGCTCACCCGCGACGATTTCACCCTTGTACACGGAAGTCCCCGCGAGCCGATATGGGAATACGTGACGTCCGCCTTGAGCGCCAGAGATAACTTCCGCTGTTTCGACACCCGATATTGCCTGATTGGACACTCCCACGTGCCCGCCGTCTTTGAGGAAACAGATGCAGCCTGCGAAAGGGAAGAGATGCCCGCGATATTGAGATTGGGAGTAAATCGCCTCATCATCAACCCCGGCAGCGTGGGGCAGCCTCGAGACGGAGACCCGCGCGCAGCATACGCCATCTACGACAGAGAAGCGAATATTATAAATCACTATCGCATCCCCTATGATATCGAGGAGACTCAGAAGAGGATGGCCGCAACAGGCCTGCCTGATTTATTAGTCGAAAGGCTAACCAACGGTTGGTAGCTACTTGCCGCGCCGTTCGTAATCCGGGCACCAGGTAGCGTTGGGACGGTCGGGGCGGTGGCAGGTGCTACGCCAGTCCCACTTACAGCTATCGCAGAGGAAGATGTTTTGCCCCAGCGCTTTCTTGATCTTTACCTTCAGCCTATGCAGAAGACCAGGTCCCATGTTAGCCTCCCGGCAGCACAAATAATATACTATGACAGACGATTATTAGCAAGAGGAGGTACTGTATATGCCTATCGTACGCATTGAGATGTGGCCCGGCAGAACGCAATCACAGAAGGCGGATCTCGCCAGGGTCATCACCGAGGCGATGGCCGATATCGCCGACACCACGGCGGAGGCCACCACCGTTATCTTTAACGACATCGCCCGGGAGAACTGGGCCACAGGCGGGGTGCTTGCCTCCGAGTGTTGACTTCGAAATGCGGTTTGTGCTATCTTGTGGCGGCTGGGCCGCTAGCTCAACGGAAGAGCAACTGACTCTTAATCAGTAGGTTCAGGGTTCGAATCCCTGGCGGCTCACCATACTGCATTATTATTCTGCTGCTAACTGGCTTCACCATCGAGCTAACCCAACAAGCCTCATTGTGAATAGTTATATCTAATAATCAGATGGCAAACTCATATATTCATCGTCAGTCTTTTAGTTCCAACACCTACTATGGGGTGGTAGCCGTAGGTGTAGGCGTAGGTGAAGACGTCGGCTCGGACGCATCCGGTACCCAAGCGCCCCACTCCGGCTCGGGAGCGCAATACTTGCCCACCCCAAACCAGTCCACCACTATGTCCTGCGTCCGCCACTGACTGTTAAAGAACGATATCAGCACCGCCCCGGGATCGCTCGCATCCCGAATGTTACTGGTCACCTCCCCCACAAAAGCTCCATCTTCCCATGCCCTGATATGCTCATCTCCCTGCCTCGCGTAGTAGTACGTGTAATAGGTGCCCGTGCCAAAATTGCCGTTGGTTAGATTGGTTGTAATGTCACCCCCACAATCCCGCGTGTCTCCCCTCAACTCTACGTCGTTGTTGTTGCGGAACTCTACCTTGTTGCTGCACTTGAAACCATTGTACTGCGCCACCAGCATGGCACTGGCTGCAGCCTGGCTATAGCTGGTCTTGCCCCTAGCCACCATTCGACAATCGTCAAAACTGGCCTTGGTCTGGTACCCGTAACAAATACCAGAGTTAGAGTCGACCTTCGATATCGTCAGCTCACTCTCCGCCACCGTGCCACCAGGACTATTTACCTCATCCCACTTGCTGCTGTTTACCGCATCACCAGGAAAATCGTCGAAAAAGTCCCATGTACCCCCTCCATCACTCCCCGAATCAGCACCCGGATTACCATAATAAATGTAGAAATCAGTCCCCCCTGTCGTTATCTCATCAAGCTCTACCCACACCGTCGCATTTACACCATCCACGTACCTCTCCACCCAGTAGTCCAACCAATTCGTACCGTTCACCCCCAGGAACCTTATGTCCGAGAAATTGTCATTGCAGTGGTTGTTTAAATACACTTCATCCCCGTTGCTCTCCCCCACACCCTTGTACAAAACCA
>CAYUWM010000029.1:14374-20283 GCA_964448395.1 uncultured Dehalococcoidales bacterium
AGTAGTCCAACCAATTCGTACCGTTCACCCCCAGGAACCTTATATCCGAGAAATTGTCATTGCAGTGGTTGTTTAAATACACCTCGCTACCGTTGCTGGTGCCCAAACCCTTATGCACCACCAGCCTGATCTGATAATCCGTCTGATCTCCACATGCTCCACCGGCGGTTGCGCTCCCCATTTGATGGTAGCTCCACCCCGATGGATCAGCTGTAGCCGTCGCCGTAGCTGTGGCCGTAGCTGTGGAAGTCGCCGTTGGGGTGGAACTGGGCGATGGCGTGGCGGTAGGGGTGGGGGTGATATGAGGATATGCCACCACCAGTTTTACATAGTCCACGCTGGCATTCCTGTCACTAATGTTATGGTTGAACAGTAGAAACATCTGATCGGTGGTGTTGATATAGTGGTCGTATATCCTACCACAGGCGGTCCACCGTATGTACCGTACATTCTCGGTAGTCAATGAGATATCGCCATCAACCTGCTTCCAAGCTCCGGCGGTGAAGTTCCACGCCCAGAACTGCATCGGTTCACTATTGAACTCCGATGAGCCATTAAGCAGCAACCCGATGCTGGTGATGCGGGATGCAACGCTCGGCGTGTCCACGGTGAACCGGCATTGCAGGGCACTGTAGTTACCAACGGAGCCCTCTACCGTCGATGCATTTCCGTCCTCCGCCGAGATCCTAGAGTAGTCGGCGCTGCTGAGGTTGGTCCAGCCGGGGTCGGTGGCCATCGTCTCGCTGAGTCCCGGCGGCACGGCGGGCATCGCCTTGTACTTGGCCCATCTACTGCCCCCTGCCCCAAAGCAGAAATCATAGAACGGCCTCTCCATCAGATGGGGCTGTTGGGACCCTAGTATTATTGCTTTGATGAGAGCGTGATCCGCTACATCAACGTAGCCGTCCCTAGTGGCGTCGGCACCCGGCGCCGCCGGATTAGTCTGCAGTATGATAGACTTCAACTGCGCGTAGTCGGCAACATCCACCATCCCGTCATCGGTAGCGTCACCGTAGAGCGGGGTGGTGGTGGCGGTGGCGGTGGCCGTCACCGTGGCGGTGGGCGAGGGAGAGGGAGAAGGGGTGGGCGTGGGGTCGCCCGCCGGCTCCATCTCTATCCAGCTGACCATCAAGTGCTCCATGCCGCCGTACCACCCGCCCCAGGTCATGGTGTGATTCAGGTGGTCCCAGGTGTCGTGGATGTCGATGCTGTTGTTGGTGGTGCTGTAGCCGAAGCCGACCATGCTGTGACCGTCGAGCTGGATCATCACCGGCCGCCCGGCGTCTATCTGCGCCTTGTACTGGGCCAGCGTGAATCCCAGAGTGGGGTTGCTCCCCTTCCCCTTGACCATCTGGGTGCAGGTCTCGTTCCGCCCCGTCACGGTTTTACCCACCACCACGTCGTACCCCCGCGACTCGGCAAACAGCCTCATACCCCAGGCTCCGTCGCGGAAGCTCGCACCGGCATTGTAGTCGCACAGCACGCTCCCGCTGGTGTATAAGTAAAACATAGTATTGCCGTCTACGTTGTTAAAGTTGTGATACTGGTTGGTGCCCATGAAGTCGGCGGTGCAGTCGGCGTGCGTGTGCTGCGGCCAGTTGCCGTAGTACGGGTCGGTGGTGCTCCCGTAGGAGTACCAGTAGTCGTCCACCGAGCCGCAGATGGTCAGGTTGTCGTAGCCCATGTGGGTGGCGCTCAGCGGGCACTCGCCGTAGCCCGGCCCACCGAGGCCCTGCCCCCATACCAGGTTATTCAGGGGGCACACCCCGCCGTTGGTGGGCCCGGCGTACATGTTGGTATACTGGCCCCTGAGGGTCATGTTGCCGGGGTAGTACATCCCGATGTCGTAGTAGCCGAACATCATCGCCGCCGAGGTGGCGGAGCAGCCGTAGGACCAGTTGAAGGTGGGCACGTTGGGCAGGCGCACGTCGCCGGGGCCGCCGGCGTCCCGCGGCTCCACGTTGGACGCGTAGAACGCCCTCAGCTCCGGCGGCACCCCGGGGAAGTTGAACTCAGCGATCCAGTCCCCGCGCTCCTCGTCGAAGAAGACACGCCCCAGGTTGGAGCTGTTCAGCCACGAGAGGTTGCTCGCAGGCGGGTGTGGCGCCGCCGGCGTTCCGGCTGCGGCCTCACCGGGGGTGTCGGCAAAGGTGGCGTCAGCGACCGCCAGCGTCAGCAGTAAAACGGGTGTGCAGATGAGGAGAAGTAGAACAGCCGCCGTCCCTGTGGTTATCCGTGACTTCTGCATCGCATTCAACCCTAAGTTAACACATCGCTCATTATAATTTCTACTCTTTTTAAGCAATTTTGTCAAATCGTATATGCCTATGCTATATAGACATGGAACATGGTCACTTTGCCGATTATTTTAGGTTTAATCGAGGTTGACAGCCCACCTGCATTGTGCTAGACTGCCCAACTTAGTAAAGGTCGAAACGGCGGGGCCCCCGCCGCTGCGGCCGCGCCGACGAACGATCGGTTAACTGTTCATAAAAAGCCGAAACGGGGAAGTGTCGGAACCGGTAGACGAGCATGACTTAGGATCATGTGCCTTAGGGCGTAGGAGTTCGAATCTCCTCTTCCCCACGAAGGGAGGCCGTATGCCGCGACGGGATCAGGTCAATGGCCTGGCGCCGACTGTTTCCTGTGTAAAATCAAACAGGGAGGGTAACACATGTTAGAATCTATGATCGGTCCGGATACGATGAAGAAGATAATGGCCACCGGGATATCGCTGGTGGTGGCCATACTGTCGTTCGTCGCCATGGCCCTGATAGTGATCGCCTCGGTGAACCCGCTGTGGGGGCCCAATTTCTGGCCCGCAATCGTTATTGTGATATTCGGCGGCTGCTCGCTCATAGTGCGCAAGAAGATCTCCCGGCTGGCGCTGGCGCTGGTGGTGCTGATAGCGTCGGTGTGGGTGCTGCTCAATGTGGTGCTGGGATTGAACGTTCCGGAGGCTGTGGAATTCGGCGACCTCCTCAGTGGCGATGCCGGCCTGCCAGAGATGATCGCCCCTATCCTGCTGATGCTCGTTGGATTGGGAGGGATCATAGGCATATTAGGCGGTCTGGTGGGCATCTATGGGGCCCTCAAGCATTAACGGCAAACCGATGTCACAAATCGAGCCGTCTCCTCCATAAATCCAGAACTGAGGTGGTGTATGTTAGAAGCGATGCTCGGTGCGGATAAGAAGAATCAGCTTTTCGGCTGGGGGGTATTCTTGGCGGGCGCCATCCTGGCGTTCGTCGGCATGGTACTGATCGTGGTAGCCTCCATCAACCCGATATGGCACCCCAATTTCTGGCCCGGAATCGCCATTATGATTCTGGCCAGCTGCGCCCTGATGGCACGGAGAAAGGCTATCAGGCTCACACTGAGTACCATCGTCCTGCTGCTGGGTCTGTGGGTGGTGCTCAACGTAGTGCTGGGGATCAACGTGCCGGAGGCCGCTGAGCTAGGCGACCTCATGAGCGGCGACGCCGGCATATCCGATATGATGACGCCGACCATGTTGCAGCTGGTCACTGCCGGCGGGGCCATCGGCGCCCTCGGCGGTCTGGCGGGCATATTCGGAGCGCTCAAGTACTCAGGTACTGGTAATCAGATAGCCGATTCAGGCACTGGTACTCAGATAGCTGATTCAGGCGCTGCTACTGAGATAGCCGATTCAGGCGCTGGTACTCAGGAAACCGAATAAACATCCTCTCAAATGTCGAGAAGCTTTCCGGCGCTCTAGCCGGGAGGCTTCTCTTTATCTGAAATCTTGAGGGCGTCGCCGCAGTGTGATAGTATTTGGCTATGGAGCAGCACCGCATCAGGAACTTCAGCATCATCGCCCACATCGACCACGGCAAGTCCACCCTGGCCGACAGGCTGCTGGAGATGACCGGAACCGTCAGCGCGCGGGAGATGCGGGAGCAGTTCCTCGACCAGATCGACCTGGAGCGGGAGCGGGGGATCACCATCAAGGCCAAAGCGGTGCGTATGATGTACCGCGCCGCCGACGGGGAGGAGTACCAGCTGAACCTCATCGATACCCCGGGGCACGTCGACTTCAGCTACGAGGTGTCCCGCAGCCTGACCGCCTGCGAGGGGGCGGTGCTGGTGGTGGACGCCGCCCAGGGCATACAGGCGCAGACGCTGGCCAATGTCCACATCGCCCAGGAGCATAAACTGGCGTTGATACCGGTGGTCAACAAGATCGACCTGCCCAACGCCATGCCGGACGAGGTATGCGGCGAGCTGGAGGGGGTCTTCGGTTTCCCCCGCGGCGATATAATCCTCGCCTCGGCCAAGGACGGGGTGGGCACCAGCGAGGTGCTGGAGGCCATCGTGCGCCGGATACCCCCGCCGTCGGGAGAGGCACAAGGGCCTCTGCGCGCGCTGATCTTCGACTCCAAGTACGACCCCTACAAGGGGGTGATCGCCTATCTGCGCGTTATCGACGGCACGGTTTCCCGGGATAGACGGCTGCGACTGATGTCTTCGGGCAAGAGCATTGAGGTGCTGGAGATCGGCATATTCAAGCCCCGGCTAACCGCGGTGGACTTCCTGGCGGCGGGGGAGGTGGGGTACATCGCCACTGGCCTCAAGAGCATCGCCGAGTGCAGGGTGGGTGACACGGTGACGCTGGCGGACGGCGGCGCGACGATGCCCCTGACCGGCTACCAGCCGGCCAAGCCGATGGTTTTCGCCGGCATCTACCCCATCGTCGGCGATGAGTACAACGCGCTGCGGGACAGCCTGGATAAGCTGAGCCTGAACGATGCATCCCTCTCCTACCAGCCGGAGACCAGTGCCGCTCTCGGCTTCGGTTTCCGCTGCGGCTTCCTCGGCATGCTGCATATGGAGGTAGTGGTGGAGCGGCTGGAGCGGGAGTACGATATGGAGCTGCTGGCCACCGCTCCCAGTGTGGAGTACGAGGTCACCAGGACCGACGGGCAGGAACTGAAGGTGTCCAACCCCTCCGCCATCCCGCCGGCGGGTGAGATAGCGGAGCTGCGGGAACCGTGGATGTCGGTCAATATCATCACCCCGATACGTTACATCGGCAACGTGATGGAGCTGCTTAAGGAGCACCGCGGCGACTACCGCGGCACGGAATACCTGGTCAAGGAGGTATCCAACAGCCAGGACGCCGGCTCTGCGCTGAGGGTGATGTTGCAGTATAACATGCCGCTGGCCGAGCTGATCGTCGGTTTCTACGATAATCTCAAGTCGCGAACGCAGGGCTACGCGTCGATGGACTACGCCTTCGCCGGCTACCTGCCGGCGAAGCTGGTCAAGCTGGAGATACTGGTCAACACCCAGCCGGTGGATGCCTTTTCGCTTATCGTGCCCCAGGAGCGCGCCCACCGCCAGGGCAGGGAGCTGGTGAGCAAGCTGAGGAAACAGATACCGCGCCAGAACTTCGAGGTGGCGCTTCAGGCGGCCATCGGGAGCAAGGTTATCGCCAGGGAGACCATCAAGCCCTACCGCAAGGACGTGATCGCCAAGTGCTACGGCGGCGATATCACCCGCAAGCGCAAGCTACTCGAGAAGCAGTCCATGGGCAAAAAGCGGATGAAGAAGGTGGGGCGGGTGGAGATACCGGCGGAGACCTTCGTCGAGGTGCTCAAGCTCTAGCTATTGACGATACTCTTGAGGTATTCCCGCAGATCGGGCCCCATATCCGGGTGGCGCAGCGCCCACTCTATCGAGGTCTTGAGCAGCCCCAGCGGCTTGCCTGCATCGTAATACTTGCCCTCGAACTCCAAACCGTAGACGTCCTGTTTCTGCCGAAGTAGCGCCAGCCCGTCGGTGAGTTGGATCTCTCCCCCCTTGCCCGGCGTGGTGGCCTCCAGCGCATCGAAGATCTGCGGGGTGAGCAGGTATCTGCCCATTATCGCCAGTTGTGATGGAGCCTC
>CAYUWM010000030.1:0-20233 GCA_964448395.1 uncultured Dehalococcoidales bacterium
CCACGGCAACGGCTACAGTAACCGCTACAGCAACCACTACAGCCACGGCAACCACTACAGCCACGGCAACCACTACAGCCACGGCAACCACGACGGCGACGGCTACGCCTACCACAACAACCACCGCCACTGCCACTGCCACAACAACGGCCACTGCTACAGCAACAGCCACGCCTACCGCTACCGCAACAGCCACAGCTACAACCACGGCGACAGCCACTGCCACGGCTACCACCACTGCTACAGCGACGGCAACGACAACGCCGACAGCGACCGCAACGACAACGCCGACAGCGACCGCCACTACAACTGCCACCGCTACTGTAACAGCTACGGCCACTGCTACCACCACTGCTACTGCGACAACGACACCCACAGCTACCCCAACGACTACTGCCACAACAACAGCTACTGCTACCACGACGGCGACGGCGACAGCCACAGCTACCACCACCGCTACAGCGACGGCAACGACAACGCCGACAGCGACCGCCACTACAACTGCCACCGCTACGGCGACTACAACGGCGACGGCTACAGCTACCGCTACAGCTACCGCTACAGCTACGGCGACGGCTACAGCCACCGCTACAACTACCGCGACAACGACACCCACAGCTACGCCAACGACTACTGCCACTGCTACGGCGACTACAACGGCAACAGCCACACCTACACCCACACCGACACCTACGGCTACTGCGGAACCGTGGAACTGGGACTACAACCAGAGCGTAACCCTCACCGCCGACGGCACGTGCGGGACCCTGACCGATTACCAGATGCGGCTCACCGTTTATCATTACTACGGGGATAGCAGCAGTACAAGTGACTTCGATGTCAACCTGAATAACCACTGTAACGATAACTTCTCCGACATAAGGTTCCTCAGGGAAGGCGGCGTGCAGTGGCTGGACTATTGGATTGAGGAGTACACCAGCGGCCAGAACGCCACGGTGTGGGTGGAGTTCGATGAGATATCCACCGGCGGTACCAATTTCTCGATATTCTACAGCAATCCCGGCGCTGGCTCGGAGAGCAACGGCGAGAAGACGTGGGACTTCTTCGATGACTTCCCCGGCAGTTCGGTCAACAGCACCAAGTGGGACACGGTCAACGATCCCGGCGGCACGGTGGCTGACAGCGAGCTTACCATATCCAAAACTGTAAGCAGCTCCGGCATCGTGCACGGGTACCAGACCAAGGATAGCTTTGACGACTGCCGCATGGTGGCGCGGGGCCAGACCGGCCACAGCCAGACCCAATCCAGCGCCATATTGATCTCGCAGTACAACAGCCAGGGCTGCCTGAACAAGATCGAGTTTCGCAGTAGCAATGATTTGTGGCTGAGGACGGATCTGAGGGACTGCGGCGGCAGCTACACCAACAATGCCACCAACGACGATTTCGCCCTTGATACCTATTACACCTACTATTACGTGAGGGAGGGAGCTGAGCATATAAGGGCGTGGGAGGATGGATCGTTCGTGGGTGAGGTAACGAGCAACATACGGGATGCCAGTGACCCCGGCGCCATACTACTTTCGTTCTGGGCCGGCGTGCAGCGTACGCAGGACATCATGGTGGACTGGTACGGCGTGGGCAAGTACTGCGACCCCGAGCCGACATGGAGCGATTGGCGATTAGGTAATGAGCCGCTGATACCTGACGTTATCGATGACCTGGCCGCCACCACCACCGGCTGGGGCAGCATCGAGCTGACGTGGACCACCGATGCCGACCAGTTCGATATCAGGTACTCCACCAGCCAGATAGACGACGAGGAGGATTGGGATGCGGCCCAGCAGTGCGTGGGCGAGACGGCGTCGCCCTACAACGTGACCGGGCTGGCTCCCAGCACCGCCTACTACTTCCGCATGAAGGCGGCCTATTCCGATATCGGCGAGTGGAATCCGGTCTCCAACCAGGCCTCCGATACCACGCTGGTGAGCTACTGCCCGTATGAACAAAGCTACGACTTCGCCAACCTATGCGACGGCAAGCAGGGATATGAGAGTGATGTTGATCAATTCCCCTTTGATGGTGAGACCGGTTACCGGCATACGTACCTCGAAGTCGGAACGTCTCCCACGGGTAGTGGCGGTTACGAAGACATAGATGCAAACGATGCCAACGAGTGGATTACGGAGAACCCGGGCCAGTATGATTACATAGTTACCTGGTGGCACATGTATGTCAATCACCCGATATCGGACATCGACTGGATCTACTTCCGCTGGAACGGCAACACGGCCGGCGGCACCACCAATCACTCCTTATGGGTGCTGAAGAACGACAGCCGCGATGACTGGGAGCAGAATTCCGCCTGGACCTACCTCAACTCCACGCCGAACATTTACGAGAATAATGATACCAATGTTTCCTGGACGATAGACTCCAACATCAGTGATTATGTGGATGCCAGGGATGGCAAGATCACCTTCTTGGTGGAGAACGCCGACAGGGCTGCCAAGGAGATGCGGACCAACTACGTGGTGATGACGGTGAATGGCAGCCCCGTATGCGGCGACATCACCGCGCCGGCGGCGGTCTACATTAACGCTACGAGGAACTCCAGCAACGAACATCGAGGCATCTCGATCGACCTGGACTGGATAGCCCCCGGCGACGATAGCATCTTGGGAACCGCCACCGAGTACGATATACGGTACTCCACCGCCGGCCCGATAAACGACGGTAACTGGGACAGCGCCACCCAGGTGGCCCTCGAGAAGGCGCCGCAGTCGGCGGGTATCCACGAGTACTTCACCGTGTCGGGGCTCAACCCGTCGACCTGGTACTGGTTCGCTATAAAGACCCGTGACGAGGTGCCCCATTGGTCGGCGATATCGAACTCGCCTTACGCTCGGACCCACTGGCTGTGGCCGAACGATCCAGGGCCGGTGAAGGACCTGGGCGCCAGCGGCACGTGCAACAACATCAAGCTGACGTGGACCGCCCCCGGCTCCACCGGCTACGGCGGCAGCACGGTGAGCTCGTACGACATCCGGTACTCCACCTCCGGCCCGATCAAGACCCACGCCGACTGGGTGGCGGCGACCGAGTGCACCGGCGAGCCAACGCCGGCCAGCCCCGGCACCAAGCAGAGCTTCAACCAGAGCTTCCTCGATTCGGGTGCCGCCACCACCTACTGGTTCTCCATCAAGTCGACGTCCAGTGTTACGGGTACTTCCGAGAAGTCCCTCACCAGCCCCAGCGCGCAGCCGAACCACGGCGACCTGAAGGGCACCGAGTGGTGGCTGTGGCAGATATACTACAACAGCGAAGAAGGTGAGGAGAACACCGTTTACCACATCGCCAACGTGCGGGCGGTGGACCAGACGGCAACGGTGGACTACAGCCCGCTGGACAACCCGGATCCGTGCGTGTTCCCGGGCTACGAACTGGAAGGCAGCGCCATAATCGACTGGAGCTGCGACCAGGGCGGCAGCGAGACCGACCCGACGCGGGAGCGCAGGGTGGACTCTGGCCTCGGTGCCGGCCTGAACTCGGAATTGCTGATGGACAGCGAGCTCTATGTCGAAGGCAATGATGCCACTATGTGGATTGATGTGAACGCCCTGCCCAGGTCGTTCCAGACCTATTTGGGCATTGGCGACGGCGATATCCCCACCGATTACCTGTACAGCTACCAGCACGACAGCATCCCGCCCGAGGATTCGGGCCCGCCGGGCGTGGAGGATGGCTACCCGTTTTTTGACGGCGAGGATGACTGGAAGCAGTGGGTGTGGGGGGATGCCAGCGGCGATAATATCGCCCTCGACGATCAGGAGCAGGAGAAGGGCTACCAGTGGGAAGTGGACAGCACCATCGCCAGCTACGACGTGGGCGCCAACTGCGAGGCCCCGGCGGCCACCGGCACCTTCAACGTGGCGGTGGTGAACCGCACCAATAACTACTTCAAGACGTATGATCCCACTTACGGCGGGAACCGAACCCCCGATGCCGATACCACCCAGTACTGGTACAGTTGCCCGGTGAAGAACTTCGTGCGGCTGCTGGACCAGACCACATACGCCGGCTATGAGGACTGGGGCATCGTGGAATACGAGACGCGCAACCTGTCGGCAACGATCGACACGTTCAGCGACGCCGGCAGCGGGTTCGATATAACCGTGACCATCACCAACAACGAGGACACCGCGGGCAACTTCAGCGTGCTGGTCTTGATCATGAATATGGACGCCGTGACCGACGATCCGTGGAGCGACGGCGAGCCCTACCCCGGCGGCGAGACGGTGTTCCCGGACGTATCAGCGGGTTGGGACGGCACTAACGGCATCAGCAGCGCCATCCAGTACACCGGCAACCTGGGATCCGGCTCCAGCATCCAGAAGAGTTGGACCAACGTGGGTGTCAGCAGCGGCACCCCCGAGTACAAGCTGTGGGTCACCGGGGCCACGGCAACGATTAACTAGATTGCCGGCGGCGTTTTTTATCGGAACCCCGTGACACAGCGGGGGTTCTCCTGTATCCATCGATAAGAGGGGCGCTTGAGGCTATTTATCCGTTCAATGGCGTCTGTCCGCTTTAAAACGGGGCTTGCTGCTGCGGGACAGTCTTGGGCATCGGATTATCATGAAACGGGGGCTTTTTGAGGGATGCTCTATAGTGAACTTGAGCAGCGGGCTGCTTCAGGCTTGACGAAACGGTGGTTTTTGGTATAGTGTATTATTTTGAAGCGTAATAAGGAGGGAGAATGGAAGTAAAGACCATACTATCTGAAAAGGAGATGCCCACCCGGTGGTATAACATCCAGGCCGACCTGCCCAAGCCCATGCCGCCGGTGCTGCACCCCGGCACCGGGAAGCCCATCGGGCCGCAGGACCTGGCGCCGCTGTTCCCCATGGAGCTGATCAAGCAGGAGGTGAGCCAGGAGCGCTGGATAGATATACCGGAGGAGCTGCAGGAGATCTACAAGATCTGGCGCCCCACCCCGCTGGTGCGGGCGCGCCGCTGGGAGAAGGCCCTGGACACCCCGGCCAAGATATACTATAAATGGGAAGGGGTTAGCCCTCCGGGTAGCCACAAGCCCAACACCGCGGTGGCCCAGGCGTACTACAACAAGCAGGAAGGTGTAAAGCGCATCACCACCGAGACCGGCGCCGGCCAGTGGGGCAGCGCCCTGGCCTTCGCCTGCAAGATCTTCGGCCTCGAGTGCAAGGTGTTCATGGTGCGGATCAGCTACGACCAGAAGCCCTACCGCCGCATCATGATGGAGGTATGGGGGGCGACGTGTGTGCCCAGTCCCAGCCCGGAGACCAACGCCGGCCGCACTATACTGGCGCAGGACCCCAACTCGCCGGGCTCGCTGGGGATCGCCATCAGCGAGGCGGTGGAGGTCGCCGCCCAGAGGGAGGATACCAAGTACTCGCTGGGCAGCGTGTTGAATCACGTGCTGCTGCACCAGAGCATCGTGGGTCTGGAGACCCATAAGCAGTTCGAGAAGATCGGGGAGTACCCCGATATCGCCATCGGCTGCGTCGGCGGCGGCTCCAACTTCGGCGGTTTCCAGATGTACTTCGCCCGCGACAAGATCGTGGAGGGCAAGAAGACGCGCATCATCGCGGTGGAGCCCACCGCCTGCCCGACGATAACCAAGGGGCTGTACAAGTACGACTTCGGCGACACGGCATGCACCACGCCGCTGCTCAAGATGTTCACCCTGGGCCACAGCTTCATCCCAGCCCCGATCCACGCCGGCGGTCTGCGCTACCATGGCATGGCTCCCCTGCTGTGTCACCTATATGAGCTGGGGATAATTGAGGCGGTGGCGGTGCACCAGAACCCCTGCTTCGCGGCCGCCATCAGCTTCGCCCGGGCGGAGGGACATTTGCCGGCGCCGGAGACGGCCCACGCCATCAAGGTCACCATGGACGAGGCGCTCAAGTGCAAGGAGTCCGGCGAGTCCAAGGTCATCGTGTTCAACAACAGCGGGCACGGCCACTTCGACCTGGCGTCCTACGAGAGGTACCTGACCGGACAGCTGGAGGACTACGAGCTGCCGGATGAGAAGATCAAGGAGGCGCTGGCTCAACTGCCGCAGGTCGGCAACTAGTAACGCGCATCCTAACAAGTTTAGTTCTCGAACCGTACCGCCTCTTGCTGAAAGGGGCGGTACTTTTTTACCTTCTCTTTACCATGTACTATGATATAATTGTCAGTTGTGAAGGGCAAAGGATTGACCAGGGCAAAGACTTTCGTTTTCACCGTGCTGCTGGCATCGGTGCTGGTGGCGGCCGGATGCTCCACATCTGCGGCCAACGGCTTGGCGACGTCGACACCTGCCGATACCGCGAACCCCGCTCCCGTTATATCGTACTGCCTGCCCTCCATCACCGAGGTGGTGGAAACGGTGCAGCCGGCGGTGGCCTCCATCGTGGTGGGTGCCGTCGGCTACAATATCTTCCTGCAGCCGGTGCCCACCGAGCAGGCCGGTTCGGGGGTGATCATCGACCCCCGGGGCTACATCGTGACCAATAACCACGTGGTGGAGGGGGCCACCAGCATAACGGTGAGCATCCCCGACGGCAGGAGCTTCGAGGCCACGGTGGTGGGAACCGACCCTCTGACCGACCTGGCGGTGATAAAGATCGAGGGCAGCAACCTGCCCACGGTCGATTTCGGCGACTCGAGCCAGCTGAAGGTCGGCGAGTGGGTGGTGGCCATCGGCAACGCGCTGGCGCTGGAGGGCGGGCCCACGGTCACCGCCGGGGTGATAAGCGCCCTGGGGCGCACCATCGATGCGGGGAGCGGGTGGACCCTCTACGATGTGATACAGACGGATGCCGCCATCAACCCGGGCAACAGCGGGGGGCCGCTGATCAACCTGGAGGGAGAGGTCATCGGGATCAACACCGCCAAGATATCGTCGGTGGAGGTCTCGGGCGTGGGTTTCGCGGTGAGCGCCGATACCGCCCGGCCGGTGGTCGAAGAGCTGATAACGAAGGGCTACGTAACCCGGCCCTACCTCGGCATAACGGTAGTGACGGTTACATCGGCCATCGCCCGCAACTACGACCTGGCGGTGGATGAAGGGGCGATGATCTACCAGATGTCGCCGAACACCCCGGCGGCGGATGCCGGCCTGCTGCCGGGCGATGTCATCATCGCTCTCGACGGCGAGAAGATCACCAACGCCGATGGGTTGATACTGGCCATCCGCGCCCACAACGTCGGCGATACCATCACCATAACCTATGTCAGGGGCAACTCGCAGTCGAGCACCGATGTCACCCTGATACAGCGCCCGCGCTAGCTAGGCGTTGCGCTTCACCCCCAGAACCATCTGCTCCTTGGCTATCTTGTGGCTCTCGCTGTAGGCGTCGCCGGGGATGCCCTCGACCAGCTCGGTGGATAGCGTCTCCCGCCTGATGTAATCGCCCCACTTGTCCAGCACGCGGTCAACCGTTTCACCACGTTCGTAAAAAGTGGTGATGTAGTCGGCGATATCGAAGCCGGCGTTCTTACGCATGGACTGCAGGCGGTGCACGATTTCGCGCGCGGTGCCCTCATCGCGGAGGTCTGGGCCATAAGCCGTAGGGATTGCTATAAAATAATCACCCTCTTGAGCTGTAGAATATCCAGTTTTGTCTTTTTGTGCAAAGGATCGAGAACTCCTTAGAAGTGAATCATCCCGCATTCCATGCTTAATACTCAGGTTGACAATGTCGGATTTGTCAAACTCTTGCAGGTTATTCTCTGGGTTATTGAAATATCCACTTAAATAGGAATCGACATCGGGGTCATCCTCTTTGGTATTCAATTCTACGTCGAACTCCCAGAAACCTTTACGATTTTTAACAAATTCTATCTCTTTAACGTTCAGTTCTTCTAGTATCTGAAGCGTAACACGCTCTAGCCCCTCGCGCTCGGCCCTTGAGCTTGTTTTGATGTAAACTTTTTGCAGGGGCTGTCGCACCTTTATCCCCGCCTTGCTCCGCGCCGAGCGTCCCAGGCTGGCGACCGTCATCGCCAGGTGGATGTCCTCCCCCAGCAGCTCGTCCACCTTCGACGGGTCGGAGGTGGGGAAATCGGCCAGGTGCACGCTCTCCGGCGCGTCGAGGAAGCAGGGGCACACCAGGTTGCGGTATATCGCCTCGGCGATGAACGGGGTCAGTGGTGCGAGCAGCTTAGACAGCGTCACCAGGCACTGGTACAGCGTGGCGTACGCCGAAAGCTTGTCGGCGTCGCTCTCGCTCTTCCAGAAGCGGCGGCGGCTGCGCCTCACGTACCAGTTGGACAGGCCGTCCACGAACTCCTGGATGCGGCGCCCGGCCTCGGTGGGGTTGTAGCCCTCCAGGGCACGGTCAACGTCGGCGATGAGCTGGTTCAGGTCGGATATTATCCAGCGGTCGAGCTCCGCCTCGCACGGCACGTCGCCGGCCTTGCCGGGGTCGTACTTATCGATGTTGGCGTAGGTGACGAAGAAGGAGTATACGTTCCACAGGGTGCTCAGGAAGCGGCGCTGGGCCTCGCCCACCAGCTCCGTGGAGAAGCGGCGCGGGTTGCCCGCCGGCGATGACGTGAGCAGGTACCACCGCAGGGCGTCGGCGCCGTGCTTGTCGATCACCTCGGCGGGCTGCACCACGTTGCCCTTGGACTTGCTCATCTTCTCTCCCTCGGCGTCCAGTATATGCCCCAGGCAGATGACGTTGCGGTAGCACGGCTGGTCGAACAGCAGGATGGAGATGGCGTGCAGGGTGTAGAACCAGCCGCGGGTCTGGTCCACCGCCTCGCAGATGTAGTCGGCGGGGAACTGGTGGTTGCTCCGGAGCATCCTCTCCGCCTGCTCCACCGACATCTCGTGCAGGTCATGCTCCCAAGAGGCCACCGGCATCGCCCCGGAGTCGAACCATGCATCCAGCACGTCGGGCACGCGCTTCTTGATGCCGCCGCATTCGCTGCAGTCTATCATTATGTCATCTATATAGGGCCGGTGCAGGTCCAGTTCCCGGGCGTCGATCCTTTTGGCGATCAGCTTGGGCATGGACTCGTCCGAGGTCTTCTCCCCCAGCTCCTGCCAGCTGCCGATGCACTCATCGGCGCCGCAGCTCTCGCAGCGCCACACCGGCAGCGGGGTGCCCCAGTAGCGCTCGCGGGAGAAGGCCCAGTCCACGTTGTTCTCCAGCCAGTCGCCGAAGCGTCCGCGCTTGATATGCTCGGGGTACCAGTTGATCTCCTCGTTGCCGGAGATGAGCCGCTCCTTCTTGGCGGTGGTCTTTATGTACCACGACGGCTTGGCGTAGTACAGCAGCGGGGTGGCGCAGCGCCAGCAGAAGGGGTAGGTATGCCGTATGGTCTCGCTGCGGTACAGCAGCCCCCGCGACTGCAGGTCCTCCAGTATCATCGGGTCGACGTCCTTGACGAACTTGCCGGCGAAGGGGTACGTTCCCTGGATTACGCCGTCCAGACCCACATAGTCCCGCACGAAGTCGAGGTCGTTCTGCTGCCCCGCCAGGTAGTCGTCCTCGCCGAAGGAGGGCGCTATGTGCACGATACCGGTGCCGTCCTCCATCGAGACGAAGTCAGCGGCGATGACATGGTATCTGAGGTCGCTCTGCGCTTCCTGCATCACTAGGTCGCCACCCTGCTGGAAGCGCCGGCGCTCCACGCCGAATTGGTGGGGGTTAAACAGCGGTTCGTACTGCACGCCCGCAATGTCCGAGCCGTTGACCCTGCCGACTTCTTCATAGCCTTCAAGGCCCACAATTGGAACCAGCCTTGAGGCCATGATAATGTGATCTCCGGCTCCTTCCATCACCGAGTACTCGGCGTCCGGCGCAACCGCCAAAGCCGTATTGCCCGGCAATGTCCAGGGTGTGGTGGTCCATGCCAGTAAATAGGCGGGCTTTGACGTGAGGTCGGCGTCTTTCAGTATGTTTTCAAGCGGTTTCCCCGCGATTGAGCTTGGGTCGAGCTTGAACTTGATGTAAATCGACGGGTCGGGGGTATCTTCCTGGTAGCCCAGCGCCACCTCGTGCGAGGACAGCGAGGTGCCGCAGCGGGGACAGTGGGGGGTGACCTTGTACCCCTGGTAGATGAGTCCCTTGTCCCACAGCTGCTTTATTATCCACCAGCAGGACTCGATGTAGCTCGGCTCCAGCGTCTTGTACGCCTTCTCCGTGTCCACCCAGAAGCCGATGCGCTCGGTGAGCTGGTTCCACTCCTCCACGTAGCGGAACACGCTCTCGCGGCAGCGCTTGTTGAATTCGGCGACGCCGTAGGTTTCGATGTCCTCCTTGGAGCTGAAGCCCAGCTCCTTCTCGATGGAAAGCTCCACGGGGAGGCCGTGGGTGTCCCATCCCGCCTTGCGAGGGGCGCGGCAGCCCTTCATCGCCTTGTAGCGGGGGATGACGTCCTTGAACACCCGCGACAGTATGTGGTGCACCCCCGGGCTGGCGTTGGCGGTGGGCGGCCCCTCGTAGAGGATGAAAAGGTCGCCGTTTTCCCGCTGCTCAACGCTCCGCTCGAAGATGCGCTTCTCCTTCCAGAACCGGATTATATCCTGCTCCAGCTCCGGGAAGCTTACTCTACTCTGTACCGGCTCGAACATCTTTTATCCTTGAATAAGTGACTTCGCCTCGTGAAATAAAAAACCCGTCCCTAGGGACGAGTATTATAACCCGCGGTACCACCCTGCTTCCCCACGGTGGGGGCCCTCGTTAAAGGCACGCTTCATGCCTTCCGCCGGGGTAACGGCCGACGACTGCCGGCCAAGCCTACTTGCGGCCCACCGCGTTCGGTTGGAGGCTCGGGAGGGATTTCCGGAGGGGCGGCTGCGTCTGCTCTCACCGTACCAGACTCGCTGGGCGCCTTCCCCCTGCTACTCGTCTCCGTCAACGCCTTTACATATTGGTTTTATTCAGTTTAAAGAGCCTACCATGACTTATAGCTAAAGTCAAGGCCGGATCACTCCTGCTTGAGGATGGTCACCTTGCGCTCCTCGCCCTCGCCGATGCTCTCGGTGGTAACGCCCTCGTAGTCCCGCAGCGCCAGGTGCACGATGCGCCGCTCGTTCGCCGGCATCGGCTCCATAGTGACCGGCTGTCCGGTGTCCACCACCCGCTCTGCCATGCGATGAGCCAGGCTGGTGAGCGATTGCTTCCGCCGCTCCTTGTAGCCCTCCACGTCGATGCTCACCGGCATGTGGGACTTGAGCCGCTGGCTCACCATCAGGAAAACGATATACTGCAACGAAGCGAGGGTATTCCCCCTCCTGCCGATGAGGATGCCCAGGTCGTCACCGCTGATATTGAGGCACACCGGTGCGGACCCCTCGGAATCGGGCTCCCTCTCCTCCACCGATGCCGAGAGATTCATCAGGGAGAGCAGTTTCTCCAGCATCTCCAAGGCCAGGGCGCGGGCATTCTGCCTCACCTCTTCCGGCTGTACCCGGGTTACCCTTACCGTAGCCTCGCCGCCGCCGAAGCCGAGGAACCCCGACTTCCCCTCGCTGAGGACCTCCACCTCCACCTCATCGCGACTTGCGCCGAGCTCTTCGAGCGCGAGTGCTACGGCTTCTTCTATGGTCTTTGCGCTTATCTCGAGACTTTCCATCAGAAATCCTCTCTTGTTGTTTATCCTTCTCGGCAGCCAGCTTCTCCTCCTGCTCGGCGCCCTCCGGTGTTTGCAGCCCCTGCTCCACCTCGACCTGAGGCGCTGCGGTCAGCTGCCGCGCCTTGGAGAATATCGATCTCACCGAGCCCAGCGTGCCCCACCCGGTGATGAAATACTGAGTCACGATGCCTATGATGTTGGATACCACCCAGAACAGCGCCAGCCCGCTGGGGAAGCTGAGGGTGAAGAAGGCGAACATCAGCGGCAGCAGCCACTGCATCATGTTGTTCATCGACTTCTGCCGGGGGTCCGCCGTTTCCACGCTGGACATCTTCTGCAGCACCCACATCGAGGCCGCCACCAGAACGGGGAGGATGAAGTATCCGTTGGGCGGCACGTCGGGCACGCCCAGGTCCAGCCACAGGAAGTTGGGGTTCAGGGGGACCGCCTGGTGGATGGCGGCCGCCGAGTACAGCCTCTGCGACAGCCCCAGCATATCCTCAGGAGAGGCCGCCAGCGCCTTCAGTATGGACTGGTACAGGGCGATCCAGATGGGGAGCTGGAGGATCATGGGGCCAAGGCACCCCAGCGGGTTCACCCCGCTCTCCTTGTAAAGCTTCACCATCTCCTGCTGGAGCTTCTGCTTGTCCTTGCCGTACTTCTCCTGCAGTTCCTTCATCTTGGGCTGCAGCCCCGTCATCGCCTTAGTCGAGCGCAGCTGCCTCAGGGTGATGGGCAGCATCAGCAGGCGCACGATGATGACCAGGATGATGATGGCGATGCCGAAGCTGTCGAAGAACACGTCGGAGAGCAGGATGAGGAAATTGAGCATCGGCTGCATCAGGATCAGGTTCCAGGTGTCAACCAGCCCGTAGGTAAAGGCCAGGATCACCAGCGCGATGCCGACGCCGATGATTATCAGGTTTTTCTTGCTAAGATTGGCCAACATAAATTACTCTTTGACTTACTCGCCGGGATATCTCCAGATTATTTGGCCTGCCTCCCCGGCCAGGGCGTAGATTCGCTGATTGGCGGCGTGAATGTAGACCACGACATCTCCCTCGCTGTTCACCTGGGCGAAAATCGAGGCCCGAACCTGCGTCGGGGTCTCACCCCCCAGCAAGGTCGACCAGACCTGGTTTCCATTGGCGGCGTCGAAGGCGTATACCCTGCCGTTTTCGGCACCCGCAAAGATCATCCCCCGTAGAAATGCGGGGTCCCCGCGGATGGGGCTGCCGATATCGGCGGACCATATCTGGGTACCGCTCTCGGCGTTGATGGCGTACACCCGGCCGTCCAGGCTGGCGGCGTAGATGGTGCCGTTGTTGGCCACCGCCCGGCCCCAGAACCAGTTGCCGGCCTGGAACGGGGTGAATCCGGCCTTGGCCTGCCCGCTGGCGGCATCGACGGCGTAGAGCTTGCGGTCGCAGGAGCCGAAGTAGATATTACCGTTGTATTCGATCGCGGTGGCTACTATCGCTCCGCCCGCCTCGAACGGGGACTGCCATGCGGGGGTGCCGTCGGCGGCATCTACCGCGTAGAGCTTGTGGTCGAAGGACCCGATGTAGGCCACGCCGTTGTACATCAGCGGTGTTGCCCATATCTCGCCACCGGTCTCGAAGGGAGCCCATTCCAGCTGTCGGTTTGAGGTATTTACGGCGTACAGGCTGCCGTCAGAGGAGCCGATATACAGGATGCCGTTTTCAACCACCGGGCTGCCCACGATAGCGCCCAGGGAGGCGTCGCCCTCCTCGGGGTAGGACCACACCCGGAACCCGTGTCCCGCGTCCAGGGCGTAGACCTTCCCGCTGCTGTAACCACCGGCGTAGACTATGCCGTTGTAATAGACCGGCGTTCCATAGAAGTATGAAGTCGTCGATTCGTCGGGATAGCGCCACTTTGAGTAGGCATGGTCTTCGATGTTGTCAAGCGCTACGACCCTCCCCTCCATGGCACCGTAGAACAGCATATTGCCGGCGTAGTCATCGCCCGATATATTGGCGACCACCGGCCCCGACCAGCCACTCGGTGGGGCGGAAGGCATGCATCCCCAGAGGAACATAGAGCAGGCTACGAGTGTGAGTAACAGTATTAAAGATTTACGTTTCATCGAGTATAGTTTTCAAGGCGCGAGCCGCCGCTTCACGGCACCGGGTCGAAACCGCCGCCGCCGAAATTGAGCGGATGGCAGCGGGCGAGCCGCCTCGCCCCCAGCCAGCCACCCCTGGCTAGCCCGTACCTTTCAATCGCTTCATAGGTATACTGGGAGCAGGTTGGGACATACCGGCACGAGTGGGCGGTCGCCTGGGATAGCGTCACCTGGTATATGCGGATCAGGGATAAGGCAACCCTTTTCACGCCGCTCCCACCCCATCGTTCAGCAACCGCGCTCGGGACAACAAATCCTCCGTAGCCTGCCTCAGGGTGCTGTAATCAGCTTCCACCGCGTCCTGCCGGGCGATAAACACCATATCCCAGCCGTCCTTTACCGGGGCCTGCCGCACGATCTCACGCAACCTGCGCCTCAACCGGTTTCGAATCACCGCACCGCCCAGTCTCTTCCCCACCGCGAACCCGGCACGGCTCCTCCCCAGGTCGTTGGGCAGCACCCTCAGCGCCACCAGATCGTTGGCCCAGGACCTCCCTTCGTTGTAAACAGCGGCGAACTCGCCTTTATCGGAAAGCCGCGCTGTCCTCGCATTCACTTCACCGCCTCATCCCGACACGGTGAGCCGCCAGCGGCCCTTCAGCCTCCTCCTGCGCAGAACGGCACGGCCGCCGCGCGTGCTCATGCGCGCCAGGAAACCATGCTCCCGCTTTCGGGGTATCTTCTTCGGCTGCCAAGTCCGTTTAGGCACGATAACGATTATACTTTAACGTTAGGTGGGTGTCAAACTACAGGCATGGATAATGCCAACTGTTGTTGACAAATACATCGTCCCGATGTACGCTTCCGTGTGCCAGTAAAGAACGGCAGTTGAATGTTTATGGACAACGTTGAAGTGGCCAGGCAGAGAAGGTTAGTTGTGCCCGTTATTACTCTTCTGTTTGGGATAGCGATAGCGGCTGGGGTGTTTCTGCCGTGGGCTTGCGTAAACTGGGCGTGGGTAAGTGTTGATGTTCAAACAGGTGTGGTTACAATTTCTGGGTGGGACTTGGCACAATTCGGTGGAGCCTGCTGGCAATCACAGCCAGTGGTCTATATTGTGCTTCTAGGCGGGATATTGATTGTAGTCCATGGCATCAGAAAACTGGGGGCGTCTCGTGCCAGCAGGGCAATACAGAGGATACTGCCGTCTTATGTAAACACGGCCTATTTAGGCTCGATATTGGCTCTAGTTGGTTCTATTTGGTGCGGTAGTATCCTGTATACAACATGTTATACGGGATATTTGAGCCCGTACTCTGACCCTTACCTTGGATACGGTTTTTACATTTCGTCAGTGTTCTCCGGCCTCATGCTGGTGTCTGAGATTGCTTTGTTAGTTAAAACATTTCGTGCAAAGAAAGCCTCTTTCACCCTATCCCCAGATGAACTCGGTAGCAAACAGCGATAGAAAACGTACGTAACGTCAAACACCATCGCTGGACATCCCCGCTTCGCAATAGTATAATAGGTGCGGTTTAACACCAACGGAGGGAACTTTGGAACGAGAGGAACTTAAGACCAGCCGCAGGGATATCAGCGGGAAGAAGGTGAGGTTTCTGCGCCGGGAGGGATTGACCCCGGCAAACCTCTACGGTCCCGGCATCGAGTCCATTCCTTTGCAGGCGGAGACGGCAGTATTTAAGAGTCTGCTATACAAGGTAGGGCGCAACGCCCTTATCTCCCTCCGGATTGACGGAGACAAGAAGCCGAAGATGGTGATGTTACGCGATATCCAGCGCGACCCGCTTACCGGCAGCCTGCTGCATGTCGATTTCTTCCAGGTGGAGATGACGCACAAGGTGCGGGCCGATGTGGCGTTGGTATTCGTCGGAGAGGCGCCGGCAGCCAAGAGCCGCCGCGTCATGGTTATCGAGAGCCTGAACCATCTCCACGTGGAAGCCCTCCCCGCTGACCTCCCTTCGCATATCGAGGTAGACCTCTCCGTGCTGGAGGAGATAGACCAGGCAATCCACGTTCGGGACGTAGCTGCCGGCGAGGGTGTTGAGGTGCTCACCGAGCCCGACCAGGTGATCGCCCGGGTGATGGAGAGCAAGGTGGAGGAGGTTGAGGAGGTAGTTGAAGAGGCAGAAGAGGCCGAGGCGGAGGAAGGGGAGGCTGCGCCCGAGGGGACAGCGGAATCCGAATAGGTTTATCTACAATGCCGCATCTAAAATGGGGCCTGATAAAGGCCCCATTTACATTCAGTGGCGAATCGAGCGATTCATTATTCTGCTTGACTTGGTAGCAGCGAGCCGGTGAAATCCCGCTGTCCCCGCAGGAACTCGTCGGCGCACATCTGCTTCTTACCCTCCAGCTGCACCGACAGCAGCATGAGGATACCCTCCCCGGTTTGCACCGCCACCTCTCCCTCGTCGAGGGGTAACACCTGCCCCGGCTCTCCCCTATCTCCCGGCATAGGCAGCGCATCGTTTATCCTGAGCCTCTTTCCGCGCCATGTGGTATAGCAGCCGGGCCATGGGTTGTAGGCGCGCACCCGCCGCCATATCTGGTAGGCGGGGAGCTTCCAATCTATCTCGCCGTCCGCCTTGGATATAAGCTGGGTGCAGGTGGCATCCTCCTCCCGCTGCGGCCGGGGGGCGATCGACCTCGAGAGCCAGCGGGGGAGGGTCTCCATCAGCAGGTCGGCACCGGCCTGTGACAGCTTCGCGGTGAGCGAGCCGGTGGTATCCTGAGGCACTATCTCGATTTTACGCTGGGCGAGGACCGGGCCGCTGTCGACGCCCTGGTCCATGAGCATGATGGAGACCCCGGTCCAGTCGTCGCCGGCGAGGATGGCTGCCGGTATCGGCGTGGGGCCGCGGTGCCGGGGCAGCAGCGAGGGGTGGATGTTGACACAGCCGAATGGCGGTATCGCCAGTACCTCGGGGGGCAGGATGAGGCCGTAGGCCGCCACCACTATCACATCGGGCTTGATCTCAGCCAGCGATTCGACGGCGCCAGCCTCTTTGAAACTGTGGATCTGGCGCACATCGAGCCCATGCTCCGCCGCCACCCGCTTCACCGGAGGGGCGGATGTCGCTCGCCCCCGGCCGGCAGGCCTGTCCGGCTGAGCATAGACTGCTGCCATCCGGTGCTCGCTGGAGATGAGCTGTTCCAGCGACGGAACCGCGAATTCGGGGCTGCCCATAAATACGACGCGCATCGTGTCAACGACATTCTATCACGGAAGCATCCGGGGGGCAAAAAGAGGCCTCAAAATGGTGCATAATTGGTGCAAAAACCTATTGACCGAGGGTCTGGTTTTTGCTATCTTTAGTGGTGCGCCTGCTGAGGAATCCCCCCCCATCCCCCTGCATCCTCTGAGATTGATGTAAAGGTATGTCGCCGGTTCGCCGGGGGCATAATAGAGCAAGCCATCGGCCGTGGTGGTTTCTGGTATTGACATACTAAACTAGGAGCGTGTGACGGATGCTGGTTAAAGAATCGCCAAAGGAAATATGGGAGGTGGTGCTGGGGGAGCTTCAATCACAGGTAACCAGTACCAATTACGATACCTGGCTCAAGGACACGGTAGGGCTTGTCTATGAAGGGGACAACTTCGAGGTGGGGGTTCCCTCTCCCTTCGCCGTCTCATGGCTGGAGCAGAGGCTGGGATCGCTTGTACAGAAAACCCTCATCGGGGTTATCGGCCAGGAGGTCAACGTCTGCTTCCAGATCCAGTCGCAGGGCGCGGCTGCCAAGCCCAGGGGCAAGTCAAAATCATCGTCCGCAAACAACCACCGCAAGCCGAGAGCCAACGGATTCAATCCCAAGTACACCTTCCAGTCATTCATCGTGGGGAATTGCAACCGCTTGGCTAATGCCGCGGCTCAAGCGGTTGCGGAGAAGCCGGGCCATATCTACAACCCGCTGTTTATCTACGGCGGCGTAGGTCTGGGGAAGACCCACCTGCTGCACGCCATCGGCAACCTGATATCCAGGAACGGCCACCGGGTGCTGTATGTCAGCACCGAGCAGTTCACCAACGAGTTCATCAAGGCGATCCGTGAGAGGAAGACGGAGGAGTTCCGGGATAAATATCGCAGCGTGGACATCCTGCTGATAGATGATATCCAGTTCATCATCGGAAAGGAGCAGACGCAGGAGGGCTTCTTCCACACCTTCAACGACCTGCACAATGGCAGCAGCCAGATCGTGATAACCAGCGACCGGCCTCCCCGGTCCATGCCCCTGCTGGAGGACCGGTTGCGTTCCCGTTTCGAGTGGGGGCTGATCGCCGACGTACAGCCTCCCGATCTGGAGACCCGCCTCGCCATCCTCCAGGCCAAGTCCGAGGAGGACCAGATATCGGCATCTGCGGATGTGCTGGATTTCATCGCCAGGAAGGTTCAGAAGAGCATCCGCGAACTCGAGGGGTCGCTCAACCGGGTGGTAGCCTTCGCCCGCCTGACCAAGGAGCCCCTCACCCTTGACCTGGCCTCCAAGGCGCTGGCCGAGTTCCACGAATCCGCCCCGCGGCGGATACTTTCCCCGCAATCGATCATTGACAAGGCTGCCAAGTACTTCGACCTCGAGCCGGAAGCCCTTCTGGGGCGCCGCCGCGATAAGATGACCGTGCTGGCGCGCCATCTGGCCATCTACCTGATCAGGGAGGAGACGGAGTGCTCTTTCAATGAGATCGGCAGGGTGATGGGCAATCGGGACCACTCCGCCATCCTGCGCGGCTATGAGAAGATCGCCTTGGATATTGACACCAGCCCCAGCCTGCGACGGGATGCCATCGAGATCAGGGAGCGGCTGTACAACAGGGGCGAGGCCTAGCGCCGAAGCTCTAAAAAGACATAAAAATAGTGCACAACTAGCTGTATTCGGTGCATAATCCCCTCGTAAGGTGCATAAGTATCCCTTTTTTATGTTAATCCTCCCCGTTGGCAGAAAGTGTATTGTTTTTGTGCGCCCGAACCGCTCTCAGTCTTGATATAACCGAATACCGCTGACGATGGGGTCATGTTCAAGCCTTGCTTGACGCCCGTTTACAGGCTTTGCGGGGCACGGGTCTTATACTGGTCGTCAAATGCCGGTTGAGAAGCTATAATATACCAATAGCAGTGTACGCATGTATGATAACAGGCAGCAGGATGGTGGTTCCCGTTGATAGACCGGGTCGAGATATATATTAAGGCGGGGGACGGGGGCAACGGGGCGGTAAGCTTCCGCCACGAGAAGTATGTGCCCTTCGGCGGTCCCGACGGCGGCGACGGCGGCAGGGGGGGCAGTGTGGTGGTCAGGGCCGACAGGCGCATGGGCACGCTGCGCAGATATCACCGCGGTGCGGGACGCTTCGCGGCCGAGGGCGGTGGCAACGGAGCGGGGAAGAAGAGGCACGGGAAGAACGGACAGGATTTAATGCTTACCGTGCCCCCCGGCACGCTGGTCTACAGGGAGGATAACGAGCGAGAGCTGCTGGCCGACCTGGCGGTAGAGGGGCAGGAGGTGATGGTGGCGCGCGGCGGACGCGGCGGGCACGGCAACACCCGCTTCGCCACCCCCACCAATCAGGCGCCTCGCTTCGCCGAGAACGGGGACGCTGGCGAGGAGGCCTGCCTGACCCTCGAGCTGAAGCTGCTGGCCGATGTCGGCATTGTCGGGCAGCCGAGCGTGGGCAAGTCCACACTGCTGGCGGCGGCATCGGCGGCGCGGCCCAAGATCGCCGGGTATCCGTTCACCACCACCGAGCCGGTGCTGGGGGTGGTGGAGGCGGGCCAGCGCTCGTTCGTGCTCGCCGAGATACCGGGGCTGATCGAGGGGGCGCATGAGGGGCACGGCCTGGGGCTCGATTTCCTGCGCCACGCCGAGCGCACCCGGGTGCTGATACACCTTCTCGACGGCGGCTCGGCAGACCCGGTGGCCGATATGCAGCAGGTGAACCGGGAGTTGAGGGAGTTCAGTGCCAAGCTGGCGGAGAAGCCGCAGATCGTGGCGGTTAACAAGATCGATATCCCCGAGGTGCGGGAGCGGATACCGCTGCTGGAGCAGAGGCTGGCGGATATAGAGGCGCCGCTGTTCTTTATCTCGGCGGCTACCACGGAGAACGTGTCGCTGCTGATGACCAGGGCGTGCGAGATGCTGGAGAGCGCCGCCCCGACGCGCATCGAGGAGGCGATGAAGATATTCCGCCCCCCGCCGCGCCGGGAGCGGGTGTCGGTCTCCCGCAAGGGGGATGCCTTCGCGGTGTCCTCCCCGCGGGCGGAGCAGATGGTCGCTAGGATGGACCTGCATAACCCCGAGGCGCGGGCCTACCTCAGGGGGCGGTTCGCCAGGATGGGCATCACCGCCGCGCTGGACAAGGAGGGGGTGAAGCCGGGGGACGTGGTGTGGTTCGGCAAGATAGCCGTGGTGTGGGAATAGTAACGGGGACACGGATAACAATATCGTCTCGAACGGGATGCAGGTGAAGGGCTAAACAATGGATATCGGAGTGCTGGGCGGGACCTTCGACCCGGTTCACAGCGGGCACATCGCCATCGCCGGGGCGGCGCGGGA
>CAYUWM010000031.1:0-19900 GCA_964448395.1 uncultured Dehalococcoidales bacterium
AAGGAACAGGAACTTGATATACTCAGGAGCGAGGCGGAGGCGGTTAAGGAGCATCTGGAGCAGATCGACAACAGAATCCGAAACCTCGAATCAGAGGGCAAAAAGGAAGGGGAGTGCTAATGAAGATAGCGGTATCAGCTACAGGCCCTAGTTTGGATGCCGAGGTTGACCCGCGCTTCGGCAGGTGTGCGTACTTCGCTGTGGGCGACCCGGACACCATGGAGTTTGAATTCGTCGAAAACACCAGCGTGATGTCGGGCAGCGGCGCCGGGATATCATCCGCCCAGAACATCGCCGGCATGGGTGCCCAAGCGGTCCTCACCGGGAACTGCGGTCCCAACGCCTATCAGACGCTTTCGGCCGCCGGCGTTCAGGTAATTACCGGGGTCTCCGGCACGGTGAAGGAGGCCATCGAGGGCTATAAGGCAGGGAGGTTCCAGGCGACATCAGGCCCCACTGCCAGCGCCCATTCCGGGATGGGTGGCGGTACGGGCACAGGGCGAGGCATGGGGATGGGTGGCAGTATGGGCCGTGGTATGGGCATGGGACGCGGCATGGGGATGGGCGGTGGCATGACGCCTCCGCAATCGCTAAGCCCGGAGCAGGAGATGGAGACGCTCAGGAGCCAAACCGAGATGCTGAAGCAACAGCTGGATGCCATCCAGCTCCGAATCGACGAGCTGCAAAAGGGGAACTGAGGAGGTAATCTGTGCCACTGTATGAATACCAGTGTACAAAGTGCGGTGAGCAGTTTGAGGTCCGCCAGGCCATGGGCGAGGACGGCTCCAAGCTGAACTGTCCCAAGTGCCAAGCGGGCAAGCCCACAAGGCTCATGTCCACCTTCTCCAGTGCCGGTTCGGGCGGCTCCTTCGGCTCTGGCGACAGCTGCTCGACCTTCAGTGGTAGCACCTGAGGGGTCGGCAGATGACCTCGGAGAGAGTCAATAAACTAAACCACTGGATAACTGGCGATAATCGATCTATTTGTTGGAGGTAAATTTATGCCTAGAGGAAACGGAACCGGGCCTCCCGGCGGGGGCGGCCCGGGCACAGGCAGGGGTGGCGGCAGGGGGCGCGGCACCGGCAGAGGTGGCAAAGGCCAGGGCCGGATGGGGGGAACGCAAGCCGGCGCAGGGCCTGAAGGAAGCTGTGTCTGCCCTAACTGCGGCAACAGTGTCCCCCACCAAGTAGGCACGCCCTGCTATAACGTAAGCTGCCCTCAGTGTGGCGCAAAGATGGTGAGGGGATAGTTGATCATCTCCGTCGCCAGCGGGAAGGGAGGCACCGGCAAGACACTGGTCGCCACCAGCCTCGCGCTATCACTGGAGGATAACGTACAGCTCCTCGACTGCGATGTGGAGGAGCCCAACGCCCACATATTCCTCAAGCCCGCTATCGACCGGTGCGAACCGGTCACCATCCCCGTACCTCAGGTAGATGAGGGGAAATGCAACTTCTGCGGGAAATGCGCCGAGGTCTGCGCCTTCAACGCTATCGCCGTACTCCCCCAGAAGGTGCTGGTATTCCCCGAGCTGTGCCACGGATGCGGGGCCTGTTCCTATCTGTGTCCCCAAGATGCGATCGAGGAGGCAGGTCGAGAAATCGGGGTCGTCGAAGCAGGTCGCTCAGGTAATATCGATTTCGTCCACGGCAGGCTGAACGTGGGCGAGGCGATGGCGCCGCCGCTGATCCGGGCGGTCAAGCGTCTCGTTGATACTCAGAAAACCGTGATCATCGACGTCCCTCCCGGAACCTCATGCCCGGTTGTGGAGGCGGTGGAGGGAAGCGATTTCTGCATACTGGTGACCGAGCCGACGCCGTTTGGCCTCAACGATCTGACGCTGGCGGTGGAGGTGGTAAGAAAGATGGGCATCGGTTGTGGAGTGGTGATCAATCGTGACCAGGCCGGAGACAAGAGCACCGAGGAATACTGTGATGCACAGGGAATCCCCGTTCTGCTCCGCATCCCGTTGGACACCGCGATCGCGCGCCTCTACTCCGTGGGGGTACCGTTGGTGGAAGGCATGCCGCAATGGCAACCTGCGTTTCATAGTCTGTTCGAGGACATACAGCAAACGATGATGACACAATCTACCGGTGAGAAATCCGAATGAAGGAACTGATAGTCCTGAGCGGTAAGGGGGGGACGGGGAAGACCTCCGTTGTCGCCTCATTTGCTGCCCTGGCCAGGGATAAGGCCCTGGTTGACTGCGATGTGGACGCCGCCGACCTCCACCTGCTCCTCCAGCCTACGGCACAGAAAGCGGAGGAGTTCTGGAGCGGACAGACCGCTGTCATCGATAAAGAGCTGTGCACCGAATGCGGCCTGTGCGCGGATATCTGCCGCTACGGCGCCATCGATGTCCCCGATATCGACCCCATTGCCTGTGAAGGCTGCAGTTTCTGCTTCAACGTCTGCCCGGAGAACGCCATCACCATGCAGGAGAACCTCGCCGGACACTGGTTCATCTCCGATACCAAATACGGCCCGCTGGTACACGCCAGGCTGGGCATCGCTCAGGAGAACTCGGGGAAGCTGGTTACAGTGGTGAGGCAGAGCGCCCGGGCTTTGGCACAAGAGCAAGGCCTCGATTATATCATCAGCGACGGCCCGCCGGGGATCGGCTGCCCGGTAATATCGTCCCTCTCCGGAACGGACCTGGCCCTTATCGTCACCGAGCCCACCCTTTCCGGCATGCATGACCTCGACCGCGTCCTGGGCGTATGCAGCCATTTCGGCGTCCCCGCCCTGGTCTGCATCAACAAGTTCGACATCAACGAGGAAAACAGCCGCCGCATCGAGAAATCCTGCAACGATCTGGGCATCGCCGAGGTCTATAATCTCCCCTTCGATAACGCTGTCACCGAGGCCCTGATCCACGGGGTTCCGGTGGTGGAGTATGCCAAGGATGGCATCGCTCGCCGCATAGAAGAGCTGTGGCACAGCGTGTCTACGGCACTATCGAAGTAGCATACAAGGAGTATTAAGATGCCTATATTTGACTACAGATGTAATCAGTGCGATACGGTGTCTGAGCTGCTTCTTCGAAACCCGGATAACGATGTGAAATGTCCCCAATGTGGTAGTATAAATATGGAGAAGCTGGTTTCCGCTTCGTACACAATCAAGATGGAGGCAACAGCACCGGGCACCACCTGCTGCGGCAGGGCGGAACGCTGCGAACAGCCGCCTTGCTCCAGCGGTGACATATGCCGTAGAGAATGAAGGCGTACATGTGTATATTTACTAAGGAGGTTTATGAATGAGGTATGCAATACCGGTAAGCGGCGGCATGGTAGCGGCACATTTCGGTCATTGCGAGCAATTCGCTCTAATCGATGTTGACGACGAGAGTAAACAGATCCTGAGAAAGGAGCTTGTATCATCGCCCGGGCACGAACCCGGTCTTCTCCCCCAATGGCTGTCGGAAGAGGGGGTTTCGGTGGTGCTCGCCGGTGGCATGGGCTCCCGGGCCCAGGGTCTTTTCGCACAGAACCACATCGATGTGGTGATCGGCGTTCTCGAAAGCGACCCGGAAAAGGCGATAGTCGCCTATTTGAACGGCGCGCTGGGTACAGGGGACAATATATGCGACCACTAGGATTATAAACGAAATGAGGAGTACGATAGAGAGCCCGACAAATGCACGTACCTGATATCAAGCGGAGTCGAAAGAAGTAAAGCCATGGACCCGCTAGAGCTGGAGCCGCGATACTCTACCAGAGAGATACCGGGGAGATGTATCAAATGCCTTGCCGACAAGGAGATTGGAAGCTGCCTCAGATTGCTTCTGGGAGATGAGACCGACAACATAGATCTCCAGAGAAGATATGAAGAACTGGTATCTTTCCTCCGTTCCCCCGATCTGGTTAAGGTCCGTGACGAGTGCGAGAAACACCTCTCAGAGGGTAAAGAGGTAAGCGTTATATTGCACCTGGGGGGGGAGAACCCGAAGTACGAGATAAAGCTTTTATAGCATTAGGGGCAGGAGAAATCTTTGAAGATCGCTGCGGCATCGGACGATGAGGTCAACATCAGCCAGCACTTCGGCCGGGCACCATACTATATAGTACACACGGTGGAGGATGGCAAGGTGGTAGATAGGGAGACGCGCGCCAAAACGGGCCACCAGACCTTCGCCGCCCACGAATCCCCCAAGCTCGCACCCGGCGAACGGCACGGGTACGATGCCGGTTCGGAGACAAGACACGAGAGCATGGCCGAGGCGATAAACGACTGCCAGGTGCTGATCGCCGGGGGCATGGGCTGGGGCGCGTACGAGTCGATGAAGGAATACGGCATCAAGACCATCGTCACCGATGTTAAGGATATCGGCGAAGCGGTCGAGCTTTACCTCGCGGGCAATCTGCCTGACATCACGGACCGCTTACATTAAAGTACAGACGGAGTTGGGAAAATGGCTGCAGAACCGGCCCCTGATGACAAACCTGAAACGGAGCAACCGCAGAATATATATAGCGACACCGTCATCGACCACGCCCGGAACCCAAGGAATGCCGGTGACGACCCCTATCCCGACGGCTACGCCATAATAACCGGCCCCTGCGGCGACACCATGGGGATGTGGCTCAGGGTGAAGGGCGACGTCGTCGACAGGATCACCTTCTGGACCGACGGTTGCGGTCCCTCCATCGCCTGCGGCAGCATGGCCACCGAGATGACTACCGGGAAGAGGGTCGCGGAGGCCCTCAAGATCACTCAGGGCGACATCATCGACAGGCTGGGAGGGCTGCCCGAGGAAAGCCAGCATTGCGCCCTGCTCGCCGCTAACACGGTCAAGGAAGCGGTACGGGATTATATATCCCTCAAGAAAGAACCGTGGAAAAAGGCCTATAGAGGCGGGAAGTAGCGTGGCGGTGGACGGCGGGAATCGCTTGCCCCTTCCATTTTCGACCGGAGTGTTTTAAACTACCACCGTAACGCAACGCTAACTATAATTCGTCCTGCAATGATGGAAATACTGCACAGTAAGAACCTGGCGACCAAGTTTCAGATACTGGTTGAGATAGCGGCAAACCAGCCTGAGGTACAGCAGCGGAGCATCGCCAAGAGGCTCGGCATCAGCCCACAGGCGGTATCGGACTATATACGGGAGCTGCTCAACGACGGCTGGCTCGCGTCCGCAGGGCGCTCCAGATACAGTGTCACCAGGGAGGGGGTTGACTGGATAGTCAAAGAGCTGCGGGAATGGCAGGGCTACTCCGATAGTGTTCGGAAGGCGATATCCAGCATTTCGATCTGCGCAGCGGTAGCCGATTGTCCGCTGTCCAAAGGCCAGAAGGTGGGCCTGGCAATGAAGAGCGGTCTGCTCTATGCCACCGCCGATGCCAGCACCGAGGCCACGGGAATAGCTGCCTCCGTTGCCAAAGCAGGCGAGGACATCGGCATCACGAATATAGAGGGGATAGTATCGCTGGAGCTCGGCAAGGTCACCGTCCTGCGGCTGCCCGGCATACAGCGGGGCGGATCGAGGCAGGCAGACCTCGATAAACTGAAGAAGGTGGCCGGCAAACAAGGGCTGGTCGGCGCCGTGGGGGTGGAAGCATTGACAGCGCTGCGCAAGGTAGGCATCGAACCCGCCTACCTGTACGGTGTTCGGGAAGCCGTCGTTGAAGCGGCACGAAGCGGCCTGTCTCCCGTTGTCGTCTGCGTGGACAACGATACCTCGGACCTCATCCGCATGCTGGAGGATAAGAACATCGACTATGAGATTATAGACGGCAGGAAAGCCAACAGATAGCGAAATCCCCCACGAACGTAGCCCCGGCGCAATTTTTGATCGATCCCCGAGCGTCGGTCTTTTTAATTCTGCGACCTTACGAACCATAGGAAATCCTGCAAACCCCTTGACATACACCTCGCCCCAGTAGTATAATCAACTGCACTGGATTATAATCCATATATCTAGATTATCAATTGAAGCAAAGGGGGACACATGCATAAATTCCGTATCAGGCGACATCCCACAGTACACATAAACCAGGCAACATCGAAAGACACATCTGGAGGAGACAAATTGCGCACGAAATCTAGAACTATGGCTATATTGAATTCACTGCTGTGTTTAACAATGGTTATGGCGGCACTGCTGCCTGCAATCATGGCAGCACCCGCAGGAGCATGGACAGCATATCCTCTGCAGACTTCCGACACCGAGATAGTCGATGCCCTTGACTACCTGCGTGATGCACAACTGGCGGATGGAAGTATCGGCGGCTTCGGTGACTCCGCGTGGGTAGTGATGGCCATAGCCGCTGCCGGCGAGGACCCCGACAGCTGGAACGCTGGCGGGCCATCCGTTGTCGACTATCTGGCTGCCAACGCCGGCGAGGCCGCTTCGGCCAGCGACTATTCCAGAATGATACTGGCGATTGTGGCTGCCGATGAAGACCAAACGAACTTCGGCGGCATGGACTTCGTGTCCCTGTTACAGGCGGAATATAACGAGGGGCAGATTGGTAGCCTATCGCTATTGAACGACGATTTCTGGGGCGTAATGGCACTGGTATCTGCTGGTATCGGTGTCAGTGATACTACAGTGGCTAACAGTGTGGCCTTCATTAAGAGCAACCAGAACGCTGACGGCGGCTGGAGCTGGGGCGTGGGACAGGCCAGCGATGTTGACGATACCGCTGCCGCTATCATGGCCCTAATAGCCGCCGGCGAGCCGCAGGGCTCGACTGCGATACAGGACGGGCTGGCCTTTATCAAGTCACAACAGATGGACAACGGCGGCTTCGAGTCCTGGGGGGCGACCAACTCCGGGACAGATTCGTGGGGTATCAATGCTATTGCCGCCGCGGGCCAGGACCCGACCGATGCCGCATGGCTGAGCGGCTCCGGCAACAGCTCGGTCGATGACCTGCTGACCTTTCAGAACGTGAGTGGCTCATTCGACTGGCAGTCAGGAAACCCCCTTAGCCCGGAGAAGATGACCGCCGATGCCATCCTCGCCCTGCTGGGCCAGCCATATCCGGTTAAGACTATGGAGCAGGCCGATGGAGAGACTGTTTACGTGCGCATCGAGGGGCCGGATGCAACGGTATGGCGCGGAGAGGTTACCGTTACCAACGCCACCGCGCTCGGAGCTCTGGCTGAGGCTTCTCATGAAGGTAGCTTCCCGTACACAGTCGAGGATTTCGGGTGGGCACTTGCCATTACATCGATAAACGATATCGGCGATTGGAATTCCGGCCCATGGTGGCTGTACAGGGTAGATTACGTATCCGCAGCGGTGGGGGCAGACGCCTTCATATTGGGTGAAACCACCCCTCCTGCCCCCCCTCACCATGAAGTCTTGTTCTATACGAGCACCACCTGGAGCGAGCAGCCAATGAAGATAGAGCTGGATAAGACCGAAGTGACGATCAACGAAACGTTCAACGCCACAGTGACTTACTACAACGACAGTACAGCATCTTGGGATCTGCTCGCTAACGCCACGGTGTACGCCGATGTAGCTTACGTGACCGGCCCCGACGGCACGGCAGCGATCTCGGTGGATCACAACGCCACCATCGACGTATATGCTGAGATGGACGGCTTCGTCCGCAGTGACAAAGAGACAGTTACTGTTGGTTCCAGTGGTGGAGGCAACTCCAGCGGAGAAGTCTCTCTGGAGGTAAACATAATTCCCGCCATAGCTATCAATATCAACCCGGATGAGGTAGACTTCGGTGGCGATCTGGGGCCAAGAGACATCAGCTCTGCACACTCGGTGGTTATATCCAACGTAGGCGCGTGGGACGTGCTGGTAACCGCTGAAGTTACGGATACCGCCGATGGCCTCTTCGTTGAGGGGCTGTATCTTGATGGCAGCCTGTGGAGCTCCTTCTCACAGACCATTTTAAGGGCTGCTGACTGGACGGCGAGCACCACACTGCATGTCCCTGAAGATTACAGCGGTGTCGGGGCAAAGGCCGGCACCATGATCTTCTGGGCGACCGAGGCCCCTTAGGGATCAACGATTAAAATGGGGAGGCAGCAGCGCTGCCTCCCCGAAAACGGATATGTCTAAATTGAAATTTCGCGGCTATCTGATCATTCTAACGATATCCGCCATTACCTTGTCTTTTTTATTCTTCGTAGCGCCTGTATCGGCATCAGGGGTCGGTGTATCTCCGAGCCATCTGGAGTTTGGGAATAATAGTTCAAGCTTCAACAGTATCCTCTACGTGATAAACACTGGGGAGAGAGATTCCTTATACCGATTATATGTTGATACCGAGTATGAAGACTGGTTTAATATCTCTCCGGATGAGCTCTTATTAGCCCCCGACCAGGTGGCTGAGGTGCAAGTAACGGTATCAACCCCGTGGTTTACCAGCGGTGAGCACACGGCATATATCCGCGTCATATCTTTCGAGGCGACGTCGGACCTGCAGGTTGGTGCCGGCATAAAGGTACCGGTTTATATCTCCACCGGCGGCTATTTACTGGCCTTAATTATTGGCATCTCTGTTATTGCCTTGGTGGTCCTGATACTGAGCACCTATCTCGTCTGGCGGCGGAGGAGCCGTATGAGGAGAAAAAGGCTTGAAGCTCAGTAAACTGACTGCACCGATTGTACTCGCTTTAATCTTGGCTACTCTACAGCTGGGTGGCTGCGCTACGGAGTCTCCCGCCGGTACAAATGAATCCATAGCCGTCAGGGTGGTCGTGAGCAAGGATTTCGGTCAGCAAATACTGCTGGATAGAGAGCTTGAAATGCCTGTGGGAAGCTCATCTATGGCTGCGCTTAAGCAAGTGGCTGAAGTTGAGACGGCTTATGGCGGCGGCTTCGTGAATTCTATCAACGGCTTTAGTTCGGAATATACTGGAGGACAGGAAAAACAATACGACTGGCTTGTCTATTTTAACGGCATCCAGTCCAACGCCGGCGCCCTGGACTACACCATGCACCACGGGGATGTCCAGCGCTGGGACTTCCACCACTGGAACTTCCGCATATTCATCCCTGCCATCATCGGCGATTTCCCCGAGCCGTTCCTCCACGGATATAGGGGGCAGGTCAAGCCCACGGTTATAGTATACGACGACGACTTTAAGCAGAACGCCGAGGAACTGGAAGATACCCTGACCAGCCTCGGCGTGGCGGACGTAACGTCCCAACCGATAAGCGAGCTAAGCGACAACGACAAGAGAAACGCCAACCTGATCATCATCGGCTACAGCGGCAGCGAGATGATAACGGAGCTGAACGGCGTCTGGAACCGGCTGGGGTTCTTCGCCCGTTTCGAGGACGGGGGGCTGAGCGTATATACCGGTACCGGCGAAAAAGCAGCGCAATACGGGCCGGGAACCGGAATCATCCAGGCCACGCAGAGCCCGTGGAACCCCAAGGGCACCGGGGTCTGCGAGAATGCGGTCTGGATGGTCTCCGGCACGGATGAGGCCGGGGTCGAGGCCGCGGTGGAAGCCCTGGTCAGCCGGTCGAGCGAGCTGCAGCATGCCTTCGCCGTAGTTGTAACCGGCGGCGAGATAATCAGGGTGCCTTAGAGTGATTAACTTCCGATACCGTGAAAAGGGGACCCCGATCCACAGGCTCAACCCGCTGTGCAAGCTGTTGTGGTGCGCCGGCATCCTGGTGCTGGCCCTGATCTTGGACCACCCGCTGTTCCTGCTGCTGCTGTTCCTCTCGACGCTGCCGCTGGTATTCGCCGCCAGGGTGGGAAAGGAATGGGCCTCGTTCATCAGGCTGGCCCTGTACCTCTGCATCGCCATAATAGCCATAAACGCCCTGCTGAGCTACAGTGGTGCACACGTGCTGTACCAGGCCCCCTTCCGCGTGCCCGTGCTGGGCATCCCGACGATAACGCTGGAGGCGGTGCTCTACGGGGTGTCGATGTGCCTCCGCCTGCTGGCGATAATCTCCGCATTCGCCGTCATCACCCTGACCGTCCATCCCGACGATATCATGCTGGCGATGATCAAACTGAAGCTGCCCTACAAGTCGGTGCTGATAACATCGCTCTCCACCAGGTTCATGCCCACCCTGATCGACGATGTGGAGCGCATCACCGACGCCCAGCGGTCGCGGGGGCTGGAGCTGAACCGGGGCAGCCCCTTCAAGCGGGTGAAAAACCGTATCCACATCGTCATGCCGTTGCTGTCCAACTCGCTCGACCGCACGGTGCAGGTGGCCGAGGCCATGGAGTCCCGGGCGTTCGGCAGCGGCAGCAAGCGCACATATTACCGCGATATCAAACTGAACACAACGGATGTAATCTGCCTGGTGCTTGCGCTATCACCCCTCGCCTTCGGAATATTCGTTGTCCTCTCGGGATACGCCGCATACCAGTACTACCCCGCTCTGGGCGCACTGAACCTAACTGCCGCGGTGTGGTCGGCACTGGCAGTGCTGACACTGCTGTCGGTATCGGTGGTGCCGCTGGCCTTCATCAAGAGGAGGCTGGACATTGATTAGGATCAGGGGGCTGACCTTCTACTACACCGATGCGGCGGAGCCGGCGCTGCGGGACATAAATCTCGATATCGAAGGTGGCGAATTCATCCTTATCACCGGCCCCTCGGGCGGCGGCAAGACCAGCCTGTGCCGCTGTCTCAACGGGCTGATACCCCACTTCTACGGGGGCAAGATCAGCGGAGAGGTGGAGGTCGATGAAATCAAGGTGCTGGAACACCCCACCAAGGAAATGGCCACCAGGGTGGGCATGGTCTTTCAGGACCCCGAGAACCAGCTGGTCGCTATGGATGTGGAGCGGGAGATCGCCTTCGGGCTGGAGAATCTGGCCTTCCCCCGGCCTATTATCGCCAAGAGGCTGGAGGAATCGCTGGACACGCTGGGCATCGCCCACCTGCGCCGCCGCCAGGTGCACGAGCTATCCGGAGGCGAGAAGCAGAAGGTGGCCATCGCCTCCGTGCTGGCCCTGCATCCCGACGTGCTGGTCCTCGACGAGCCCACCTCGGAGCTCGACCCCCACAGCGCCGAGGAGGTGCTGTCCGTAGTGCAGCGTCTCAACGACGAGCTGGGACTGACAGTGGTACTGCTCGAGCACCGCCTCGACCGGGTGGTACACCTGATAGACCGGATGATTGTGATGGACCAGGGGAGCATCGTGGCCGACGGCGACCCCCGCCGGGTACTCGACGACGGGGCTGTCTCCGCCATCGGCGTCGGCGCCCCACCCATCGTCAGGCTGGTGCAAAGCCTGAAGCAGAAAGGCCATTCTCTAGGCGCGATCCCGCTGACGGTCAAGGAAGGCCGCTCCACATTAAGTGCAGCGTTCCAGCAATGTCGGGCCGAGAAGTACAATGCTAAAACTCCGGCTAAGGCGACGGCAGGGACACCGATCATAAAGGTGGAGAACCTGTGGCATGCATACCCCCAGGGCCCCACCTCGTTGAGAGGGGTGAACCTTGAGATACGTAAGGGGGAGTTCGTATCCATCATGGGCCGGAATGCCTCGGGCAAGACAACACTGGTTAAACACCTGAACGGCCTGCTGCAGCCGACAAAAGGAAAGATAGCTGTGGGTGAAGTCGACACCCGCAAAGCCACCGTAGCCCAGTTGGCGAGGAAGGTGGGCATGGTGTTCCAGAACCCCAACGACCACATTTTCGCCGACACCGTTGAGGACGAGATCGCCTTCATCCTCAAGAACCTGGGGTTCGAGAGAGGCGAGATCGCCGACAGGGTGGATGGGATGCTGGAGATATTCGGCCTGGCGGCATACCGCAAGATGTATCCCCGCCTGCTGAGCGGGGGCCAGCGGCAGCGGGTGGCGCTGGCGTCGGTGCTGGTCGCCCGTCCCGAGGTGCTGATATTGGACGAGCCCACCCGGGGACTGGAGTACCGCCTGAAGAGCGAACTGATGGGCTTCATCGAGCGATACAGGGACGAGGGCAACACCGTTATCCTGGTGACCCACGACGTGGAGACCGTGGCCGAGTACGCCGACAGGGTGGTGCTGCTCAGCGAGGGCAGGGTGGTGGTTGACGGCAACAAGCACGATGTGCTGTCGCAGGCGCTGCTGTTTTCACCCCAGATAAACCGCCTGGTGCAGGCCTTCGCCAGATACGGCGTCCCCGGCAATATCCTCACCGTCGAGGAGGCACTGGAGGCGCTGGGGTGAAACTGCGAAAGACGAGCTACATCTTCCTCGGATTAATACTTATCGTCGGCGCCGCCGCGTTCATCGTCCCTGCCTTCCCAGACAATCCACTGAACTCGATCATGAACTGGGGGCTGGTGGTCACCGTGCTGGTGGCACTCGCTATTTTAGCCTTCTTCTTCGAGTTCGAGTCGATGGCGGTGAGCTCCAAGGAGGTGGCGCTGGTGGCGATGCTGGGCACCATATCCGCCGTGCTGCGGGTGCCGTTCGCCACCATACCCAGCGTGCAGCCCTGCACCTTCCTCATCATCTGCTCCGGCTACGTGTTCGGGCCGGTGGCCGGGTTCATGGTGGGGGCGTTGACCGCCCTGGTATCCAACCTGTTCCTGGGGCAGGGGCCGTGGACGCTCTACCAGATGATCGCCTGGGGGCTGGCGGGGGTCTCCGCCGCGTATCTCCGGCGGCTTAATCTAAGTGGCAAATGGCTGGTTGTGTGCCTGGTAGTCTTCGGCATATTCTGGGGCTACCTCTACGGGTGGATACTCAACACCTGGTACTGGGCCTCATTGATCTACCCGCTCACGCTTAAAACATTCCTCACGTATCAACTCACCAGCGTATGGTTCGACACCTTCCACGCCATAGCGAACGCCGTGCTCCTCGGCTGCTTCGGCCTCAAGACCATCGCGGTGCTGGACAGGTTCAGGAAGCGGTTCAACTGGGGACACATAACATAATCAGGTGGTATATAACATAGGAGCGGTATTTTCAACACAAATTGGCAATTCTTATTGACAATCGCCACTATCTACATTAATATCAGCGATGTAGGCCCCACCGCAATACAGAAGAGGTGAGTTTTTGCATAAGCTCGTTGAGGCTCTGAGACAAAAATCCATACTGCTTGTAGCTATAACTCTAGTGGTACTGGTCCCGCTCACTGGCTGTGCCGAGCAGGGCGGTACCGTCCCCACCATAACCGCGACCCCCACCTCCGGCCCGACAACCACACCCCAGCCCCATGCGACGGGGCCCACCGCCACCATATCCTCCGTAAGCGGGGAGGTTCAGGTGCTCAAAGGAGGCTCTGACAACTGGTCCGATGCTACCTCCGGCATGAAGCTGGCCACCGGCGACGGCCTCCAGACCGGCAGCGATGGCTACGCGCTGATCGTATTCCACGAGGGCAGCGTCATGGAGATCGAGGCCGATTCCGAGATAGCCATCGAGGAGCTGAGCACCTCCGACACCGGCTCCACCAGCATCCGCATCAAGCAGCTGTTCGGCAATGCGGTCAACCGCGTGGAACAGCTGGCAGATTCCGCCTCTAAATATGAAGTTGAGATGCCGGCGGGAACCGCTGCGGTGCGGGGCACCAACTTCATCACTAAAGTGTACAAAAATCTCGGCTTCTCATGTACCACTACATTGTGTGAAGAGGGCGACGAGGACTGCAAGCCGGTGACACACAGCAGCAAGGGAGAGCACTGTGTCGCGTTCACCGCCAAGGGGGTATCGGTTGAGGTATGTCAGGGGATGAAGTCCTGTGCCTGGCCAGGCAGCCCACCCACACAGCCTGACTACTCCGATCCAAAAGACGACCCCACGAACCTCTACGATAACAGCGGAAGTGCCTCAAGCTCCAATGGCTCACCAATGGGGCCATTACCCACTACTGGGTGGTAATCTTCACTATGCCGGCCTTTATCAACAGATTGACCCGCAAACGGCGGCGACAGATGAGGCACGTTCTGATTGCATTCGGAGCAGGGACTGCCTTCATATTGATCGTCGCCTTCCTCCAGCCCTTCGCCAGCATCGAGTGGCGGCTCGGCGACCTGCTCTTCCGCCCCACATCCCCGTCGCCTAACATAGTCATCGCCGCCATCGATGACTACAGCTTGGAGCAGTACGGAAAGTGGTCCGACTGGCCCCGCTCGCTTCACGCCAGGGCGATAGCCAACCTCAGCCAGGCCAAGGCGATGGTCATCGGCTACGATGTAATCTTCGCCAGCGATACTGCCAACGACCCCCAGTTGGCCCGGGCGATGGAGGATGCCGGCAACGTCGTGCTGGCCGCCATCGGTGACCAACAGATCGCCTCTGCTAATCACCAGATGACGTTCCAAGAGATCATCTATCCCAATGACCTGCTGGAGAACGCATCGGTTGACGTAGGGCACGCCAATGTCAGAATCGGCAGCGGCGGAGTGGTGAGGGAGATCCCGCTGGTGGTCAGCGATGCAGCCGGCGAAAGCCTTCCGGCATTCACCCTGGCGGTGCTGCACACCCACTTGTCCGCAGCAATGCCTACTGAATTCGAAGCGGCCGATGGTAAAATGCATCTCCTCGACCGCAACATACCCGTAGATGATACCAGGAGCATGATAATAAATTACGTCGGAGGGCCCAGCACTTTTCCTCAGCTGTCCTATGCCGATATAATCCAGGGTAATTTCGATCCCGAGACGGTGAAGTTCAAGATAGTGCTGGTGGGGATGACCGCCGCCGGCGAGCCCGACTCTTGGGTCACCCCCGCCTCGGCGCAGAAGATGTACGGGGTGGAGATACACGCCAACGCCATGGACACCATCCTCAGGCAGCGCTTTCTCACCGAGGCAAGCTGGGGGATGACCCTGTTCATCGTCTTCCTGATGGTGGAGATCCTCGGCCTGACACTGCCCTTCATCAACCTGCGGTGGGGAACGCTGCTGAGCGTTCTGCTCTGCATCGCATACCTGTTTGCAGTCTCTTTCGCCCTAGACTCCGGTTATATCCTGAACATACTATATCCACTGCTGGCCATACTCATCGTGTATATCACCGTAGTTCTGTGCCGGGTAACCTCGGCACAGGCCGACAGACGCGAGATCAGCAGCCTGTTTGGCAGGTACGTATCACCCCAGGTCGCCGGCGAGATACTGCACCTCGCCAACACCGACCGCTTGGAGCTCGGTGGGGTACGGCGGGAGGTGACGGTGCTGTTCGCCGATATCCGCGGCTTCACCTCCATGAGCGAGAGGATGGAACCAGAGGATATTGTGGCCACCCTCAACCGCTACCTCTGTGTGGTGATCGAACGCATCCTCAACAATGGGGGTATGATAAACAAATTCGCCGGAGATAGTATAATGGCAGTATGGAATGCGCCTCAGGACCAATCCGACTACGCCCTGTTGGCGGTAAAGGCAGCGCTGGAGTCCCAGCAGGCGATAGCCGACATGCCTCAGGAATCAGACCAGACGCAGGTGCAGTTCGGCATGGGCATCAACACCGGCCTGGTGCTGGCCGGCAACATAGGTGCAGAGGGGCGTGCCGAATATACAATCATCGGTGATGCCGTCAACCTGGCCTCGCGGCTGTGCTCCAATGCGCCGGGCGGCCAGATATGGATCGGGGCCCAGACCTACGAGCAGGTGAGGGAAGAGGTCGATGTCGAGGAGCTCGAGCCGCAGCACTTCAAGGGCAAGGCTAAGGCAGTATCGGCATACCGGGTACTGGGACTGCGCAAGGGAGGAATAGCTGATGAGTGAAGAGATGGCCTATAAAAAATTCACCAAGGTTTACAAGAAAGGCAAGGTTATCTTCAAGCAGAACAGCTCCGGGAATGAGATGTACATCGTGAGTTCGGGAAAGGTCAAGCTATACGCCGATGCCGAGTCCGGCCAGCGCACCGTGCTCGCCACGCTCAAGCCCGGGGACCACTTCGGCGAGATGTCGCTGGTGGACAGCAGCCCCCGCTCGGCGACAGCGATAGCCGAGGAGGACAACACCAGGCTGGTGGTCCTGGATAAGGCTAAGTTTATGTACCTGATATCACAGCAGCCGGAATTCGCCTTTGCAATAATGGAAACGCTTTGCCAGAGGATACGTAACGCAAATCTGCAGCTGGCTCAGTCCCAGGCAAAGGGCAAAACACGGTCGGCACCTGCCTGAAACGGAGGAAACAGATGACACAGAACACCTCAGAATCGAGAGTGGTGGAACTGCATCCGGACATCTACCTGATAAAGGCTGAAAAGCCGGGCAGCCATATCTATTTAGTAAGAGGGGCCAATAAGAACATGCTCATCGATACCGGCATTACATCCACATTCCCCCGCCTCAAGGCATCGCTCAAGGAGCTGGGGCTGAGGACCAGGGACATCCACTTCATAGTCCTCAGCCACGAGCACTTCGACCACATCGGAGCAACAACCTACTTCTTCGATACCGCCGTGGTAGCCGCTCACCGCCTGGCCGCCAACAAGATCGAGCTGCAGGACGAATTCGTCACCTGGATGAAGTATTTCAATGCTGCAGCTAAACCTTTCCGTGCGGATGTATGGCTGGAAGACGGCACCATAATCGATCTGGGCAACTACAGATTTCAGGTAATTCACACACCGGGCCATTGCTCCGGGTGCATCTGCCTGTATGAGACGAAGGAGAAGCTGCTGTTCACCGGGGACACCGTCTTCGGAGGGGGCACTCTTTCCATGATCGTGGCTTCGGGAAACATAAGCGACTACATGAACTCCCTGCAGCGCCTCAGCGCGCTGCAGGTGAAGGGCCTTTATCCCGCCCATGGCAGGCCATCGGAAGACCCCGAGGGGGATATCCTGCGAGGTCTGGAGCAGGCCCGTGCCATGTTCGAGGATACAAAGATATTATTCGACGCCCTGGTCCAGAAATGGGGGTCACAGGGGCTGGCGGAGCGGGCCCTGGGGCGGATACTGCCAGGCAAAGGGAGCTAGGAAGGGAATCCAAGTGAAACTTACCGTATTAGGCTCCAGCGCCGCTTACCCGCGACCTGGAGGTGCCTGTTCCGGATACCTCGTCGAGCAGGGGAGTACAAGGCTGCTGGTCGACTGCGGCACCGGTGTCCTCAGCAACCTGCAACAGGTGACCGCGCTGAAGGAAATCACCCACATAGTGATATCCCACTTCCACGGGGATCACATCCTTGACATAATCCCTTACCGCTACGCGCTGTTCCATCAGCGGCAGGAGGCACCCCGACCCCGGCTGTACCTGCCGCCGGGGGGAGGGGAGGCGTTGCTCAACTCCGTCTCGGTTTTCGACACCCCCCGCACGTTCTTCTATGATTTCTTCGAGATGGAGGAGTACGACCCCGGATCAGCACTAAAGGCAGACGACCTCAGCATCGAATTCGCCGCGGCGAAGCACTACATCTCGGCTTACGCCATGGCGATATCCGGCGGCGGCAAGAGGCTTGTATATTCCAGCGACAGCGGCCCCTGCGGTGAGCTTGCCGCGCTGGCGAAGGGTGCCGACCTGTTCCTCTGCGAGGCCACCCGCTGTGAGAATGACGAGGAGTGGGGGCACATGACGGCGGTGGAGGCGGCAACGCTGGCGAGGGAGGCAGGGGTGAAGCGGTTGGTGTTGACCCACTTCTGGCCCGACTGCGACTACTCGAGGCTGCTGGAGCAGGCCGGGGCCGCCTTCGGGCGGGCGTTCGAGATGGCGCAGGAGTTCAGCAGCTACACCATCGAGTGATACAGGCCCGCAGGGGAGCGCGTTTGTCAAACAGGGGGATGTCTGATTTCTTGCGCTTACGATTTATCCATTATCTCCAAATAAAAAAGACGCCCTTTGGTTTGTCCATCGGGCGTCTTTCTTAATAGCGCTCTATCGGTTTAGAAATCGAGCGTGGTGAAGGCTATTGACGTGTTTGTTTTTCCTCGAAGCAGTACAACAGGTTCCCTGCAGCGTCATGCCCGCATGCGGTCTTATCACCATCACACCAGCTAAGGCCAAGCCGTTTGGCCTCTACCTCCGTTACACATTTGCATCCTTTAGGACACGTGACTTCATCAACCGGCTGCTTGAAGCAGTACATCGGGTTCTGCTGCGTATCATAGCCGCAGGGAGCATCATCGCACATAGCAGTGAAACCGCGTTTCACTGCCGCTTCTCTCGTCATGCAATAACAACCGTCAGGGCACTCGGCTTCCTCAGCCGGTTTCTCGTAACAATACAATACAGCCCCCACAACGCCCTGCCCGCACTGTATCTTCTGCCCCTGACAATAGCTCAAGGCTAGCCGTTTGGCCTCCGCCTCCGTTAGACAACTGCATCCCGGCGGACACTCGGCTTCATCTGTCGGCTGCTTGAAGCAATACATCGGATTCTGCTGCGTATCATAGCCACAGGGAGCATCCTGACACACGTCAGTGAAACCGCGCTCTGCCGCCGCGTCTTTCGTCATGCAATAGCAGCCTTCAGGGCACTCGGCCTCCTCAGCCGGTTCCACGAAGCAGTACAGCAGGTTCCCCGCAGCGTCAGTATCGCATACGGTCTTCTCACCGTCACACCAGGTGAGGCCGAGCTTCCGGGCATCCGACTCCGTTACACATTTGCACCCGGTGGGACACTTGACTTCATCAACCGGCTGCTTGAAGCAATACATCGCATTCTGCTGCGTATCATAGCCACAAGGAGCATCATCGCACATAGCAGTGAAACCGCGTTTCTCCGCCGCCTCTTTCGTCATGCAATAGCATCCTTCAGGGCACTCGGCTTCCTCAGTCGGCTCATCGTAACAATACAATGCGGCCCCGGCAGCGTCATACCCGCACTGTGTCGTCTGCCCCTGACAATGGCTCAAGGCCAGCCGTTTGGCCTCCGCCGCCGTCAGACACCTGCATCCCGGCGGGCACTCGGCTTCATCGGTCGGCTGCTTGAAGCAATACATCGGATTCTGCTGCGTATCATAGCCGCAGGGAGCATCCTGGCACACATCGGTGTAACCGCGTTTCGCTGCCGCTTCTTTCGTCATGCAGTAGCAGCCATCAGGACACTCGGCTTCCTCAGTCGGTTCCTCGAAGCAGTACAACAGGTTTCCTGCGGAGTCATTCCCGCATGCGGTCTTCTCACCATCACACCAAGTGAGGCCAAGCTTTCTGGCCTCCGACTCCGTTACACATTCGCACCCGGCGGGACAATCCACTTCATCAACCGGCTGCTTGAAGCAATACATCGGGTTCTGCGCCGTATCGTAGCCGCAGGGATCATCCTCGCACATATCGGTGAAACCGCGTTTCTCCGCCGCCTCCTTCGTCATGCAATAGCAGCCTTCAGGACACTCGGCTTCATCAGTCGGTTTCTCGTAACAATACAATGCGGCTGCTGCGACAACGCTCTGCCCGCACTGTATCTTCTGCCCCTGACACTGGTTCAAGTTCAGCCTTGTTGCTTCCGCCTCCGCCAGACAACCGCATCCCGGCGGACACCCGGCTTCATCGGTCGGCTGCTTGAAGCAATACATCGGGTTCTGCGCCGTATCATAGCCGCAGGACTCAGTCTGGCACATCTCGGTGTAACCGCGCTCCGCCGCCGCCTCTTTCGTCATGCAATAGCAGCCGTCAGGGCACTCGGCTTCCTCCTCTGGCTCAGCCGGCTCCTGGTAACAATATTTCTGAGTTCCGTCGTCAAGGGTTCCACATTTTATCTCCTTCCCTTGACATAATTCATAGCCTTTTACCTCGGCCTGCGCCTTGGTAAGGCACTCGCACGTGGTAGGGCACTCCACTTGCGACTTCTCGCCACACGTGAATCCAGCAACCATTGCTGCAAATAAGAGGACCATAAGTAGACCGAACAAGTTTTTTCTCATGTTCCCATACCTCCTCATTGTATTACCGGAATCCCCGTATCAACTGAGAACGGCACTCACTACTGCACGAACATGGTGATGTCTGATTTCTTGTACTTACGAGTGGCCGTCCGGTGAAGAATCTGTACATTTTGATGCGGCAAGCATACACCCGAAATTTGAGTTTGTCAACCAAGGGGATGTCTTC
>CAYUWM010000032.1:0-11637 GCA_964448395.1 uncultured Dehalococcoidales bacterium
TTCTGCGGCGACGCCTACAAGAGCCGCGAGCCGTCGCAGACCCACCAGCGGGAGTTCGCCCTCCGCATCTGGAAGCTGTCATCGGCCGGCATCCCCGTTTTCCTCCTCACCGGCAACCATGACCTGCCCAACGCCATCGGCCGCGCCACCACTATGGAGATATTCAAAACGCTGCAGGTCGAGAACGTTACCGTGGCCAGCAAGCCGGGCACCTACCTCATCGATACCGGAGCAGGCCCCCTGCAGATAGTCGCCCTCCCCTGGGCGCGGAGGAGCGCCCTCCTCAGCCGGGAGGACACTAAGAACCTCACTATCGACGAAGTCAATCAGCGTCTGCAAACCATACTCACCGAGCGCCTCCAGCAGGAGGCCGCTGCCCTCGACCGCGGGTTGCCCGCGGTGCTCGCCGCCCATGCTTACCTGTCCAGCGCCCAGATCGGCTCCGAGCGGGGCATGATAATGGGGAACGACTACGTGCTGCTCCAGAGCAATGTAGCCCGGCCTGAATTCGATTACGTCGCGATGGGCCACATCCACAAGAAGCAGGTGCTGGGCGAGAGCCCGCCGGTGGTCTACCCCGGCAGCCTCCAGCGCATCGACTTCAGCGAGGAAAACGACGAGAAGGGTTACTTTGTCGTGGATATCGATAGCGACCGTGGTGTATCCTTCGAGTTCCAGCCGGTCAACGCGCGACGCTTCGTGACCATCAAGGTGGACGTCGGTGAACACGAAACCGACCCCACCCGGTCAGTTATCGATACCATCGCCGGCCACGAGATAAAGGATGCTGTAGTGCGCGTCCAGATAACGATACCTGAACAGCTCACCCCCCTGCTGAACGACGGCGAGGTGCGCCGGGCGCTGCAGGACGCCCACGCCGTTGCCGCCATCTCCCGCGACGTGGCACGGGAGCACCGCCTGCGCATGCCTATCTCTTCCGCCGAGGGGCTGGAGCCGCTGGAAGCACTGAAAAAATACCTCGAGCTGAAGAAGCCTGCCGTGCCGGTGGAATCGCTCCTGGAGTACGGCCAGAGGCTCATCGGGGAGAGGGATGTTGAAAATTAACCGGATTGTGACCTAGAATACCTGATATGGACGGATATTTAGGATCGTGGAGCTTCGTCGCGGAGTACTGTCTGTACGTATTCATCGCGGTTATCGGCATGCTGCAGCTGATCGCCGCCCGGTGGGAACTCCGCGGGATATCGTTCTTCGGCAATAAAGGCTGGGGCTACGCCTTCGGCGCCGCCGCCATCGCCGCCGTGTTCATCTGGTTCTTCCGCTTCACCGGGCTGGACCTGGCGCAGCCCACCTTCGATACGCCGCCGCAGCTATTCTGGCTCGCGGTAAGCACCTTCCTCGCGGTGGCGGTTACCCTTGCTATCTCCTCTATCGCGAACCACAAGCGGATGCCATCGGCCACCGATGACGACAATGAGGGCATAGACACCCTGAGACGGCAGACATACTGGCGATCCATCTCTAAATACTTCAAGGGCAGGGCACGATGATATCGGCAGATGAGACCGTCTTCTTCTGGATAAACGGCCTCGCGGGGAGGGTCGCGGTCATCGACGATATCATCAGAACGCTGTCCTGCGACCTGTTCGTCCCGGTGGTGATGATATTGGCGATGGTGGGGCTGTGGTTCGTCGGGCATAACCGGGAGCAGCGGGAGAATAACCAGCGGGCGGTGTTCTGCTCGCTGGCGGGCATGGGCTTCGCCAACCTGGTGGTCTACATCCTCAACGCCGCGCTCGAGGACCGCCTGCGCCCGTTCGAGGCGTTCCCGGCACAGGTAAATCTGATCTTCTACCCCCCGACCGACCCCTCGTTCCCCTCGAACGCTACCGCCGCCGCCTTCGCCATGGCCATCGGGGTATGGCTCTACAATCGAAAGCTGGGGTACGTGCTGCTCATCCCGGCGATCGCCATCGCCTTCGGGCGGATGTACATGGGGGTGCACTACCCGCTGGACATCGTGGGCGGCTTCCTCGCCGCCATCGTGGGTGTAGCCATCGCCCGGTTGGTGTTGAAGTACACCGAGCCGGTGCCGACAAAGATCATTATGCTGATGCGGAAAATATACCTGGCCTAAAGCCCGGCCACGATCCTGTCGTATCCCGCGACCATATCCCTTATAACATCGCCCGCGCCCGTTATCTCTTTGACCAGACCGGCACCGGCGCCGCAAGCCGCCCGGCCTCCGGTGACATCCCCGCGCAGCAACGCCGCCTCCGACAGTTCAGAGAACATCCTGATGGCCTCCTCGTCGGAGCCGCCGGCCTTCTCCTTCTCTAGCACCCGCTCGGTGAGGGCGTTCCTCAATCCCCTGACCAGCATCGAGTGGCGGCCGGTGATCACGGTGGCGGTATCTCCGGCGGCGACGATGGCATCCTTGTAGCCCTGGTGCGCCAGGCATTCCCTGGTGGCGACGAAGCGGGTGCCCATCTGCACCCCGTCGGCACCCAGAGCTATGGCCGCCACCAGGCCTCGGGCGTCGCTTATGCCGCCGGCGGCCACCACCGGTATGCCCACCACGTCCGCCACCTGAGGCACCAGCACGAACGCGGTAAGCTCATCCCGGCTGTTGATCCCGCCGGACTCGTAGCCCTCGGCGATCACGGCGTCCACGCCCGCCTTCTCCGCCCCCAGCGCATGCTTCACCGTAGCCACTAGGTGCAGCACTTTCACCCCGTGCTCGTGGAAGTACGGCGTGTGGAGCGCCGGGTTCCCCGCACCGGTGGTGACAATCCGAACCCCCTCCTCCACCGCGATATCGATCAACTGCCGGTCATCGCCGATCATGTGTATCGGAAAATTCACCCCGAACGGCTCATCGGTAAGGGCTTTCGCCTTGCGAATTAGATTACGCAGGTTGCCCGCCACCTTGCCCCAATCCGGCTCCCCCGCGTTGGGACTGATGATGCCCAGCCCGCCGGCCTCGGACACCGCAGCCGCCAGCTCTGCGCCGGCGACGAGACCCATCCCCCCCTGTATTATGGGGTACTCGATCCCCAGCAGCTCACAAAGCCTGGTCTTTCTCAATGGCTGACTCCTTCCTTTAACCTAGCAACGATTCTATCGTAACCCTCAACTAGTTGCTTCACCACATCACCCGCCCCGACGACATCACGGACCATGCCCGCGGCGGCACCGGCATAGGCCTCGCCCTGCTCCACCCTGCCCTCCAGCAGTGCCATCCGCGCCCGGCCCACGCCGATGAAGGCCAACAGCTCGTCCGCGGTGGCGCCCCGTTTATCCATCTCCGCTACCTGCGCCGAGAACTCATTCTTCAAGCCGCGGGTGGGGGACAGGTTGCGTGCGGTGACCATCGTCCCTGTATCACCGGCGGCGACGATGGCGTCCTTCACATTCTGCGGGGCGATACACTCATGCGTGGCAACGAAGCGGGTGCCCAGCTGCACCCCCTCGGCACCCAAGTCAAACGCGGCGACTAGGCCGCGGGCATCGGCGATGCCCCCAGCGGCTATCACCGGGATTTCAACCGCGTCCGCTACCTGCGGCACTAGGACCATGGTGGGGAGCTCATCGAAGCCGTTGTGTCCCCCAGCCTCGAAGCCTTCGGCGACCACCGCATCCACCCCCGCCTGCTCCGCGTGCCGCGCCTGCCTCACCGACGATACCAGGTGCAGCACTGCGATTCCGGCTTGCTTCATGCGCTCCGTGTGCCGCGCCGGGTCGCCGGCGGAGGTCACCACCACCCCGATTCCCTCACCTGTCAATACGTCGATCAGCTCCTCGATCCCCGGGATAAAAACAACGAGATTTACCCCCAGCGGCTTACCGGTGAAGCCTTTCGCCCTGCGTATCTGCATCCGCAAGTTCTGCACCACGTCGTCCTCCAGCCTCATCCCGGCGTTGGGGCTGATCACCCCCAGACCCCCCGCCTCGGAGACCGCCGCCGCCAGCTCGGCATTGGCAATCCAGGTCATTCCCCCCTGTATCACCGGGTACTCGATGCCCAGAATGTCGCAGACCCGCGTCTTTTTCATCTATATGCTCCTGCACCGGCCCATCGCATTCTATTGTCTGGACGAACGCCGTGTCAAGACAATCGGCGCCGTGTTGACGATGGGGAGTCAGTTAAGGTAGAATGCTATTCGACTCAAGGAGGAACGATGAAAAGGGATTTGATGGACATCCTCGCCTGCCCGGTGTGCAAGGGGGATCTGGAGCTCACCGTCGAGGAGGAGGACGAGAAAGAGATAGTCAAGGGCTCGCTCCACTGCAAGAAGTGCTCGGTTAGCTACCCTATAGAGGACACTATCCCCAACCTGTTGCCGCCTGAGCTTCAAACCTAAACGGAGGAAACAATATATATGTCACGCGTAGTTGGTGCATTAATCTGCCTGGGAACCATCTTGGCCGGGGCGGCATTCATCGCCGGGATAGTGCTGCAGGCGGACAAGGTGGTGTGGGCCATCATGTTCCCGGTGGCCGTTGGCGTCTTGGTGGTGCTGATGCTGGGCTTCTGGATCGGCTGGATAATGGCGGTTACCAGGATCGAGGCGTCGCCGGAGGCCTCCGACGAGCCGGAAGCCAAGACGTAGGCTTATTTATCGGGGACGTAGGTAACGCAGGTCTGCGGGGATTCGTAGACGCGGACGCTATAGATGGGGAGTTCCCTCTGCTGGAGCTCCCCATAAATTGTGGCTGCGATGTTCTCCGACGACGGGTTGATGCGGTCGAACGGCGGCACATCGTTCAGCGAGGTATGATCCAGGCGCGCCAGCAAGTCCCGCAGGTGCTTCTTTAAATCCGTAAAATCGTAGGCCAGGCCGATATCGTCCAGCCCCTCTGTTCGAAGGGTAACCTCTACTTCGAAGCGGTGCCCGTGAAGGTTCTCGCACTTGCCCTTGTAACCCCTCAGCGCGTGCGCCGCATCGAAGTGCTCCCTGACCGATACCTCATACATCGCAAACCTCCAGCTTTCCCAACTTTTTCACCCCGTCTATACCGCCGACCTTCGCGACCATCTCCTCAACGCTCTCCCCGGAGAACGGGTGCACGATGCCGGGCGCGATCTCCAGCAGGGGAATGAGGACGAACGCCCGCTCGGCCATCCGCGGGTGGGGGATGGTCAGCTCGGGATCAACCATCGCCAGGTCGCCGTATAAGATTATGTCAATATCGATGGGGCGCGGCCCGTCGGTGAAATTGGGTACCCGGCCCATGCCGGCCTCTATCCCCTTAACCAGCGACAGCAGCTGCAGCGGGCCGATATCGGTTTGAACACGGCAAACGGCATTGAGGAACGGCGGCTGATCCTCATACCCCACCGGCTCGGTTTCATAGACCGACGACACCTTTTGGATATTGAGCCTTTCGCCCAGAAGCTCAACGGCCCGTTCAAGGTTCGCCTGACGGTCACCCGTGTTGGCCCCCAGGCCAAGGTAGACGTCCATCTAGCGCCACCTCCCCCTGACGACGGCGTCGGCCATGCGCACAACGCGCGACATCTGCATCACGTCGTGCACCCGGACGATGTCGGCGCCGCCGGCGATGCCGAGGGCCACGGTTGCCGCCGTGCCCTCGATACGCTGGTCGGCCGGCAGGTCCAGCACCATCCCGATCATCGACTTGCGCGAGGTACCTAGAAGTATCGGGCGGTTCAACTGCTTAAGTTCATCGAGGCGACGCAGTACCTCCAGGTTCCCCTCCAGCGTCTTGCCGAACCCGATGCCGGGGTCTACTATGATATTCTCGCGAGCCACCCCTGCCTCCCCCGCCCGGTCGATGCCCCACCTCAGCGAATCCAAGACCGCGGGCACGATATCTCCATAGTCGGTCTCCCGCTGGTTGGCCGAGATGACCAGGGGCACCCCCCACTCGGCAACCAGCGCCGCCAGCGCCGGGTCGCGCCTCAGCCCCCATACATCGTTGATCATCGACGCCCCCGCCTCGAGCGCCCGGCGCGCCACCCCCGACTTGTAGGTATCGATGCTGACGGGAACATCCACCTGACCCACCAGCTTCTCGATGACGGGGATAACACGGCACAGCTCCTCGTCGGCCGATATCGACGCGGAGTCAGGGCGGGTGGACTCGCCACCCACATCCAGGATGTCGGCGCCCTCATCCGCGAGGCGCACCGCCTGGGCGACGGCCGCCTCCACGTCTGAGCCCAGACCGTCGCCGGAGAAAGAATCGGGGGTGACGTTCAATATCCCCATGATATAGGTTCTCTCCCCCCAGCGGAACTCCCTGTCGCCGCATATGGTCGTACCGAGATCAGCAATCATCGCCCTCGATTCTAACACAAGCCGCTACAATAGAGAATACTTGACAATCATCCGCCCTCCATCCCATACTGTGCCACTGAGGAGCTAGAAGTGGAACCGTTGAGAACCCTGCTGTCGGTACCCGGCAACCGGCAGAAGATGATCGACAAGGCGCGGCACCTGCCCGCCGACGTGCTCATCCTGGATCTGGAAGACTCCGTACCTCAATCCGAGAAAGCGACCGCCCGCGCCATGGTGCGAGAGTCGATTTTGGGGATGGCGCTCGCGGGACAGCAGATATTCGTCCGTATCAACTCGATGGCCAGCGGCCTGGCGATGGAGGACCTGGAGGCGGTAATCGTGGCCGGCATCGACGGCATCAACCAGCCCAAGCCGGCAACGGCCAGCGACGTCGCCGAGGTGGTAGCCAATATCGAGCGCCTGGAAAAGCAGCGGGGTATAGCGGGGGGACATATAAAACTGTTGCCCTGGGTGGAGACGGCCAAAGGGTTGCTCAACGCCTTCGAGATCGCCAGCGCTTCACAACGGGTAACAGGCATCATCTTCGGCGCCGAGGACTTCGCACTGGACACCGGCATCATGCGCACCGAGGACGGCGATGAGCTGTTGTACCCGCGAACGGCGGTGGTCATCGCCGCCAGGGCGGCGGGGGTCAGCGCCGTCGATACCCCGTACAACAACTTCAGGGACGGAACCGGGCTGGAACGGGAGGCTACGCTGGCCCGCAACCTGGGATTCGACGGCAAGTTCCTCATCCACCCCGACCAGATAGAGCCGGTGAACCGCATATTCCGCCCCACCGGAGAGGAGATAGACCGCGCCCGGCAGGTGGTGGCCGCCTTCGAGGAAGCCGAAGCTAAAGGTCTGGGCTCCACATCCCTCGACGGCAAGATGATCGATACGCCCATAGCAAATCAGGCGAGAAGGCTGCTGGCCATAGCAGAGGCCATCGCCCGGCGGGAGGAATAACAATACATTGCCCGAACCCTTATCTTACCTTGCATTTTGGGCTCTCCAGTTATATAATTAGCTTGGGATACTCTGTGATGTCTTTCACAAAGTTACACTTTTCACAAACTTGATATTCGGGAGGGGAAATGGCGCTCGAAGAGAAACTCGATATCCTGGCCCAGAAGAGGGCGGAGTCCCAGCAAGGCGGGGGCGAGAAGCGAATCGCTGCGCAGCACGAGAAGGGCAAGCTTACCGCCAGGGAGCGCGTCGCCCGATTCCTCGATGACGGCAGCTTCGTAGAGCTGGACCCCTTCGTAACCCACCGCGCCACCGAGTTCGGCCTCGCCGACAAGAAGCACCTGGGCGATGCGGTGGTGACCGGATACGGGACGGTGAATGGCCGTCCCGTCTATCTTTACGCCCAGGACTTCACCATCTTCGGCGGGTCGCTGTCTGAGGTAATGTCGGAGAAGATATGCAAGGTGATGGACCTGGCCCTGAAGAACGGTGCGCCCTTCATCGCATTGCTCGATTCCGGCGGTGCCCGCATACAGGAAGGCGTGGAGAGCCTCGCCGGGTACGGCGAGATCTTCCTCAGGAACACCTTGTGCTCGGGGGTCATCCCCCAGATATCGGTGATAATGGGCCCCTCCGCCGGCGGGGCGGTGTACTCCCCCGCCCTCACCGATTTCGTGTTCATGGTTCAGGGGACGGGGCAGATGTACATCACCGGCCCCGACGTCATCAAGGCGGTGACCGGCGAGGAAGTGACCCACGAAGACCTGGGTGGGGCCGTGGCCCAGTCCACCCACAGCGGGGTGTGCCATTTCGTCGCCCCCAACGACGAGGAATGCCTGAACATGGTCAGCCAGCTGCTCAGCTACCTGCCGCAGAACAATATGGAGGACCCGCCGGTTCAGGCAACCGCCGACGACCCCAACCGGATGGATGAGGAGCTGGTAAATGCGGTGCCCGAGGACCCCACCAGAGCCTACGACATGAAGAATATCATCCGCATGGTGGTGGACGATGGCCAGTTCATGGAGGTCCACGAGAACTATGCCCCCAATATCATAACCGGGTTCGCCAGGTGCAGCGGACGCTCGGTGGGCATCGTGGCGCAGCAGCCCTACGCGTCGGCCGGGATCATCGATATCGATGCCTCGATCAAGGGAGCACGGTTCGTGCGCTTCCTCGACTGCTTCAACCTGCCGATTATCACCTTCGTCGACGTGCCGGGTTACATGCCCGGCGTAGACCAGGAATACGGAGGTATCATCAAGCACGGTGCCAAGATGATCTACGCCTACTCCGAGGCCACCGTGCCCAAGATCACCATCATCACCCGGAAGGCGTACGGCGGGGCTTACGTGGCGATGAGCAGCAAGCACCTCCGCGGCGATATCAACCTCGCCTGGCCTACTGCGGAGATCGCGGTCATGGGCCCTGACGGCGCGGTTAACATCATATATCGCGATGAGATCAAGAAATCGGACAACCCCGACGAGACCAGGAAGAAACTGGTACAGGAGTACAAGGACAGGTTCGCCAATCCCTACGTGGCGGCGGCCCGGGGCTACATCGACGACGTCATCGACCCCCGGGAGACCCGGCCGCGGATAATCAAGGCGCTGGAGATGCTGAAGAACAAGAGGGACACCAACCCGCCCAAGAAGCACGGGAACATCCCGCTTTAGCGATACATGATGGATAAAAAAGGGGAGGCCATGGCGGCGATCACCGCTGCCATCGGCCAGTATGAAGAAGAACAGGCGCTGGCAGCAGCAGCCGTATCGTGTCCTCCGGCGGCAAGCTACTGGAAGTACTGGGGGATCGGGGAGATGATGAGGATGCGAATTCTATGGCAGCGAAGGATGTGTGCTCCACACCCCTTCCAAAGGAGATGAACTTAGATGGCCAAGAAGAACCCGTTGAAGATCGTTGATACCACCTTCCGCGACGCGCACCAGTCATCGTTTGCCACCCGCATGCGCATCGCCGACCTGGAGCCCATCACTCCCGAGATGAACAAGATGGGTTTCCACGCTATGGAGGTATGGGGCGGTGCCACGTTTGACGTGTGCACCCGCTTTCTGAATGAAGACCCCTGGGAGCGGGTACGCATCCTCAAGAGATCGATGCCCGATACGCCGCTGCAGATGCTGCTCCGCGGTCAGAACCTGGTGGGCTACCGCAACTACGCCGACGACGTGGTCAAGGCCTTCGTCCACGAGTCGGCTGAGGTGGGCATAGACATATTCCGCGTGTTCGACGCCCTGAACGACGAGCGCAACATGCAGGCCTCGTTCGCCGCTATCAAGGAGACCGGCAAGCACATCCAGGGATGCCTCAGCTTCTCGCTGACCGAGAACAAGCTGGGGGGGCCGGTATATAATATCGATTTCTTCATCAATAAGGCACTGGTGCTGCAGGATATGGGCGCCGACAGCATCTGTATCAAGGACATGGCGGGGCTGCTCTCCCCCTACGATGCCTATGACCTAGTCAAAGCCCTGAAGGATAAGCTCAAGATACCGGTGGAGCTGCACAACCATTATACCAGCGGCATGGCATCGATGACCTGTCTCAAGGCCTCTGAGGCGGGGATAGATATCATCGATACCTGCCTCGCCCCGTACGCGCTGCGCTCCTCCCAGCCAGCGGTCGAGCCGATAGTAGCCGCCCTGCAGGGGACCGAGAGGGACACCGGGCTTGATCTAAACCAGTTGCTGAAGCTGGGAGATTATTTCGAGTCTATATCACCCAAGTACCGCGATTTCTGGAAGAGCAACAAGATGTCGGTCATCGATACCGGCGTGCTCAGCCACCAGGTCCCCGGGGGGATGACCACCAACCTGGTATCTCAATTGAGAGAGGCCGACGCCCTGGACCGGCTGCATGAGGTCCATGAGGAACTGCCCCGCGTGCGCAAGGAGCTGGGCTTCCCGCCGCTGGTGACGCCGACGAGCCAGATCGTGGGCATCCAGGCAGTGCAGAACGTGCTCTTCGGACGCTACAAGATGATATCCAAGCAGGTGAAGGACTACGTGTACGGCATGTACGGCCGCCCGCCGTCCCCCATCGACCCTGAGGTGCAGAAGCTGGTGCTCAAGGGCTACGAGAAAGGGGAGAAGCCGATCACCTGCCGCGCCGCCGACCTGCTGGAGCCCGAGATGGATAAGGCCAAGGCAGCTACAAAAGATATCGCCAAGAACATGGGCGACGTGCTCATCTATGCCCTCTACCCGGAGACCGGCATGAGGTTCCTGCGCTGGAAGTACGGGCTGGAGCCGGTGCCCGACTCGGTCAAGCCTAGAGGCCTGGATGCGATCAAACGGGAAGACGATCTGATCGAGAAGGCGCTGGCAGGAAAGCTGGTGGAGAAGACGGAGAGGCCGGCGCCGGCCAGGGGGCCACAGACCAGGGTGTACAACGTGTTCGTCAACGATGAGTACTATCAGGTGGCCGTGGATCCCGGGAGCGGGGCGCCGATAATCAGTCAACCTGCGACCAGCCCTGCTCAGCCCAGCGCGGCACCGCCCAAGCCTGCGGAGCCAGCGCCGGCTCCCAAATCGGCGCCGGCAGCTAAGGAGGCGCTGGCGACGACGGACGGCGCGCTCAATGCCCCCATGCCCGGGCTCATAATCCGGTATGAGGTAGAGGTGGGACGGAAGGTTAAGGCGGGCGATACCATCGTCATACTGGAAGCGATGAAGATGGAGAGCGCCCTCCCCTCCCCGGTCGATGGAACAGTCAAGGAGCTGAGGTTCAAGCCGGGGGACCGGGTGGCCAAAGACGACATCATTGCTGTCATCGGCAAGGGCTGAAACCCCCTGCTCTAGATTCCGATATCCCATACCTTCATGGCAACGAGGCTTATTATGGGTAAAACCATCGCCGAGAAAATCCTGAGCGACAGATCGGGCAAAGACGCCCATGCCGGCGACATCTTGATAGCGCAGGTCGACCTGGCATTCGTTCAGGACGGCACCGGGCCGCTGGCATTGCGCCAGCTGGCAGGTAGCGGCTTGAAATCACTGGCCGCTGCACACAGGACGGTGCTGTTCCTCGACCATGCCGCGCCCGTCCCCTCCAAGGAGCTGGCCAACGACCACATGACCCTGCGCCGCTTCGCTGCAGAGAGCGGTGCCGTGCTCAGCGAGGTGGGAGAGGGGGTGTGCCACCAGCTGGTCGCCGAATCCTATGCCAGCCCCGGCGAGGTCATCGTCGGTGCCGACTCCCATACCGTGACCGCGGGAGCGCTGGGGGCCTTCGCCACCGGCATGGGCTCCACCGATATCGCCATCGCCATGGCGCTGGGTAAGACCTGGTTCCGGGTGCCGGAGAGCTTCAAAGTCACGGTGAGCGGTGGTTTCCCCAAAGGGGTATATGCCAAGGACCTGATACTGAGCCTCATCGG
>CAYUWM010000032.1:11737-14613 GCA_964448395.1 uncultured Dehalococcoidales bacterium
GTCATCGGCACCTGCACCAACGGCCGTCTGGAGGACATAGCGGTAGCAGCGGATATACTGAAAGGCCGCAAACGCCACCCCGATATCAGGCTGCTGGTGGCCCCGGCTTCGCGGGAGGTGCTCAGGGAAGCGATCGAGGCCGGTTACGTCCAGACCCTGCTCGAGGCGGGGGCAACGTTCCTGCCTCCAGGCTGCGGACCTTGCGTCGGCGTACACCAGGGGATCCTCGGCGACGGGGAAGCCTGTCTATCCACCGCCAACCGCAATTTCAAAGGGCGCATGGGCAACCCCGATGGATTTATATATCTGGCAAGCCCGGCGACCGCCGCCGCCAGTGCCATCACCGGCGAGATTACCGATCCCAGGGAGTTCATGTAGATGCTCAAGGGCAAAGCCTTTAAATTCGGCGACCACATCTCCACCGACCACATCTGCCCCGGACGGTACTACCACCTGAGGAGCGACCTGCCGGCGCTGGCCAAGCACGCCATGGAGGACGCCGACCCGGAGTTTACCTGTAAGGTCAACCCCGGCGATTTCATCGTCGCCGGCTCCAACTTCGGGCTGGGCTCCAGCAGGGAGCACGCCGCCATTGTGATAAAGATGTCTGGGGTGGCCGCCGTGCTGGCGAAGTCGGTGGCCCGGATATTCTATCGCAACGCGATCAATGTCGGCCTTCCCGTGCTGATATGCGACACCGACAAGATCAGCGAAGGTGACGAGCTGGAGGTCGACCTCAAGAATAGCACGTTGAAGGACACCACCACCGGGACTGAACTCCAGTTCGGCAAGTTCCCCAGTGTGATGCTCGGGATACTTGAAGAGGGCGGGCTTATCCCTTATATTAAGAGGCACGGCGATTTCAAGCCTTAGAGAGGAGATGGAGTTTGGCCTATAGTGTAACCCTGATACCGGGTGACGGCATCGGGCCCGAGGTGGTAGAGGCCGCCAGAAGGGTGCTGGAGGCCACCGGCGTCAATTTCAGCTGGGACCGGGCGTTCGCCGGCGACCGGGCGCAGGATATGTTCGGTACGCCCCTTCCCGATTACCTCCTCAACTCCATCCGCAAGAACCAGATAGCCCTCAAGGGGCCGATCACCACGCCGATAGGCTCCGGCTTCCGCAGCGTGAACGTAGCGATACGCAAGGCGCTGGATCTATATGTATGTCTCCGACCCTGCAAGCTCTATCCCGGCGCACCCACCCTGTACAAAAAAGCGGATGTAGTTATAGTACGCGAGAACACCGAGGACCTCTACGCCGGGATCGAGTACCGCTACGGCACGCTGGAGGCATCGAGGCTCAACCGCTTCATTGAGGATTGCGGGGACTCGGTCAAGCCTGACTCCAGCTTCAGCATAAAGTCCATCTCGGCCAGCGCCTCCGAGAAGATCGCCAGGTGGGCCTTCGAGTATGCTAGGACTAACGAGCGCAAGAAGGTGTCCGCCATCCACAAAGCGAACATCCTGAAGGCTACTGACGGACTTTTCCTGTTAACCTGCTGGGAAGTGTCCAAGTCTTACCCCGATATTACATTCGAGCCCCACATAGTCGACAGCATCTGCTCCCAGCTGGTGCGCAACCCGGAAAAACACGATGTCCTGGTCCTGCCCAACCTCTACGGCGATATCGTCTCCGAGCTTTGCGCCGGTATCATCGGCGGACTGGGGCTGGCACCGGGAGCAAATATCGGTGACGAGATAGCGGTATTCGAGCCGACCCACGGCAGTGCCCCCAAATACGCCGGTAAGAACAAGATAAACCCGATGGCGATGATGCTGTCGGGGGTGCTGATGCTGCGCTACCTCGGTGAGAAGGAAGCCGCCGATCTGGTGGAGGACGCCATCGCCGCCGTTATCGCCGAGGGCAAAGCCGTTACCTACGACATGAAAGCCGACCGCAACGACCCCTCGGCGGTGGGCACCGCCGAGGTCGCCGAGGCGGTAATTAAGAAAATGAAGGAGATTGAAAATGCGTAATAAGGTTACAGTTATCGGAGCCGGCAACGTTGGCGCCACCTGCGCCCAGCGGATCGCTGAAAAGGGCTACGCCGACGTGGTACTGGTGGACATCATCGAAGGGCTGCCGCAGGGAAAGGCGCTGGACATCCTGCAGAGCGGTCCGATCCTGTCCTCCGATTCCAGTATCATCGGCACCAACGACTATGAAGATACCAAAGATTCCGACATCGTGGTCATCACCTCCGGCATCGCCCGCAAGCCGGGGATGAGCCGCGACGACCTGATCCTCACCAATATGAAGATAATCAAGGAAGTCACCGATAACGTGGCGAAACATTCGCCCAACTGCTTCATCATCGTGGTCACCAACCCGCTGGACGCCATGACCCAGCTTGCGCTCCGTGTAAGCAAGTTCCCCAGGAACCGGGTGATGGGGCAATCGGGAGTGCTCGATTCCTCCCGGCTGAGGACCTTCGTCGCCATGGAGCTCGGCGTCTCGGTAGAGGACGTGTCCCCCTGCCTCCTCGGCGGCCACGGCGATACCATGCTGGCGATACCCCGGCTGACCACCGTCGGCGGCATACCGATGACCGAGCTTATGCCTCAGGACCGGGTCGATGCTATTGTGGAGCGCACGGTGAAGGGCGGCGCCGAGATCGTCGGCCTGCTCAAGACCGGCAGCGCCTACTACGCCCCATCGGCGGCGACGGTCCAGATGGTGGAGGCCATCCTGTTCGACAAGAAGAAGATGCTGCCGTGCTCAGTGCTGCTGGAGGGCGAATACGGCATCAAGGGAACGTTCGTCGGCGTCCCGGTGAAGCTGGGTGCCGGCGGCGTCGAACAGATCATCGAGCTTAAGCTCACCGAGGAGGAAAGCGCCGCCCTTAAGCGCTCTGCTGATGCGGTGAAGGAGCT
>CAYUWM010000032.1:14713-19637 GCA_964448395.1 uncultured Dehalococcoidales bacterium
CTGGCCATAGTGTTCATTGATATCGGGCAGGACGTGCACGTCACCGGAGGCGATCTCAATGAGGCGATCGACGAGGGTGTGAGACGGGGTTACGCCGATGGTTACCTGCGGAAATCGGCGGTTAAACAGCCGTTCTCGGCCAGGGTAAACACCAAGGACAACACCCCCGCCATCATCCACACCCGTGTGGCGCCCGGTGACAAGCTTAAAATCACCGTCGCCCCCAAGGGAGGGGGCAGCGAGAACATGAGCCGCTTCACCGTGCTCAAGCCGGCGCAGGGCCGTCAGGGGGTGGTCAATTTCGTGGTGCAGGCGGTCGAGGAGGCGGGCAGCAACCCCTGTCCACCGACCATCGTCGGCGTGGGCATCGGCGGCAGCGCCGAGAAGGCCATGATCCTGGCCAAGCGGGCATTGCTCCGCACCGTGGGTCAACCCTCTCCCGATCCCGAGGCCGCCGAGCTGGAAAAGGAACTGCTGCAGCGGATCAACGCCTCTGGGATCGGCTCGGGGGGCGTGGGAGGCACCATCACCTCGCTGGCAGTGCATGTCGAGACCCATCCGGCACACATCGCCAGCCTGCCGGTGGCGGTCAACATGCAATGTCACAGCGCACGTCACAAGGAGGCCGTACTTTGAACCCGAAGATGATCGACATCTACATACTGGGCAAGCGTTATCAGGTGCCCGAAGGCCTGACCATCCAGAAGGCGATGGAGTACGCAGGCTACAAGCTGATTCGCGGCGTCGGTTGCCGCAGCGGTTTCTGCGGCGCCTGCGGCACCATCTACCGGGTCAAGGACGACCCCCAGCTCAAATACGCCCTCGCCTGCCAGACAGTGGTCCAGCCGGACATGTACCTCACCCAGATCCCGTTCTTCCCCGCGGAGAAGGCAATCTACGATATTGAGAAACTGGAGCCCACCGGGGAACAGGTGTTAGCGCTGTACCCCGATATCATGACCTGTATGGGCTGCAACGCCTGCACCAAGAGCTGCCCCCAGGATCTGGAGGTGATCTCATACATCGCCGACGCCATCAGGGGCGACATCGCCGCAGCAGCCGAGAAGTCCTTCGACTGCGTGATGTGCGGGCTGTGCGCCGCCCGCTGCCCGGCGGGGATACCGCAGTACAACATCGGACTCCTCTGCCGTCGGCTCTACGGCCGGCACATCGCCCCCATGTCGGAGCACCTGGCGCAGCGGGTGGCCGAGGTCGATAGCGGTAAATTCGACTCCGAGCTCAAGGAGCTGATGAAGATGCCGGAGAAAGAGCTGCGCAAGCGCTACGCCGAGCGCGACATGGAGAGTTGAGGAAGGAGACCGCCGATATGTACCCACCGGAGATGGCAGAAAGTGTCGAAAAGGTAACCGCCACCAGGGAGAGGCGGCTGGAGGAGAGACACCCTTCGCTCACGCCGGAAGAAAAGGCGACCCTGCTCCAGGAATTCCACCCCGACTTCGTGGCCGGCGGGATGCGCGATATACAGATGGGCCCCAACAAGGGAGAAAAGACGCCCAACGAGCTGGCCGAGCTGCTGGAGGGTAACAGCAGGGTCGACCCCGATATCATTGACCTGGAGACGGTAGATTACGATGTGGATGTGCTGGTGATTGGCGGCGGCGGCGGCGGGGCATCGGCCGCCCTGCTGGCGCAGGAGAACGGCGCCAGCGTGCTGCTGGCGACCAAGCTGCGCCTCGGCGACGCCAACACGGTGGGTGCCGAAGGCGGCACCCAGGCGGCCACCAAGCCCAACGATTCGCCGGCGATCCACTACCTCGATGCCATGGGCGGCGGCGGCTTCACTAATATACCGGAGCTGGTGGAGGCGCTGGTTATCGACGCCCCGGGGGTGGTTCATTGGCTTGAGTCGTTAGGCATGATGTGGGGCAAGGAGCCGGACGGTACCCTGTTCACCGAGAGCGGGGGCGGGACGTCGCGCAAGAGGATGCACTCCGCCAGGGACTATACCGGCTTGGAGGAGATGCGCGTCCTCCGCGACGAGGTGCGCAACCGGGGGATAACCGTGCTGGAGTTCTCCCCCGCCATCGAGCTGGTGATGGACGATGAGGGCAAGGTGGCGGGAGCGGTGCTGGTCAACCTGGAGACCAACGAGATGACGCTGGTGCGCGCCAAGGCCACCATACTGGCCACCGGCGGCGGGGGCCGTTTGCACTACCAGGACTTCCCCACCACCAACCACTACGGCGCCACCGCCGACGGGGTAGTACTGGCCTACCGCGCCGGCGCCAAACTTATTTTCATGGACACTATGCAGTACCACCCCACCGGCGTGGCCTACCCCGAGCAGATCGTGGGGCAGCTGGTCACCGAGAAGGTCAGGGGGCTGGGCGCCCAGCTGGTGAACGCCGACGGGGAACAGTTCGTTTACCCGCTGGAGACCAGGGACGCGGTGGCATCGGCCGTAATCCGCGAGTGCAAAGGGCGCAACAAGGGCATAACCACGCCGACGGGGCAGGCGGGGGTGTGGCTGGACTCGCCGATGATCGATATGCTGCGCGGCTCGGGGACCATCGCCAAGGAGCTGCCCGCCATGCTGCGCCAGTTCCTGCGCTTCGATATCGACATGAGCAAGGACCCGGTGCTGGTCTACCCCACGCTGCACTACCAGAACGGGGGCATACTGATAGACAACCAGGGCCGCACCAGCGTGCCCAACCTGTTCGCCGCCGGAGAGGTGGAGGGCGGGGTGCACGGCCGCAACCGGCTGATGGGCAACTCCACGCTGGATATATTCGTCTTCGGCCGGAGGGCGGGCAAGGCGGCGGCCGAGCTCGCCAAGGAAACCAAGATCGGCAAACTGACGCTGGAGCACGTGCGCCAGTGGCAGAAGGGGCTCAAGGACGCCGGTCTGCAGCAGGACAGGCCGCTGTCCCCCATGCTGCTCCCCGACTACACCCGCCACGGTCGCATCGCCAGCATCAGCGGCAGCTTCGCCGGAGGGCTGGAGTGATGCGCGAGTACATAATGCAGGGGCAGACCAACGTGGATGACATCGAGGGGATGCTCAACATCGTGCTCGATTCTAAATGCCCGCCGGTGGCCCGCTGCCGCCTGCTGTCCAGCGGCTTCGCGCCGCACCACACCCTCAAGCTGGAGGAGGATATCGTGGGCAGCCCCGCCTGCATCGGCTGCGGCAACTGCATCGACATCTGCCCGGTGCTGGCCCGCGAGCCGTCCCGTCTGGAGAAGACGTCGCAGCGCAGCTCGATGGCGCTGGAGACGCTGGTGGGCAAGGACTGCGACCGCTGCTTCAACTGCGCCCTCTCCTGCCCGCAGGTGGACACCACCATCAAGCACTATATCGTTAACCGCCACATGATCGAGGCCCTGTCCCGCCTGGAGACCCGCATCGGAGACGAGCAGGAGCCCGATCTGGATCTTTATGTCGAAGAAGCGCTGACCTAGCTTCACAGAGGAGCCCGCAGGATGGATTTCACCATTCCCGAAGAACTGAAGATGGTGCAGAACTCGGTGAGGGAGTTCGTCAAGGACGAGCTCATACCGCTGGAGCGGGAGGTGCTGGGCCGCGAGGGCGACCCCGCCACCGGCAGGGTGGCCCTCCCCCCGGAGGAAGACCAGCGCCTGTTCCAGCTGGTGGAGGAGATGGGGCTGTGGGGCATGAGCGTGCCCGAGGAGCTGGGCGGGGTGGGGCTGTCCACGCTGGGCATCTGCCTCATCGAGGAGGAGCTGGCCAGGACCATCATCCCCTTCAGCCTGGGCGATATATCCCCGGTGCTGTTCGACGGCGACGATGCGCAGCGCCAGCGCTATTTACAACCCCTGCTCACCGGAGAGAAGCGGGCCAGCATCGCCCTGATGGAGGCCGGCGCCGGCGACCCTACCGAGATTAACACCTCAGCCGTGAAGCGCAACGGGGCGTACGTCATCAACGGCGAGAAGCTGTGCATGGCGCATATAATCGACCCCGGCGACTTCGTGATGGTGTTCGCCGTGACCGACAAGGACAAGGGCGTCCGCGGCGGCGTCAGCTGCCTGGTGGTGGAGCGAGACACCCCGGGGTTCACCGTCAGCGGCACCGGCGAGCGGACGGGGAGGCACGCCCAGGTGGTGGAGCCCATCATTATGAAATTCGAGGACTGCAGCGTGCCCGCGGAGAACCTGCTGGGCGAGGAGGGCCAGGCGTTCCACCTCGGCGCCAAATGGCTGCCGGCGAGGCGCATCGCCAGGGGCGCCCGCTGCGTCGGCGCCGCCGAGCGGCTGCTAGAGATAAGCAAGGAGTACGCCCAGAACTGGCAGAGCTTCGGCAAGCTGATACAGGAGCGGCCCAGCGTCCAGCGCGACCTGGCGGACATGGCCATCGACATCCACGCCGCCAGGCTGATGGTGTACCACGCCGCCTGCAAGGCGGACGCCGGGGAGGACATCCATCGCGAGGCGTCCATGGTCAAGGTCTACGCCACCGAGATGGTGGAGCGCTGCACCGACCGCGCCACCCAGCTGCACGGCGGGCCGATGTACACCAAGGAACTGCCCCTGGCCCGGCTGTGCCGCAACGCCATCGCCGCCAGCGCCTCGGACCAGGCCCTGGAGCTGCAGCGGGCGGTCATCGCCAAGGAGATACTGCGGTACTGACGGAGGAGCAGATGCAGAAGAATATCACATCGCCCATCGATGAGCGTACAATCGAGTCCCTGCATGCCGGGGACCAGGTGCTCATCAGCGGCGTTATATACGTGGGGCGGGACGCGGCGCACAAGCGCCTGGTGGAGACGCTGGACAAAGGGGATAAGCTGCCGTTCGACGTCAGGGGGCAGACGATATATTACATGGGCCCGTCTCCGACCAAACCGGGGCACGTCATCGGGTCGGCGGGGCCGACCACCAGCGGCCGCATGGACGCCTACACCCCGCGCATGCTGCAGGCCGGCCTGAAGGCCATGAT
>CAYUWM010000033.1:0-19436 GCA_964448395.1 uncultured Dehalococcoidales bacterium
CGCATCAGGTAGTGCTCGAACCACCCGGGGAACACGGACATCACGTGCAGGTACGGCTCCGCCCCCTCCGTCTCCGGCTCCAGCTCGGTGATGTGCCCCTTGTCCAGCAGCGCCTCCAGCACCCGCTCGAAATCCGCCGGCGACAGGCCGACCCTGGCCTCCACCTCGGCGCGCCGCAGGTTGCCGCCACCCATCTTGAGCAGGAAATCGACCTCCTCCGGCTCCAGCGCGGCGTCGAATATGTACAGCAGGTCGTCGGTCACCAGTATCGGCGTCTCCGACTGCTCGTTCATCAGGTCTGCCAGCTGCTGCAGCTTGTCCTTATCCGTCTTCATCTCCATCTGATATCGACCTCCGTTCCGTGCTGTCGATTGTCGTGCCCGTGTAATTGTACCACTTTCGGGACGGTGCCCGCGCCTGTCGAGGGCGGCCATGGATGCCAGAACATCCGGAAATGGTGGGGATATCCCACTTGACACAGCATCCCACCAGTGCTACAATAGTTGCGCGATGGATTCGATAATCAAGGATAAGAATTTCAAGATGGTGGCCGGCAGCGTGAAACCGGACTCCAAACACCGGGTAGGGCTGTCGAAGATCGACATACCCGACGGTGTCACGTTCTGCGTGTACCTCAATGAGATGGGGCAGATCGTTCTGGACCCGCAGGTAACCATCCCCGCCTCTGAGCTGTGGCTGTTTGAGAACAAGGAGGCCCTGGCCTCGGTGCACAAGGGGCTGCTTGAGTCGGCGGCCGGTGACACCAGGAAACGCGGCTCATTCGCCAAGTATGTGAAAGATGAAGCGTGAGTTACGTTTCACGCCTACCGCAGACGCGCAGCTAGACGCGCTGGAGACCGATCCGGCTCAAAAGAATGTGCTGAAGCAAGTGCGCAAAACCCTGGGTTATCTTGAAACCAACCCCCGGCACCCTTCTCTGCAAACGCACGAATATCACAGCCTCACCCAACACTACGAAGTGAAGGTCTTCGAGGCTTACGTCCAGCAGAAAACCGCGGCGGCCTACAGGGTGTTCTTCCATTACGGCCCCGATGAGCAAAACGCTAAAGGTAAGCGTATCCCGATTATTACCATAGTGGCTATCACGCCGCACCCCTAGCTGCTTCTAGATATTCCCCCTCATCCCGCTTGTCAACTCAGCTGAAGGGTCATAACAATCCCTCCCTTGTCGTGGCTCTCCATCGTTGTGCTATAATAGTTGCGATTTATCGGGGAACAGCTATGGCTAAGAAGGCAACCGAGAAGAACGACGGCGAGAAGTATAAGCGCATCGTGGTGAAGCTGGGCACCAACCTGCTCACCGCGGGCAGCGACCGGCTGGACCTCGTCGTGATGTCCACCCTGGTGGGGCAGGTGGCTCGCCTGCACCAGGAGGGGCGCGACGTGCTGCTGGTCACCTCCGGGGCGATCGCCGCCGGGAGGCAGGAGCTGGGCATAACCGACGGGATGCGGGACATCCCCTGCCGCCAGGCAATGGCGGCGGTGGGGCAGACCGCCCTGATGCAGTCCTACCAGCAGCTCTTCGAGTGGCACGGCATCAAGGTGGCGCAGGCCCTGTTGACCCGCACCGACCTCGCCGACCGGCTGGGCTACCTCAACGCCCGCCGCACCCTGCTGACCCTGCTCGAGCTGCGGGTGCTGCCGGTCATCAACGAGAACGACGTGGTGGCGGTGGAGGAGCTGGGCGGGGCGTCGTTCGGCGACAACGATAACCTGTCCGGGCTGGTGGCCAACCTGGTGGACGCCGACCTGCTGGTGCTGCTCAGCGACGTGGACGGGCTGTACACCGCCGACCCCGATAAGGACAAGGGCGCCAAGCTCATCCCCCGCGTGGAGCGCATCGACAGGAGCATCGAGAAGCTGGCCAGCGGCGCCAAGGGGCGCGGCCTCGGCGGGATGAAGACCAAGCTGGAGGCCGCCAAGCTGGCGACGGCTTCGGGGGCCACCGCGGTCATCGCCGGGGGCTTCGACAAGGACGTCATCCTGCGGGTGGTCGCCGGCGACGCGGTGGGCACTATATTCATGCCGACAGCGAGTAAGATGGAGAGCCGCAAGCGCTGGATACTGTCCGGCCTGGCCACCAAGGGCAGCATCGTGGTGGACGCCGGGGCGGTGAAGGCGCTCAAGGAGCAGAACCGCAGCCTGCTGCCCGCCGGCGTCAAGGAGGTGGAGGGCAAGTTCGAGCGCGGCGACGCGGTCAACATCATGGCCGAGGTGGCCAAGGCGAAAGCGACCAAGGGCAAGAAGGGCGGCAAGGGCGGCGCGGAATATGAAAGGATAGGCTGCGGCATCACCAACTACTCGTCCAAGGAGCTGGCGGCGATCAAGGGCGCCCGCTCGGACAAGATAGAGGAGTTGCTGGGCTACATGTACGGTGACGAGGTGGTGCACCGCAACGATTTAGTGGTGTCGTAAGGAGGGCGATATGGAAGCAGCGATGGATGAACTGACACAGAAGGCGCAGGCGGCCAAGGCCGCGTCGCGGAAGCTGGCGCACCTCTCCACCGAGGTGAAGAATAAGGCGCTGCACAGCATCGCCGATGCCCTCATCGCCAATGAGAAAGATATACTCAACGCCAACCGGCAAGACCTCGACGACGCCAAGGCCGCCGGGATGGACCAGGCGATGCAGGACCGCCTGCTGCTGGACGCCGACCGGCTCAAGGGCATGGCCGGCGACGTGCGCACGGTGGCCACCCTCCCCGACCCGGTGGGCGAGGTCATCGACGCCCGGGTGCTGCCCAACGGCCTGCGCATCGAGCGGCGGCGGGTGCCGCTGGGGGTCATCGGCACCATCTTCGAAAGCCGCCCCAACGTCACCTCGGACATATCATCGCTGTGCCTCAAGTCGGGCAACGCCGTCATCCTGCGCGGGGGCAAGGAGGCCCTGAGGTCCAACAGCGCGCTGGCGAAGGTCATCAAGCAGGCCGCCGGGAAGGGCGGGATACCCGGCGACGCCGTCCAGTTCATCGAGTCCACCGAGCGCATGGTGGTCAACGAGATGCTGGAGCTGAGCGAGTACATCGACCTCATCATCCCCCGCGGCGGCGAGAAGCTGGTGACGCTGGTGACCGATAACGCCAACATGCCGGTGCTGGCCAGCGGGGTGGGCATCTGCCATACCTATATCGACCGCATGGCCGACCTGGATAAGGCGGTGGCCATCGCCTATAACGCCAAGGTGCAGCGCCCCACGGTGTGCAACGCGCTGGACTGCCTGCTGGTGCACAGCGAGATCGCCGGGCGCTACCTGCCGCTGATCGCCAAGGAGTGGGCCAAGGCCGGCGTGGAGATGCACTGCGACCAGCGGGCGATGGAGATACTCAAGGACTTCAAACCGGTAGCGGCGAAGGAATCGGACTGGGGCAAGGAATTTTTGGCTTTAATCGCCGCGGTGAAGGTGGTGGACTCGCTGGACGAGGCTATGGAGCACATCGCCACGTACAACTCGGGGCACTCCGAGGCCATAGTCACCGAGGACTACTCCGCCGCGCTGCGCTTCCTGGAGGAGGTGGATGCCGCCTGCGTCTACGCCAACGCCAGCACCCGCTTCACCGACGGGGCGCAGTTCGGGCTGGGCGCCGAGGTGGGCATCTGCACCCAGAAGTTCCACGCCCGCGGCCCGATGGGGCTAAAAGAGTTGACGACTTATAAGTGGGTGATAATGGGCGACGGCCAGGTCCGGCCTTAGGTCTTCCTAAAAATAAGCTCGCGCGCCTGCTTGGCGATGCCTTCCGCGGTCAGCCCGTGCTGCTCCAGCAGCTCGTTGGGCTTCCCCGATGACGAGAAGCGATCCTCTATCGCCATGAAGGCCATGGGCACCGGGTGGTTTCTGGCGACTACCAGCGCCACCCTGCTCCCCAGGCCGCCCTGCAGCAGGTGCTCCTCGACGGTTAATATGGCCCCGGTCTCCTTCGCCGCCTTCACCACCGCCTCCTCATCCAGCGGCTTCAGTGTGTGCATGTTGAGTACCCGCAGGTCGATGCCCTCCTTGGCCAGGGTCTCCGCCGCCGTCAGCGCCCGCCCCACCATCAGGCCCATCGCGATTACGGTGGCGTCGCCGCCATCGCGCATGGTCACCGCCTTGCCTATCACAAAGCTGTAATCCTGGTAACCGTTGTTGTAGATCAGGGGTGTCTTGGGACGGGAGAGCCGGATGTAGAACGGGCCGGGGGTCTCCGCCGCCACCCGCACCGCCTGCGACGCCTCGGTGGCGTCCGCGGGCACCACCACGGTTAAATTGGGCAAAGAGCACATCAGTGCCAGGTCCTCGATGGCGTGGTGGGAGAAGCCGTCCTCTCCCACGCTGATGCCGCCGTGGGTGGCCACGATCTTCACGTTCAGCCGCGGCTGGGCGATGGACATGCGCACTTGGTCGTAGGCGCGCCCGGAGGCGAACACGGCGAAGGTGCTGGCGAACACCGTCTTACCCGAGGCGGCCAGCCCGGCGGCGATGCTCATCATGTTCTGCTCGGCGATGCCGCAATCGAAGAAGCGGTCGGGATATTCCCCGGCGAAGAGGTCGGTCATGGTGGAAGGGGACAGGTCGGCATCAAGCACGACGATGTTCTTGTTCTTGTCGGCCAGCTCGACCAGGGTGTGGCCGTAAGCCTTCCTGGTGGATATCTCCTCTGCCATGCTCACCCCAGCTCCTCGAGCGCCCGCTTCGCCTGCTCCGCCGTGGGCGCCTGGCCGTGGAACTCGGCCTTGTTCTCCATGAAGCTGACCCCCTTGCCCTTGATGGTGTGGGCGATGATCATCGTCGGCTGCCCCTTCACCGCCTTAGCCCTCTCGAAGGCGTCGATGAGCTGTTCCATATCGTGCCCATCGACCTCTATGACGTGCCAACCGAAAGCGCGCCACTTGTCGGGCAGGGGCTCGGTGTTCATCACGTCGCAGCACCAGCCGTCGATCTGCAAATTGTTGCGGTCGACGATAGCGATGATGCTGTCCAGCTTGTAGTGCGCCGCCGCCATCGCCGCCTCCCACACCTGCCCCTCGTCGCACTCGCCGTCCCCCATGAGCACATATACCCTGTGTTTCTTACCATCGAGACGCGCCGCCAGGGCGACGCCGACGCCGAACGACAGCCCCTGTCCCAGCGCACCGGAGGACATCTCGACGCCGGGGGTGATGCCCCGGTCGGTGTGCCCCTGCATCCGGCTGCCCAGCTTGCGCAGCGTCAGCAGCTCTTCAGCGGGGAAGTACCCCGACTCCGCCAGCGCGGCGTACAGCAGCGGGGCGGCGTGTCCCTTGCTCAGTATGAACCGGTCGCGGTCGGGCCAGCTGGGGTTATGCGGGTCGTGGCGCAGCACACTGAAATAGAGGGCGGTCACGATGTCGGCCGAGGAGAGGGAGCCTCCGGGGTGCCCGCTGCCCGCCTCGGCAATCATCGCGATGATGTGGCGGCGAAGCAGCTTCGCCTTTGCCTTCAATTCCTCTATGGACAGCCTCCCAGAAGCAGCAACCCCGGCTGCCGACTTCGGTGCCGAGGTTGCGGGTTTCCTTTTCATGTTACAGCTTCTATTCGCTGACAGTAATGCCCGTACTCCCTACCAGCACCAGTATTATATCCCAGTTAAATTTTGATGTCCAGACAGTTTCTTGACCCCGCTGCCAAACTCCCCTAAAATCAAATGGTGATTATCGATTTCCACACCCATGTCTTCCCCACGCGGATGAGGGACCGGCGGGATGAGTACGCCGGCCGTGACCCGCTGTTCGAGCGACTCTACAGCAACACCAAGTTTAAGATCGCCGACTGCGAGGACCTCATCGCCAAGATGGACCAGGATGGTGTCGACCGCTCGGTGCTACTCAACGCCAACTGGACCAGCCCCGAGGTGTGCCGGGAGACCAACGACTACATCATGGAGTCGGTGTCGCGCTATCCCGACCGCATGGCGGGCTTCTGCTCCCTGCCGCCTAAAGCGATCGACGCCGCCGTCGCCGAGCTGGAGCGCTGCATCCGCGGCGGTATAAAGGGCGTGGGGGAGATGAGGCCCGATTTCCACGGGCTCCAGCAGGGGGACGAGGACATGCTGGACCCGGTGTTCGATATGATGATGCGCCATCGGCTCATGCTGATGGTCCACGCCTCGGAGCCGGTGGGGCACCAGTATGTGGGCAAGGAGAAGATCACCCCCGATATCCTGGAGCGTCTCATCGCCCGCTTCCCCGATATGACCATCGTTTGCGCCCACTGGGGGGGAGGTCTGCCGTTCTATGCCCTGATGCCCGAGGTGGCGGAGGCCCTGAAGAATGTGTATTTCGATTCCTCGGCCTCGCCCTACCTGTACCAGCCGCAGATATTCAGGCATGTGGCCGACATCGCCGGTGCTGACAAGATACTGTTCGGCAGCGACTACCCGCTGATGCCGCCGAGCCGGGTGCTGAACCAGCTCCGCTCCTTGAACCTGGACGAGGATGTAGAAAACATGATCCTCAGCGGGAACGCCCTGAGGCTGCTATCCTGATGCAGAAGATACGGTCATTCATCGCCATCGAGCTGACCGCTGAGGTCAGGGGAAGCCTGTCGTCGCTGATGGAGCGGCTAAAGCCGGAGAGGCATCCCCAGGTCAAGTGGGTGGCGGCGGACAGCGTTCACCTGACGCTCAAGTTCCTGGGCAATATATACCCCGATCAGGTAGCCGGGGTAACCGAGGCGATCAGATCCGCGGCCCGCGGCGTATCCCCCTTCGAGCTGAAGTTGGGCGGTCTCGGTGCCTTCCCCAACAGCCAGCAGCCGAGGGTCATCTGGGTCTCGGTCACCGGCGATACCAGGAAGCTCAAGCTGCTGCACCGGGAGATCGACGGCGCGCTGTCATACCTCGGCTTCCCCAGGGAGAAGCGCGCCTTCACCCCGCACCTCACGCTGGGGCGTATGAAGGACCAGGCGTCGTCCAGGGACAAAGCCGTCATCGGGAAGCTGGTGACGGCCACCGAATTCGCCGGCGGTGCGGCCATGCAGGTGAAGGAAATCAGCCTGATGCGGAGCACCCTGACCCCGTCGGGGCCGATCTACAGCCGGTTAGAGTCAATCGTGTTGAGATAAACATCTAGGTTAAGAGAATACCAAAGGGGGTCATTATGGCACAGGAAGACGTTTACCAGCAGCTGGCGGATATGATCGATGCGGAAGATATCGTCGGCATGGCTAAGACACCGGCGCTGCTGAAGCTTTTAAGCCTGCAGTTCACGCCGGAGGAGGCCAGACTGGCATTGCAGGTGCACCTCACCGGAGGCACACTGGACCAGATCGCGGAGAGGTCCGGCATCAAGAAGGACAAGCTGAAAGAAATGCTCAACACCATGGCCGACAAGGGGACCGTCTATATCGATCCCGGTGATAACCCGATGTACAAGGTTGTCGGGTCGGCAGCGCCGGGGCTTATCGAGACCGGCCTGTGGGGCAACATCAAATACCCGTTCAGCGTGGAGCTGGGGAAGGCGATGAACCAGGTCCTCAAGGAATGGTCCGAGGAGAAGCTGTGCAAGCTGGGGTTCCCCTTCGCTCCGGTATGGGCCGGCATGGCTGCCCTGCCCGACGATGCCCAGCCCGCCGAGAACCTCGCCGAGGTGCTCAGGGAGGCCGGCCACTGGAGCGTTTCGCCCTGCCCCTGCCGCCTCTCTCAATGGCTGACGGACCCCGGCAACCACTGCGAGCACATCCTGGAGACGTGCATCCATACCGGCGACCTCAGCCGCTGGACTGTAGCGCACGGCATGGCCCGCGAGCTCACCTTCGACCAGCTGGTGGCGCTGCTGCATAAGTGTACCGAGGACGGACTGGTCTCCACCCTGAACATAAATAACTGCGTCTGTAACTGCTGCAACGACTGCTGTGCCATATTCCACGGCCAGAATCTGGGGGTGCAGGTGTTCATCCCCTCACCGTTCGTAGCATATGTGGATGAAGACGAGTGCACCGCGTGCGGCAATTGCAGCGATCGTTGCCCGGTGGGTGCTATTAAGGTAAACGATGTCGCCATCGTCGATGCGGAGAAGTGCCTCGGCTGCGGCGTGTGCGTTCCCACCTGCAGCTCGGAATCGTTGCGGCTGGTAAGGCGTCTCCAGCCTGAGTAAGCGGCAAAAATGGCTTGCCAACCGCTTACGCTTTATTGTATACTTTTAGTGAATACTAGTGTATACCGTACACCGGTTGATATAGAAGGATGGGAGGTACCTCTGTGGAAGACAACGTTTTCCCCAAGTGTCAGAAGTGCAATGTTGGAGATTTAGTCCCGTTATCAGATTTCGGCAGCCAAGGGGCGCCGATCCACTATAAAGCCTGGGTCTGCACCAATCCTGATTGCGGTTTCAACCTCAAAATCAGGAATGGCGATCTGTATGTGAACGAGCCTATTGTAAGCGGCGTCGGGCATACCGCCAGGGCCCGTTAATCCTGCAGCGTTCCGTTGGATATCTAAAGAAGGAAGGTTCACTACCTGAGGTGAACCCCATTTCGGCGTCGCATCAGCTCAAGGGATTGGCCCTCGACCTCTTATTCCCTCCCCGTTGCGTCGGTTGCGGAAAGGGAGGGGAATTTCTCTGTGCGCGGTGTCGGTCGACGTTGCAGTACCTGCCCCCACCGTTATGCGCCCGATGTGGCCTACCGCTGCCGGCCGGCGCCGAGTGTCCTGACTGCGAGAGCGCCCCGCCGCAGATAGACGGCATCCGCTCCCTTTTCCCCTACGATGGTATCATCCGACAGGCAATCCTCCAGTTCAAGTACGAGAACGTCAGGGTTCTGGCTGCACCCCTGGCTCAGTTGATGTGGGAATACCAACAAGCGCGGCGGTTGCCCGCCGAAGTATTGATGCCAGTGCCGCTGCACCCCCGGCGCCTGCGCTCGCGCGGGTACAACCAGTCTGATCTGCTGGCAAGGGAACTGGGCCGGCTCGCCTCGCTGCCGGTGGTGGACGACTCGATCGTCCGACGGAAGAACACCGCTCCCCAGGCGAGGACCGCCAGCGTCGCGGACCGGCGGCGCAACGTCGCCGATGCGTTCGCCTGCAGGGACAGGCGAGCCGCGGGCAAGCATATCATCATCATCGACGATGTGTGTACCTCCGGCACCACACTGAAGGCCTGCGCCACTGTCCTGAAAGCGGCGGGGGCCGCCTCGGTATGGGGTCTGACCCTGGCGAGGGAGGTATAAACGGCCATGGCCGCGCCGACAGCCATCGTTTTCCTCGGCGGCATCGGCGGCAGCCCGGCAGCAGATATGGTGGCCGGCTGTCACCGCGCCATCACCCGTGACACCATCGAGCGTATACAACATTCAAGTGCCTTCCAGCAGATCATCTTGGTCACTGAGCACGGCGATGATATGCCGCCGGTAACCATTGAGCCCAGCGGACACCCCTTCCACTTCGGCAGCAGGCTCAAAGAAGTTATCGATAAATACGATATCGAGTCACCGTGCTATATCGGCGGCGGGAGCGTTCCCCTGATGTCCTCCGGCGGCCTCGGGGCCATCGGTGAGCAGATTGTTTCAGCAACAAATACGGTGATAGCCAATAATTTCTACTCCTCCGACCTGGTTGCCTTCACCCCGGGCCAAGCCATTGCGGCTATCGAGCCCCCGGCGGCCGACAACACGCTGGCCCAGCTTCTCGCCAATCGGGCGGGCCTATCCCTGATCGAGCTGCCCCGGACCGCCGCAACCCTGTTCGATGTGGACACCCCCACCGACCTGTCAATACTCAAGATCCACGCCGGCGCCGGCAGCCACACCAAAGCATACCTCGAGGGGCTTGACATCGATACATCCCGGCTGGAGCGGGCGGTGCGCCTGCTCGGCGACGGCGATGCCCAAGTGACCGTGGCCGGCAGGGTGGGCAGTTATGTCTGGTCCCGGCTGGAGCGGGAGACCTCGTGCCGGGTTCGCATGCTCGCCGAAGAGCGGAGCATGAATGCCGACCGGCGCGCCCGGCGCGGCGAGGTCTGCAGCATCCTAGGCTTCTATCTGGAGCAGGTCGGCATGGAGCGCTTCTTCGCCACCATGGGTCAGCTGGGGCACGCCGCTATCATCGACAGCAGGGTGATTTTCACCCACTTCGGCCTGACACCCACCGTCGACGACCGTTTCAACTCCGACCTGGGCGAATACGAAAGGATCGGCGACCCCTTCATCCGGGAGTTCACCCGGCAGGCGCTGGAAGCCCCGATCCCCATCGTGCTCGGCGGGCATTCCCTGGTCTCCGGCGGGCTGCTGGCCCTCATCGAGGTTTCGCAGTCGAAACGACCGCCGAGCGGTTGACAGGAACAGGTCAGTGAAGTAAACTGAATCGCTGCGGCTCCCGGCGCTCACGACATGGCATCCGTATGAAAATCGACAGAGAACACCCCAACATCACCGCTGTAGAGAAAAGCGACCCCGAGGTATGGCAGGCCATATGCCGCGAGGCGCGGCGCCAGCAGAGCCATATAGAGCTCATCGCTGCCGAAAACCACGCTTCGCGGGCGGTGCTCGAGGCGCAGGGGTCGGTGCTCACCGACAAGTATGCCGAGGGTTATCCCGGGCACCGGTATTACGGTGGGTGTGAAGAGGTGGACCGGGTGGAGGAGCTGGCGCGGGAGCGTGCCAGGCGGCTCTTCGGGGCGGAGCATGCCAACGTCCAGCCTCACAGCGGCGCTCAGGCGAACATGGCTGCCTACTTCACCCTGCTCGACACCGGAGATACGGTGCTGGCGATGAGCCTGTCCCACGGAGGTCATCTCACCCACGGCAGCCCGGTCAATTTTTCCAGCAGGTTCTATCGATTTATCCACTACGGGGTGGACCGCGATACCGAGCTGCTGGACTATGATCAGGTCGAGAGTCTCGCTCGAGAGCACCGGCCGAAGCTCATCGTGGCCGGCGCCAGCGCCTACCCCCGGATTATCGATTTCGGGCGGTTTCGACAGATCGCCGACCTAGTAGGTGCCTATTTATTGGTCGACATGGCCCACATAGCAGGTCTGGTAGCCGCCGCGGTGCATCCCTCACCGGTACCGCACGCCGATATCATCACCTCTACAACACACAAGACACTGCGCGGCCCCCGCGGCGGTTTTATCCTCTGTAAGCAAAATTTTGCCTCCTCGGTAGACGATGCGGTCTTCCCCGGCATGCAGGGGGGGGCCCTGATGCACGTCATCGCCGCCAAGGCGGTCGCCTTCGGCGAGGCGCTGAAGCCGGAGTTCCTGAGCTACCAGAAGGCGGTGGCGGACAATGCCAAGGTTTTGGCCGGCGAACTGCAGCGGGGAGGTCTGCGACTGGTGTCCGGAGGCACCGATAACCATCTGGTGCTGGTTGACCTCTCGCCCCTGGGGTTGACCGGCAAGCAGGCGGAGGAAGCCCTGGACTCGGTGGGCATTACCCTGAATCGGAACGCTATCCCCTTCGATACGCACCCGCCCCAGGTCACCAGCGGTATCAGGCTCGGCACCCCTGCGGTGACCACACGCGGCTTCGGCCCTGATGAGACGAGAACGGTGGCTCAACTCATCGTCAAGGTGCTCAACAACCTGGGGGATTCCCACGTTTACGAAGAAGTGCGTAAGGCGGTCGATGAACTATCCCGCCGTTTCCTGGTACCCGGGCTGGGGTAGTTGTTGCTGCAACCTTTTCATGCTATAATCCATGTTACGTGCTATGATACATGTTGTGCGATATATTAGACACGCCGAACCTTGGAGGTACTCGATTGCGAGATTATGAACTGGTGGTGATCATAAAACCGTCGGTCACCGAAGATGAACTTCAGACAGTGGTGACGAAGACAAGCCAGTATATCACTGAGCGGGGAGGCTCTATCGGCGAGGTGAATCAGTGGGGACGGAAGAAGCTCGCTTACCCCATAAAAGAATTTGCGGAAGGTAATTACGTGCACACCCAGTTCAGCATGGATCCCCAATCGACGACGGAGCTGGAAGCCAACCTGGAACTCTCGGAGGATATCCTGCGCTATCTGCTGGTCAGGCTGAGCGCATAGGGAAAGGAGTTTGGCAATGGCGAGTCTGAATAAGGTAATGGTTATCGGGAACCTGGGTACCGACCCCGAGATGCGTTTCACCCCCAACGGTAAGCCGGTAACCTCATTCCGTATCGCCTCCTCGCACACCTATACCGCCCCGGACGGAGAGAGGAAGCAGGAGACAGAGTGGTTCACAGTCGTTACATGGGACAAGCTGGCGGAGCAGTGCAATCAGTTTCTCGCTAAAGGTCGGAAGGCCTATGTGGAGGGGAGACTGAAAACTCGTTCCTGGGAAGGACAGGACGGTCAGAAGCGCTTCAACACCGAGATCGTAGCCAACAGGGTGATTTTCTTGGATCGGCCTGGGGCTGCCCCTCTCCCCGAAGATGCCGATGATTTGGCGGTAGAGGAGATACCGGCGGATGAAGTGCACCCGGATGACCTCCCGTTCTAAAATAGCTAGAGAGGGATTTGAAGCATGCCAGTAAGAAGGCCAGTTAAACCAACAAGATCGAGGGAGGGCAGGGGCAGGAAATTCGTGCCCAAGCGCAAGGTATGCTCGTTCTGTGTCGATCATGTGGAGGATATCGGTTACAAGGACCCCGCGATGCTCCGTCGCTATATATCCGATAGGGGCAAAATCGAGCCCCGCCGCCGCACCGGCACCTGCGCCAAGCACCAGCGGGCTCTAGCCGTTGCGGTGAAGCGGGCGCGCCATTTGGCCCTGCTTCCCTATACTCCATCCCATATACAGAAAACCAGCGGCGTGGGACTACGGAATTAACAACTCCCCACCACCTTGAACCCACTTTAATCAGGCGAGCCTTTTTTACAAGAGATGGCGAAAAAACATAAGGCGGCACCCAAGCTTGACGTAAGCAAGCACGTAACCAGACGTCGCTTGGCGCGGTGGGAAAAGGAGAGGCGCAGGCGGCGGATATACACCGCAGCAGGTATACTGGTTATCGTTCTCGTCGTGGTAATTGTGGCCGTGGCCTACGCCGGCAACACCACCGAGGGGGAGATGTGGGTCACCAGCGTGGGGGATGTCGATTTCCACGGCAGTGACTATGCCAATGCCCTCTACCTATGCGAGCTCGGTTTGTATAACGCCACCGCTAACCAGACCGAGAACCCTATCCTGCTGCTGGAGACCAGCGAACTGGTGCGCCAGGGCGCTGAGGAATTCGGCATCCCGGTAACCGACACGGAGGTCACCCAGGTTTTAAGATCCATGTTCCAGACCGAGAACCAGTCGCTGACCGACGAGGATTTTCAGCAAGCCTACCAGGAAATGCTCAGCAACCTGGGGGTTGACGATAACAGATTCCGCGAGTTGATTGAGGTCGAGCTGCTTCAGCTCAAGCTGGATCAATACCTCAGGGCTCAGATACCAAACTCCTCCATGCATGTTTACCTGGAGGCGATCTCAATGACCAGCGAAGAGGAGGCTCTAGCGGCAGGGGCAAGAATCTTTGCCGGGGAGAACTTCTCCTATGTGGGGCAGAATTATACTTACAATGAGCTGGGCTGGTTTCCCCGGGGTATAATATACCCTGATATAGAGGAGGTGGCCTTCAGCCTGGAGGTCGGCGGGGTGAGCGACCCCATCCACATCACTAACCCCGATGCGCAGACAGATTACTATTATTTAATCAAGGTCGACGCCAAAGAGAAAAGGGTGATCGAAGACAATTTCAGCGAGCAGCTCAAGAGTACCGCGTATCCGGGGTGGTTCGCGATGCAGCAGGATGAAAAGGTTAAGCGCAATCCCAACCTCGACCTAGATCAGTTGTATGAATGGGCCATGGAACAGCTTATAGAGCAGATGGGGTAACGTTGGGCGATAGAGAAAACATCGGGGTCGGCCTTTTAGGGTTGGGGGTCATCGGCGGGGCCGTGGCCCGCAGGCTGACGGAGCGGGCGGAGGCGCTCGCCAGTTTGACCGGCTGCCCGCTGCGCCTGCGCCGCATAGCCGAGAAGGATCTCGCCAAGACACGCGCTTCCGGCATTGACCCCAAGCTGTTCACCACCGACCCGGCACAGGTGGTCAGCGACCCGAATGTCGATATAGTGGTCGAGGTGCTTGGCGGCGAGCACCCGGCGATGGAGCTTATCAACGATGCCCTGGACCGCGGTAAATACGTGGTCACCTCTAACAAGGAGGTGATGGCCAAGCACTTGCCCGAGTTCCTCTCCCGCGCCGAGAGTAAAGGCGTGGATATAATGTACGAGGCCAGCGTGGGCGGGGGCATACCGCTGATCGCTCCTTTCAAGCAGGATCTGCTGGCCAACGAGATATCAACGATACTCGCCATCATAAACGGCACCACCAACTACATACTCACCAGGATGGCCACCGAGGGGCTCGATTTCTCCTCCGCCCTCAAGCAAGCGCAGGAGCTGGGATACGCTGAGGCCGACCCCACCAACGACATCGAGGGGATTGACGCCGCCTACAAGCTCACCATACTCGCCACCCTGGCCTTTAATATCGAGGTGCGCCCCGAAGAGGTCCACCACGAGGGTATCTCACGGCTCTCGGCCCGCGACTTCCGCTACGCCAGTGAGCTGGGCTACAAGATAAAGCTGCTCGCCATCGCCAAGGAGAGGGACGGTTCGGTCGAGGTACGGGTGCACCCCGTCTTCCTGCACCAGGACCTGCTTCTGGCCAAGGTGGACGGCGTTTACAATGCGGTCCAGGTGGAGGGCGACCTGGTGGGACGGGTGCTGTTCTACGGGCAGGGGGCCGGCCCCTCCGCCACCTCCAGCGCGGTGATCGCCGATGTGATAGATGTAGCCCAGCGGATCAAACGCGGGGTGAGCATCACCCCCGCACTGCGGCTCAACCCATCCAAACGCGTCATGCCCATCGCGGAGATCGAGACCCGCTACTATCTCAGGATGCTCACCGTGGACCGCCCCGGGGTGCTGGCACAGATCTCCAAGGTCATGGCGGACAATGACATCAGCATCTCATCGGTGATTCAGAAGGAGAGCGATGTGGCCAACGATGTGGCGGAGATAGTGCTCATGACCTACCCCGCCCGTGAGAGTGCGATGCAGCAGGCGATGGGTGAGATCTCCCGCCTGGATGTGATGAAGGAGATCGCCAGCTTCGTCCGCGTCGAGGACTGAGAGGCGGCATCGAATGGGTCATCTATCTTCCACACTGGCGGTGAGGGACATGTCAAAGACCATCTCCTTCTACCGCGACTCGCTCGGCTTTGAATTGGGAATGACGTTCCCCGATGCCGATAGCCCGGAGTACGCTGACCTCTCCAGGGACGGCATGGTGCTGATGTTCATACCGGCAAGGAACTGCGGCATAGACCCGGGCGAGAAGCTGGGCACAGGCGTCAATTTATATATGGAGATCGACGGCGACATCGACCGCTACTACGCCGAGTTGAAGGGCAAGGGCGTCAATATCACCATCGACATTAAGGACGAGCCGTTCGGCATCAGGGACTTCACGCTAGAGGACCCCGACGGTTATCTGCTCACCTTCAATAAACGTCTCCAGAGGCAATAAGTACGACGGGGAGGCAACGGACATGGTCTACCTGCTCTACACCGAAGAGACAAGCATGCGGCGAGACCCTAAGTCCAGATTCTTTATATATGGCGGCATGTTCTTCCCCATTGATGCTCTCACCGAACTGCATAATCTAGTCCAGCGGTCGCGGGATGACAGCGGATTCCACGACGGCGACGAGCTCAAGTTCAGCGCCAGTTCCCGTCCCAAGCACCTGCCCAAGGAGCAGCACGCCGCCGCCCGGCGAAACGTTCTCAACGGCTGCCAGCAGCTCGGCGCGCGCCTCATAACGACAATCGTGCTGCCGGGCATAGCTAAAGGCCGCCCGATGGGGGAGCTGGTCGGCTGGGGGGTCAACTCTGTGCTCGGCGCGTTCGAAGACTTCTTAACAGAAGAGAACGCCAGCGGCATCTGCATCTTCGACCGCCTGCCCTTCACCCAGCCCTATAAATACCTCAAGACCAGGTTCCAGGCAGGTGTGATGTCCGACGACGGAACCGCCCGTCGACTGGAGCAGGTGCAACTATTATCACTGAGCTGCGCGGGAGCCTCCCACGTTGCATCTGCGGTTGATATCGTTATCGGCTCCCTGAAATACTGCCTCAACGAGAAGGAGCCAAGCGAAACCTGCCGCGCCATGCTGCCGGGTATCCTGGGGATGATGTGGCACAAGAAGGAGGGCGATTCCGTTCAACTTCGAGGGTGCGGCTTGCAGTTCAGCCCTGCAGAGGTTAAAATATCAGCCTACCAGCAGCAGTATGACGATTTAACGCAACGACTTGAAGGCTTCCTGAAGGAAGGATTATAGATGAGACAAGGCGTTCTGGAGAGATACCGCGAATTCCTGCCCGTAACCGATAAGACCCCCATAATCACCATCGGAGAGGGCAACACGCCCCTGATCCGCTCGCGGGTTATCGAGAAGGAGCTGGGCTGCGAGCTGTACTTCAAGCTGGAGGGCTGCAACCCCACCGGCTCGTTCAAGGACCGCGGCATGGTGGTCGCCGTGGCCAAGGCGGTGGAGGAGGGGGCCAGGGCCATCATCTGCGCCTCCACCGGCAACACCAGCGCCTCAGCGGCGGCGTTCGGCGCCGGGTTCGGGCTACAGACCATCGTCATCATCCCCGAAGGGAAGATCGCCCAGGGCAAGCTGGCGCAGGCGTTGATATACGGGGCCAGGATCATCGCTATCGACGGCAATTTCGATCAGGCCTTGACCATCGTTCGCCAGCTGTGCGATAAGCACCCGATAACCCTGGTGAACTCGCTGAACCCCAACCGCATCCAGGGACAGAAGACCGCCGCCTTCGAGATAATCGATGCGCTGGGGGATGCCCCGGACTACCACTTCATCCCGGTGGGCAACGCCGGCAACATCACCGCCTACTGGAAGGGGTACAATGAATACTTCGATGCCGGTCACTCCACCAAGAAGCCACGGATGATGGGTTTCCAGGCGGAGGGGGCTTCCCCCATCGTACAGGACCGGGTCTTCGAGCGCCCGGAGACGGTGGCAACCGCCATCAGGATCGGCAACCCGGCGAGCTGGAAACTGGCCACCGCCGCCCGCGATGAATCGGGGGGCGTCATCGACGCGGTCACCGACGAGGAGATACTTTCCGCCTACCGCCTGCTGGCGCAGAAGGAGGGTATATTCGGCGAGCCGGCGTCGGCGGCATCGGTGGCCGGGCTGCTGAAGGCGACCGAGGGCGGCCTCGACCTCAAGGGCAAGACCGTGGTGGCGATAATCACCGGCAGCGGGCTCAAGGACCCGGACACGGCGGTAGGTTGCGCTGAAGCTCCAGCCGCATTACCTACAAACTTCGCTGCCATCGAGCAGGCTCTGGGATTGGGGTGATGCTATGTCCCGTGCCATGGTGATCGTCAATCCGTATGCCCGGGGCGGGATGGCCCGCACCAGGTGGCCCATTATCAAGCAGCTGCTCAAGGACTCGGGTTTGTCATTCGATTGTAGCTTTACCGAGAGCGCAGGACACGCAACCGAGCTCGCCAGGGACGCGGTGGAGAAGGGATACGAGCTGGTCATCGCAGTGGGCGGCGACGGCACGGTGAACGAGGTGGTGAACGGCCTGGTGGACGAAAGCGGCAGGGGCAGGGCAACCCTCGGCTTTATCAGCGCCGGTACCGTCAGCGATTTCGCCCAATCCGTGGGCATACCTCAGAACTACGTGAAAGCCAGCCGCATATTCCCGGACTTCAGTGAAATCACCATCGACCTCGGGGTCATGGAATGCACCAGCAGCCAGCGCCAACTGCGTCGGTTTTTCGGTAACACAGCGGGGTTGGGTTTCGTAACCGACATCGTCAGCGGCGCCAACCAGCGCCTCAAGTTTCTGGGGGGCACAACAGCGTATGCCATCTGGTTGATGCCTATAATCACTAACTACAACAACAAAGATATAACCCTGAGCATCGACGGCCAGAGGTATGAGGAACGCGACTTCGCTATCTTAGTGAACAACGGGCGCTATCTCGGCGGGGGCAAGGTGTTCCCCCATGCCGACCCCAGCGACGGGCTGCTGGATGTGGCCATCCTCGGCGACCTGAGCAAGGCCGAAGCGATCTGGCATTTACCCTGGTTGTACATCGGCACACGCACTAAACACCCCAAGATAAGGATGTGCCAGGCCAAGAGCATCGAGGTGGATTCGCCGCAGCGGCTTCCCGTACAGATAGACGGCGAGGTAATCGGTGAGACGCCGGTAAGCTTCAGGGTGATCCCGTCTGCACTGAACGTGGCCACCCGGCAACAAAGGAGGAGATTATGGCGAAGATAAGTGTTGAAGGTGCGGGCAATTACTCTCACCATTACCCCCGGACGGCCACCATAGTCACCGTCCACTCCGGCGGCAGAGATAACTGCATGGCGGTGGCATGGCACTCGTCGATATCGTTCAATCCCCCCCTCTTCGGGGTGTCCATCGCCCCCAAGCGGCGCACCATGGAGATGATTCGCGAGGCCGGGGAGTTCGCGGTGAACTTCATGCCCATAGAGCTGGCGGAGCTGGTAGCCGCCGTCGGTGGACGCTCGGGGACAGAGGTGGACAAATTCGACCGATGGCATATCGAGAAGGAGCAGCCGCTCAAGACTTCGGCGCCGGTGTTGAAGGACGCCTACGCCTGTTACGAGTGCCGCCTGGTCGATGAACAGGTTTACGGCGACCATATATGGGTCGTCGGCGAGATCGTGGCCGCCCACTACGAGGAGGGGCTGTTCACCAAGGAGCAGCTTATCGATCTGGAGCGCGTATCACCCGCCCTGTACATGGGCGGAGAGAACTATACAATCCCGGCGAACGATAAACTCCGCCACCTCGACCGCAAAGTGTACGGGGCGCGCTGAAAGGAAGACCATTGGCGAATAATAGCGATATCGAGAAAGCGATAAAATCCATCCTCAAGGCCATCGGCGAGGACCCGTCGCGCGAAGGGCTGCGGGATACCCCGCGGCGCATCGCCGAGATGTACGCCGACATCTTCAGCGGCTTGGAAGCCGACCCGCGCCAGGTGCTGACCACCGGCTTCGACGAGGGGCACCACGAGATGGTCATCATCAAGGACATCCCCTTCTACTCCATGTGCGAGCACCACCTGCTGCCCTTCTTCGGGCTGGTGCACGTGGGCTACATACCCAACGGTCGCATCGTGGGCGCCTCCAAGCTGCCCCGCGCCGTGGACATACTGGCCAAGCGACCCCAGCTCCAGGAGAGGCTCACCAGCCAGATAGCGGAGGCGGTCGAGGAGGTGCTGCGGCCCAAGGGTGTAGGGGTGGTGATAAAGGCGGAGCATATGTGCATGACGATGCGGGGGGTGAAGAAGCCGGGTTCCAATATCGTTACGTCGGCGATGAGGGGCAACTTCCGCTCCCGGCCGGCCACCCGCGCCGAGTTCAT
>CAYUWM010000034.1:0-19360 GCA_964448395.1 uncultured Dehalococcoidales bacterium
TCCCAACCCCTGATAATTACCCGCGGCGCCCCGGCATACCCCGCAAGCGCCCATTGTGATTCGATATCGGCACCAATATTGACATCGGCAGTTCGACGGCATAAAATGCCCGTTATCGAGCCGTCATGGAAAGGAGTTCAAGGCCATGCATGTGCATCACGCAGCTATCACCGTAAAGGACATGGACAAATCCATCGCTTTCTACCGGGACGGACTGGGGCTGAATGTATTCCAGGATGAGGTGATATCCGGCCCCGAGGTCGATACCGGCCTGATGGAGCCGGGCGCAAAAGTAAGGATGGTGCTGCTCATGGACGAGACGGGGAACATGATCGAACTGCTGGGCTGGCAGTCCCCGCCCGCCAGGGAGAGGCCTCCGGAGCACCTGCGGTTCACATCCACGGGCCTGGTGGAGGTGGCCTTCATGGTGGATGACATGGAGCAGGTGGAGAAGAGTTTGAGGAAGGCAGGCTATAGCTTCAGGACGCCGGTGTGGCGCATGGGCAGCGACCTGGAGAGCTATGGCGGCGCCGAGGCCAGGATAAGATACGTGGAGGACCCCAACGGGGTGCAGGTGGAGCTGATGCAGGTGGTGATGAAGGGGGACCCTTAAAGTATAGGCACACTCGGGTTCTTATGGTTGTTGGTAACAATTTCAAACCCTATTCAAACCCTATTTCCAGTTCAGATGACGGCATCCTACCCAAATCCAAGGGATTATCGTTAAGAAATTGAGAGGAAGGGGGGCACAAAATGCGCAAAGAGTATGAGGAGGTTTATCGCGAACTTCAGCAGCATCTCGATAGACAGCCCGTCTGTTATCCGGCCACGCAATCGGGCGTCGAGATTCGCATACTGAAGCGGCTGTTTACGCTGGAGGAGGCGCAGCTCGCCACGCACTTGAGCTACAAGCCCCGCTCCGTGCAGCAGATCTACGAAACGGTCAAAGAGAGTGGGATGTCGCTCCCCGATATGGAGAACATGTTAGACGGGATGATGAAGAAAGGCGTCGCCAGGCTCATCGAAAGGGGTGGCACGCGGTATTTCTGCAACTGGCCCTTTATCCTGGGAATGTGGGAAGCGCAGGTGGATAAACTCACCCCGGAGTTCATCGCGGAATTCGAAGAGTATACCTCTGATCTGGCTTTCGGAGTGGAGTTCTTGACTAGGGGATTCTCCCAGATGCGCACGATACCGATAGAGCAGAGCATCCCGTTCGACCGCCATGTAACCACGTATGACCACGTGACGCAGATCATCAACGGAAGCGACGGCCCATTTGTCATCATCGAATGTATCTGCAGAAAATTTGCCGCCATGAAAGGTAAGTCGTGCCAAAAGACCTCTCGGCTGGAGGTATGCATGGTACTGGGCGATTGGGCGAAGAATTACATCGAATCCGGAACGGGAAGAGAGATAAGCAAGGCGGAGGCCCTCGAAATAATCCGCCAAAATGAAGCCGACGGATTGGTGCTTCAACCCTCGAACACCCAGGATGTCGAGTTCATTTGCTCATGCTGCAGCTGCTGCTGCATGATGCTGGGTGCACATAAAATGATGCCCAAACCGGTTGACTTCTGGATAACCAACCATTACGCCGCGATAGATAGCGATAATTGCACCGGGTGCGGTGATTGTGTGGAGAGATGCCAGGTGAACGCCATAAGCATTGACGAGAGCCTCGGCATCGCCGGCATCAATCTCGACCGATGCATAGGATGCGGTGTCTGCGTTCCCTCTTGCTCAATGGAGGCCATCAGACTCATCAAGAAGGAGAAGGAGGCAGTCCCTCCAGTAGACTTAGAGAGCCTGCACGACAGCATCATGGCAAAGAGGATGGGGGACGCGGGCTAGATTATGAAATCCACCCCGGTGAATAATAAAGACGGCTGAGAGAATAGGGAGGTTGTCATGGTGGTGAACCCCTGGTGGGCGCCGTGGATGTTGAACAGGGTAATTGAACCCCTGATGAAAGAGCTCAGGGTTCAGGCTCCGCAGCTCGCCGGAATGCAGGCGGGGGATACGGCGGTGGACATCTGCTGCGGGACGGGAGCCCTTGCACTCCATTATGCGGGAATGGGCGTCATCGCTGCCGGCATCGACATGGACCCCCGCGTGATAGAGATTGCGGACAGAAAGGGACGAAGTCTGGGTTTGACCAACGCCTCATTCAGGGTGGGGAATGCCTCGGCCCTGCCGTTCGAGGATGATTCCTTCGATTTCGCCTCCATCTCCATGTCGCTGCATGAAACCGAGAGTACGGAGCGGGACACTATAATCGCTGAGATGAAGAGGATTGTGAAGGGGGAAGGGGCGCTGATCTTTATCGATTACAAGGTTCCCCTGCCCCTGATCCCTTCCTCCTATACATCCAGGGTGGTGGAGCTGGTCTGTGGGAAGGAGCACAACAGGTGTTTCCGGGATTACGTCCGGCAGGGCGGGCTGGACGGCCTGCTGGACAGGCACGGGCTTCATGCGGAGAAAAGGGCTGAGCTGGGGCCGATGTGGATGATAAAGGCGGGTAAGCTTATCACTTAGCCCTACGGCTGAAGAGCCTTTGCTCCCCAAGAGGACATCAGTGATGGTGTTCGGGGACCTCTCCGTGCTTCACGAACAGCAGGGGGTACACGATGTCGCTGAAGCAGCAGGGGAGCCACACGGCGATGAACAGGAAGGCGAAGATGGCTACGAACTTCCACCACTCAAGACTAATGCCTACTGCCATCAGGATATGGAACAGCGATGCCCACGTACTGATCAGCACGTGGCCGGCGTGGGGAAATCTGGTGGTCGGCAACAGATAGCCGACGGCGATGCCCACGAACGCCGGAGGGTTGGTGATCCACGGCTCTTCTATAAAGCCGATATGCAGCTCCCTGCCAGGCAGGACGGTTAGCGCTTCACCCAGGTAGGGAATAATGCAGTCGCTCAGCGTGGCGATGGCGATGGAGCCGGTGTAGCCGATCAGTATCGCTTTGATTATCTTGTGTCTACCGCCGCCGTACATCTTGTACAGGGCGGTGGTCACCAGTGCGCTGAGGAACACGTGCGTAGGGTGCAGGATGTAGAACACCGTCTTGGCGTGGGGCGATACCGAGTCGAGGTAGCCGCAGGACGTTATGATTACCATGAAGACGATGCCGGTCAGCGCCCCGAAGGCGGTGAACGGGATGTGGTGGGACAGCTCCCTCGTAATCAGCTTCCAGTCAACCGCGATCTTCATATAGTATAGCTCCTCGAAGGTGGAGGGACGATCAAGTCGACGCCTGCTGGCACGCGGGGCAGCGGCCGAGGAACTCCAGCAGGTGGCTCTCCATCTCGAACCCCGTGTCCCGGGACAGCCTGCGTTCGATATCGCTCAGGTCGCAATCGGTGAAATCGACCACCTGTCCGCAGTCGGAGCATACCAGATGATGATGATGCTCCGCCGGCCGGCGCAGCAGGTAGCTGCGGCAGTTCCCCCCTGAGTGCAGCTCGCAGATGAGGCCGATATCGGTCAGTATCTCCATCGTCCGGTAGACGGTGACCAGCCCGATCCCGGGATTATCGCGCCGCACCTTTTCGTATAGCTCGGAAGGGGTCATGTGTTCATGCGTGCCGGCGATGGCCTTGATAACCGCGCGCCGCTGAGGGGTTATCCTGTAACCGCGTTCCCTGAGGGCAGTTTTTATAGCTCGCTGGTTTAGTGTCATAGCAGATAGATAGATGAAAACGATTTTCATTTAGATTTTATCAGGGATTCGGCGGTTGTCAAGACCTTTCGGTGGTGTGACTGGCTGAAGGAGCTATGCGTTGTGGCGGCACAGCGGGATGAGGCAGCAACCGTCGCACCGCGGCACCTTGCGACAGACGTCCTTGCCGTGGCGCACCAGCAGCGCGTGATACTCGTTGAACAGCCCCTCGTCGGGGGGCAGGTTTTCGGTAAAAAGCTGCTGATACGCGCTGTAGGTCTGGTTCGGCGGCGCGACGCCCATACGGCTCAGGATTCGCCTTGTATACGCGTCGATGACGAATACCGGCCGCCGCGCTGCATACAGCATGATCGAGTCGGCGGTCTCCTCGCCCACGCCGTGGATGGAGAGCAGCTCCCGGCGCAGGGTATCGGTATCCAGCGCGAACAGCTTATCCAGTTCGCCATCGTATCCCGAGATGAGCCGCTCGACGAACGCCTTGAGCTTCTGTGCCTTGGCGTTGTAGTAGCCGGAGGGGCGGATGAGTTGGGCCAGCTCCCCCGCCGGCATTTGGTGGAGTGCGGAAGGCGATAAGGCAGCGGCTGACTTGAGGCTGGCGATGGCCTTCTCCACGTTGGTCCAGGCTGTGGACTGGGTGAGTATCGCCCCGATGATCACCTCGAACGGCCCGTCGGCGGGCCACCAGTGCTGCGGGCCGTAGGCGGCAAAGAGGAGGCCGTAGATTCTCCGCAGGGTATTATCTATGCTCTGAGCTTCGAGACCCAATCCGGTATCCTGACCTCGGCAGGGTTATCGAGGGGGGGCATGAAGGGCTTGATGTCGATGACCGGGGTGCCGTCCATAGCATCCAGCCCGACCACGGTGAGGATGTTTTGTCTGATTTCGACCAGCTTCACCACGCTGACACCTATGGGGTTGGGGCGGAACGGGGCTCTGGTGGCGAACAGTCCCACCAGCGGCAGGTCGGCGCGACCCCGCGGGTGCACTTTTACCGGCGGCTTCTGCCCGGCGGGGGATTTGTGCATCCAGAAGATGATGATGATGTGGGAGAACTTATCGAGGCCTTCTAGAGAATCGACCAGGTCAGCGTCGACCACCACCTCCGAGGTCACCTCGTCCCAGCCGTGCCTTTTGTGCTCCCTGACCTCGTTGCGTACTACGCCAATCGGTTTGAGTTCCACCTGTTTCCTCCGCATTAAGGAGCGAGTGTGAGGATCCTCTTCGTCACCGCGGGGTGCATGGCTATGAAGCAGAGCTCATCGTCGGTCAGCGGCAACTGGGTATGGGCGCTGGCGAACTGCACCAGGTCGAGGATGTACCGGGCGCTCTCGTCGTCGTCAAAGGTGATGCCGATCGCCTCGTAGACATGGCGGAACCCGGCGACCCCGCCGAACTCACCGGTGGTGATTATCCTGCCGGTGGGCAGCCGCACCTCCTCCCCCCTCCCCAGTATCTCGTGGTCGAACAGCTCGTAGTTGCGCCGGTCCTTTAGTGCGCCGTCGGCGTGGATGCCGGCCTCGTGGGCGAAGATGTTGGCTCCCACGCCGGGCTGGTTGATCGGTATCGGCATGCCGAAGGCATAGGACACGTATTTCGCCAGCTTGTCAGCTATTTTTAAGTCGAGGTTGTCGGCGATCTTGTAATCCTGCATGTCACGACCGAATATGATGGCGAGGATGCAGCTGACAAGGTCCGCCTGCCCGGCACGCTCGCCAACGCCGTTCACCGAGGTGTTGATATAGGTGTCCACCCCGCCGTCGATGGCCCCCTTGGCCCCGGAGATGGAATTGGCCACCGCCATGCCCAGGTCATTGTGGCAGTGGGTTTCAACGGGTATCTTCACCGTCTTAGCCAGCTCCTTGATACGGGCGTAGATTGTCATCGGGGTATCGTAGCCCAGAGTATCGCAGTAGCGTATGCGGTCGGCCCCCGCCGCTTTAGCCTCCTTGGCAAACTCCTTGAGGTAGTCCATTTCGGTGCGGGAGGCGTCCTCGGCGTTGACCCCCAGGGTTTTTATCCCGTTGCTTTTGGCGAACTTCGCCGCTTCCGTCATTTCGTGAATAACCTTGTCGCGATCAAGCTTTCCGCGGAACTTGTGCTTTATCATCTGGTCCGAGGTGGAGATGGAGATGTTGAGGTGGCGCACCCCGGTGGCCAGGGATTCCTCCACATCGGAGGGGATGGCGCGGCACCAGCCCTCAAGGATCATGCTTCCGAAGATCCCCATCTTCTGCAGTTCCAGGTTTCCCTTGATATAGTTCTTCTCGTGCCTCACCGTGGGGAAGGCGAACTCCGATTGATATATGCCCATCTCCGACAGGTAGAGATTAAGCATGGTCTTCTGAAGCTTGGCCATGATATGTCTGGATGCCTGCACCGCATCCCGGTTGGTCACGTCGATAAAATGAATTTCAGGTTTTTTATTGGGCACTTAACCCTCCTTCTGTATTGCCAAACGCCGACCCCATATGTTAGCATACCAATTGAGGGTTTGCAACGCCACTTGACAAGGGCTGGCAGTGTCTCTATAATGGGCGAACTTCTGAAGAGGAAGCGATGATAATCGATGTCACCCAGATGCTGAAAGAGCCCGCGGGCTCCCGAAGGCATTATACGCTTGACGGTAGCGGGGAGCCTCCGGTCTGGGGGTGGATGGAGCTGGTGCGCACCGATCGTGGCGTGTTCATAAGCGGTGCGCTGAAGAGTACGATTCAGGCTATATGCAGCCGGTGCCTCAAACCGTTTGACTATCCCATCGTGCAGGATATCAAGGAAGAGTATCTGTTAAAAGCCGAGGAGGGAGCATTCGCCATCAATGCGCAGGGGGAGATAGACCTGAGCGAGGCGCTGCGCCAGTACATATTGCTGGCCGTGCCGATGAAACCCCTGTGCCGTCCGGACTGTGCCGGACTGTGCCCTGATTGCGGTCACGACCTCAATGCGGGTCCCTGCGAGTGCCAGCGGGGTGCCATCGAGCCCCGTCTCGCTCCGTTAGCAGGCTGGTTTAAGGACGGTAACTGATATGGCATTGCCGAAGAAGAAGACAGCAAAGGAGCGTCAGCGGAAGAGGCGTTCCCATCTGGCATTGGGTGTACCTCCCATCGACTACTGCCCCCAGTGCCACAGTCCGAAACTGGCACACCACGTTTGCCTCACCTGCGGTGTATACGGCGGGAGGGAGGTAATCGAGGTGAAGTCGAAGAAGAAGGAATAGGAGTTGCACTTGGCTGAACGAGCCGGAGGTGCCGCATTCGTGTTCCCGGGTCAGGGCTCACAGAAAGTGGGGATGGGCCGGGACCTGTGCGACAATTTCGCTGTGGCACGGAAGGTTTTCGAGGAAGCGGATGACGCCCTGGGGTTTCCCCTTTCGCGGCTCTGCTTCGAGGGGCCCGAGGAGGAACTGGCGCAGACGGTTAACGCCCAGCCGGCCATAATGACGGTGAGCGTTGCCTGCCTCAAGGCCGCTGTCAGCGTGGCCGGCAAGCTTATATGCCCTGCGTTTATGGCGGGACACAGCCTGGGGGAGTACACCGCGCTGGTGGCCGCAGAGGTGCTCGATTTCGCGGAGGCAGTTCGGTTGACGAGGAGGAGGGGGGAGCTGATGCAGGATGCGGGATTGCAGGTCCCCGGGGGCATGGCGGCCATCATCGGGCTTGATATGGTATCCGTGGAAGGGGTCTGTCAGGAATCCGGTGCGCAGATCTCCAACCTGAACTCTCCCGGACAGATAGTTATCAGCGGTTCCCGTGAGTCTCTGGTGCGGGCTATGGACCTGGCCCGAGCTATGGGGGCGAGGTACATCATGCCGCTTAAGGTTAGCGGCGCCTTCCATTCTCCCCTGATGCAGCCCGCTACCGAGGGTATGGCTGAGGCGATCTCCAATCTCGACTTTCATACCCCCAGTGTGCCCATCGTAGTAAACAGCACGGCCCAGCCGGCTAACACCGCGGAGGAGCTCAAGGAAGAGCTGTTAAAACAGCTTTCCAGTTGCGTACACTGGCAGGAGAGCGTGGAGTACATGGTGGACGCGGGTGTCGATACCTTCGTTGAAATTGGCCCCGGGCAGGTATTGAACGGGCTGATCAAGAGGATTAGCAAGGACGCTAAGATCCTGAACGTCGAGGATACGAACTCGATAAGCGCAATGAGTGCCTAGTTTGTACTTTACCCCCACCTGGCAGGAGGAATTTTCTATAGAACCAGTTATTCAATAGGCATGGTGTGATGCTGCGTTATGGCTGGGAGCCATGACGTTACCCTGGATAGAAGAGTAAATTAACAACCGGCGTGAACGCGCGGCAAATAGGAATTCAGGATGGGAATCAGGAGAAAGGCGAGGATCGTTGCACTTCAGGTCCTGTTCGAGGTGGACCTGGCGGGCCACGATGCCGATGAGGCTCTGGCGTGGCGGGTGGGTGAAGTCGCCTTACCCCGGGAGGGGGAGGATTTCGCCAGGGAGCTGATCCAGGGTGTGTTGACAAACAAGGGTAAAATCGATAGCATTATTCAAGCTTGGGCTCCCGCCTGGCCGGTGTCGCAGATCGCGATCATCGACAGGAACATCCTGAGGCTTGCCATCTTCGAGATTTTATTGAATAATAAAGTGCCGGTTAAGGCAGCGATCAACGAAGCTGTTGAACTGGCAAAGACTTTTGGCGGCGATAATTCCCCAAAATTCGTTAATGGGGTTTTAGGCAGCGTCAGTGCTCAATCTAGTGGCGAAAGGGGGTGACTAGTGGCCACTGTTTTCGACAGGTTAAAAAAGATCATCATCGATCAGCTGGGCGCAGAGGAGGGCCAGGTGACGCCCGGCGTATCCTTCGTGGATGACCTTAACGCTGATTCCCTGGACTTGGTGGAGTTGATCATGGCTATGGAGGAGGAGTTCAGTGATTCCGACAAGCAAATAAGGATACCGGATAAGGATGCGGAGGAGATAAAGACGGTTCAGGACGCGATCGATTATATCAAGGAGCTGGGGATAGAGGACGAGTAGGCGAGGGGGCAGGAGTGGCTTTTACCTCTTTCCTGACGGCTGTCGGTTTGCGCTTGTAAATACGGGCCGGGGTCAGGCCCGAATGGCGTTTAGCTCAGGGAGACCAGGTCTCCGGGGGCATTATTGCGAATGATCGCGCTTGGCCAGTGTTGGTTCCCATAGTATATTAAATTTCATCTTCGATACGGGTATTTGCATCTAATTTTATCATCTTGGCTGCTGCTGTCCCGGGAGCGCAAGAGACTTGATTACAGGTACCCCTTTCTCGAGATGCATCACAGTAAATCCAACCCCCATGTGTTCCTTCACCGTGAGTACCGACCATGACCCAGGCAGCCAAACCACGGTTCTTGCAGTTCAGTGCTTTCTCCAGTTATGTCTTTGACATTATACTGATTCTGGGTTACCCTTATGAAACGGAACAGGCTGTCTTGGCCGCAGTTTATCTGTAAAAAGGAGCAGGCGCTTGGAGTATTTCCTGACTGAACAGCAGAAGCTGGTTAAAGATATCGCCCGCAAGATAGCGGAGGAGAGGATCCTCCCGGTGCGGGCGGAGCTGGACGAAAAAGAGGAGTTCCCGTGGGCGATAGTCAAGGACATGGCCGCTGCCGACCTGTTCCGGGTCTTCATACCGGAGCAGTATGACGGGCTGGGTGAAGGGTGTTTCGCGCTGTGCCTGACTGTCGAGGAGCTGAGCCGGGCCTGCTGCGGTGTGGCCCTGACCTATGCCGCCGATGCCCTGGGGAGTCTGCCGATACTGCTCTATGGCAGCGACAAGCAGAAGCAGGAATACCTGCCCGCTATCGCCGCCGGGACGAAGCTCGCCGCCTTCGGATTAACGGAATCCACCGCCGGCAGCGACGCCGGCGGGATACGGATGACGGCCACTCTGGAAGGCGACGAGTATGTGCTTAACGGCACCAAGCAGTTCATCACCAGCGGCGGCGAGGCCGAGATATACACCGTGATCGCCCTCACCGACCCGACGAGGGGCGCACGCGGCGCCAGCGCGTTCGTGATAGATAAGGGGACGCCGGGGTTCACCTTCGGCAAGAAGGAGAAGAAGCTGGGCATCCGTGCCTCCGCCACCAGAGAGCTGGTTTTCCACAATTGCCGCATCCCCGGGGAGAACATGCTGGGCAGGGAGGGCGCTGGCTTTATCGTTACCATGAAGACGCTGGACTCCTCCCGCCCCGGCGTCGGTGCATTGGCGGTAGGGCTGGCTCAGGGGGCGCTGGAGGCGGCGGTGGCCTATGCCAAGCAGCGCGAGCAGTTCGGGCATCCGGTATCGGCGATCCAGGCGGTACAGCATATGCTGGCCAATATGGCGATGGAACTGGAGGCGGCGAGGGCGCTGGTCTATGCTGCGGCCAGGACCGTCGACAGCGGGGCCAAGGATTTCACCGAGGAGGGCGCCATGGCCAAGGTGTTCGCCACCGACATGGCGATGAAGGTGACCACCGATGCGGTGCAGGTCTTCGGTGGCGTGGGCTATATGCGCGACTACCCGGTGGAGAAGATGATGCGGGACGCCAAGATCAACCAGATATATGAGGGCACCAACCAGGTGCTGCGGAATGTCATCGCCCTGGAGCTGCTGAAAAGGAAGGCGCTTCGCCGGTGAATATCGTCGTCTGCATAAAGCAGGTGCCGGGCACTACCGATATCAAGATAGACCCCCAGACCAACACCCTGGTGCGTGAGGGTGTGCAGAGCATCATCAACCCCTTCGACACATATGCGCTGGAGGAAGGCGTCCGCCTCAGGGAGAGGTTTGGGGGCAGGGTAATGGTAGTCAGCATGGGGCCACCGCAGGCGGATGCGGCGCTGCGGGAGGCGATCTCCCTAGGTGCCGACGAGGCCATCCTGCTCAGTGACCGCGCCTTCGCCGGCTCCGATACTTGGGCCACCTCCTACGTCCTTTCCAAAGCCATCGCCAGGATAGCGGATTACGATGTCGTGGTCTGCGGACGGCAGACGCTGGACGGGGACACCGGCCAGGTGGGCCCCGGGCTCTCCGAGATGCTGGGTATCCCTTTCGTGGCCTACGTGAGCAAGGTCGAGGAGGTTGCAGAGGGTGTTATGCGGGTGCAGCGGATGGTGGAGGAGGGGTACGAGACCATGGAGATGAGCCTGCCGGCGGTGATCACCGTGGTGAAGGAGATAAACGTGCCCCGCGTGCCGTCGCTGCGCGGCACGCTGAAGTCCAAGACCGCGGAGATACCGGTGTGGACCGCGGCGGATATCGGAGTGGAAGAGGAGAAGGCCGGCATCGCCGGCTCACCCACCCGCGTGGTAAAGGTGTTCTTCCCCAAGAGGGAGCGCAGGAGCGAGATGCTTCAGGGAAGCCTGGAGGAACAATCGGATCAGCTGCTAGAGCGGCTGGAGGACATCGTTTGATTGCAGGTCGGGTTGGACTCGTAGATTGATTCGAGAGTTAACCAGTGGATTGCCCGATCAAGTTGGGCAATGACAAAGGGACAAGTCGGGCAATGACGGGTAGATGAAGGATTTCGGGCAATAACGAATGAATGGCGGGTGTCGGGCGATGAAGTGTGTGGTACGTATGTGTAGTGTCATCATCCGGCTTGACCGGATGATCCCGACAAATGGATAAAAATTACTACGTTTACATATTGGCCAGCCGAAGGAACGGCACGTTGTATATCGGGGTTACTTCAGATTTAATAAAGAGGACTTGGGAGCATAAGAACAAGGTAATCGAGGGTTTCACCAAAAGATACAGCGTTGACAAGTTGGTGTATTTCGAGCAGTTCAGCGATCCAGAGAATGCGATTAAACGGGAGAAGAGACTAAAGAAATACAATCGCAAATGGAAACTGGAATTGATAGAGAAAGAGAATCCGGAATGGAGAGATTTTTACGGGGAGTTGGTCTCTGGATTGCCCGATCAAGTCGGGCAATGACAGGTGGATGATGGGAGTCGGGCGATGACGGGTGTGGCGTGTATGTATTGTGTCATCATCCGGCTTGACCGGATGATCCAGTGATATGCTTGGGTTCTGGATTGCCCGATCAAGTCGGAAAATGACGAATAATTGGTAGTTTAGCGAGCGTTAGTGAGGAGAGTTTGGGAATAAATATCGACCTTGAGAAGTGCACCGGGTGCGGCTCCTGCGAGCCGGCCTGCCCCTTCGCCCTGATCGAGGTGGTGGATGACAAGGCGCACATCAAGGAAGGGTGCAACCTGTGCGGCGCCTGCGTGGAAGCATGCCCCGAGGATGCCATCACCATCGAGGAGGCAAAGCAGGAGGTCAGCAAGGGCTTCCGGGGGGTGTGGGTGTTCGCCGAACAGCGGCACGGCAGGCTCAAGGACGTGTCCCATGAGCTGGTGTCGGAAGGGAGAAGGCTGGCGGATAAGCTGGGGGTGGAGCTGTGCGCGGTATGCCTCGGCCACAACGTCGAAGATGTTCAGGGACTTATCGATTACGGCGCCGACAGGGTTTACCTGATGGACCATCCGGCTCTGGCGGACCATCAGGAGGATTACTACGCCGGGGCGCTGGTCGACCTGGTCCGCAAGCATAAACCGGAGATACTGCTCGCCGGCGCCACCGCCATGGGCCGTTCGTTCATCCCCAGGGTGGCATCCATCCTGTACACCGGGCTTACCGCCGACTGCACCGGCCTCGATATCGACCCCCAGAGTAGACTGCTGCAGCAGACGCGTCCCACCTTCGGCGGCAACGTAATGGCCACCATCGAGTGCCAGGCGAAGCGGCCGCAGATGGCCACCGTCCGACCCCATGTATTCAAGAAATCGAAACCGGAAGCAGGCCGGCGCGGCGAGATAGTCAAGGTGGATTTCAACAAAGAGTCGGTCACCGCGAGAACGAAGCTTATCGATTTCGTCGAGGACCTGACGGATAAGGTCAACCTGGGTGACGCCGATATAATCGTGTCTGGCGGCCGCGGGCTGGGGAAGCCGGAGAACTTCGCTATAGTGAAGGAGCTGGCGGACACCCTGGGGGCGGCGCTGGCCTCATCGCGCCCGCCGGTGGACGACGGCTGGATACCGTATTCGCATCAGGTGGGCCAGACGGGCAAGACAGTGTGCCCCAGATTGTATATCGCCTGCGGCATTTCGGGGGCGGTGCAGCACCTGGCCGGCATGCAGACCGCGGATGTCATCGTCGCCATCAACGAAGACCCCGGCGCGCCCATCTTCGAGGTGGCTACCTACGGAATCGTCGGCGACCTGTTCAAGGTGGTGCCGATGCTGACCGAGAAGTTGAAGAGGTCGCGGGGACAGTCGTAGTCAATGTAACATTAGTCGGTCGGCAAGGCTGGCTCTAGCCCTGCTGGCTGAGGTACCTCTCCGCGGACAAGGCCGCTGTAGCCCCGTCGCCGGCGGCGGTGATCGCCTGCCGAGCCGAGTGCTTGCGGATGTCGCCAGCGGCGAACACGCCGCTGACCTCGGTCTCCATCCGCTCGTTGGTGATGATGCGACCCTCTTCATCCAGGGGGATGATCCCCTTCAGGTAGCCAGTGTTGGGCTTCTGTCCCACGTATATAAACGCCGCCGCCACCTCGATGGTCGATTTCTCGTTCGTCTTAACGTTTCGCACCTCGAGGCCGGTGACCCGGTCGTCGCCGGTGATGCCGTCGACCACCGTGTCCCACATGAAATCTATCTTGTCGTTGGCCAGTGCCCGCTGCTGCGCGATCTTGGAGGCGCGCAGCTGGTCGCGGCGGTGTATCACGATCACTTTGGAGACGAATCTGGTGAGCAGCATGGCTTCCTCCACCGCCGAGTCTCCGCCGCCGATGACGGCCACGGCCTTGTCCCTGAAGAAGGCGCCGTCGCAGGTGGCGCAGTAGGAGACCCCCTTACCGGTCAGCTCCTCCTCTCTGGGTACGCCGAGCCGCTGTAGCGCCGCGCCCCCGGCTATGATCACCGCCCGCGCCGTGTAATCGCCCTCGCCGGTCTTGATCAGCTTATCGCTCCCGCCGAGCTCGACCCCGGTCACGTCGGCGGAGACGGTCTCCAGGCCGAACTTGGTAGCCTGGCGGTGGATGCTGTCGCCGAGGTCGAAACCCGATATACCGTCGGGGAAGCCGGGGTAGTTCTCCACCAGCTCGGCGTTGGTGATCTGCCCGCCGATCATGGCTTTCTCGACGAGCATGGTTTTCAACCCCGCCCTCGAGGTGTAGAGGCCGGCGCTCAACCCTGCCGGCCCCCCGCCGATGATGATCACATCATAAACACTGCTCATAGTTTGCGTCTCCGCTCCCGGCTGTATCGTAAATAGCGCTCGCCATCGATTCTAGGCGAGATTTTCATCCAGTGCCTTCTTCAGCTCGGGCTTGGGCCTGAAGCCGACGAGCTGGCTGACCGGCTTGCCCTCCTTGAACAGGAGCATGGTGGGTATCGCGGAGATGCCGTACTTGCTGGCGCTCTGGGGGGCCTCGTCGACGTTGAGCCGGGCTATGGTCATCTTGCCCTTGTACTCCTCTGCCAGCTCATCGAGTATCGGGGCTATGGCGCGGCAGGGGCCGCACCACGGGGCCCAGAAGTCCACCAGCACCGGCGTCTTCTGGTTTATCACCTTCTCCTCGAAGGTCCTGTCGTCTACCTCTACAGGTTTCTCCATGTTGCTCCTTTCCTTCAGCTGGTGACCGTCTTTATCGCCTCCACCACCCCCTGCTCCGCCGCTTTTCTGGCGAGGAAGACGGCGTTCATGATAGCCCTGGCCTCGCTGTGGCCGTGGGCGATGATCACGTTCCCGTTGACCCCCAGCAGGGGCGCCCCCCCGTGCTCGGCGGAGTCCAGCGTCTGGATCGCGCCTCTAAGGGTGCTCTTCAACAGGAAACCGATCAGCTTGATGTGGGGACGGCGCGTTATCGCCTCGCGCAGCGACTGCACCACCATCTCCCCCACCCCTTCGCCGGTCTTGAGCACCACATTGCCGGTGAAGCCGTCGGATACTATCACGTCCGCCGTATTTCTGGGGATGTCGTTTCCTTCCACATTCCCGATGAAGTTGAGGCTGGTGCCTTTCAACAGAGCATGGGTCTCACGGGTCAGCAGGTTCCCCTTGGAATCCTCCTCCCCGTTTGAGAGAAGGCCGATCTTGGGACGGTCGATGCCGTATAGCTTCTTCATATACACATTGCCCATCTGGGCGAACTGCACCAGGTGGGTCGGCTTGCAGTCCGCGTTGGCGCCGACGTCGAGGAGCAGCACGGAATGCCACGGGAATACAACCAGGGCTCCCAGTGCGGGGCGCTCGACCCCCTTGATCCTCTTGAGGATGAACGAAGCGGCCGCCATCACCGCCCCGGTATTGCCCGCCGATACGAAGGCGTCGGCACGGCCTTCCTTCACCAGGTTCAAGCCCACCGCTATCGACGAGTCCCTTTTATTTCGCAGCGCCTCGCGGGGGTTCTCGCCGAGGCCGATCGCCTCGCTGGCATCGACAATATCCAGCTTGTAGTTGTGCTTCGCCAGCTCCGCCTCGATGGCATTCCGCTGGCCTACCAGCACCACCTGCACCTTCTGCTGCCGGGCGGCGGCTATGGCTCCCTGCACCACTGCCCCCGGGGCGTATTCACCACCCATGGCGTCCAGCGCTACCTTCATTTCAAAAGCTCACTTCTCGCTTATCCGGTTGTAAGGAATTTCTGTTTAACCCGGGCCATGAGACCCGGCCTGGAGATCAGGTCCACCGTGGTCATCGCCAGCGCCTTGGCTCCGTCGAGCAGCCCGCGCATACCATCCTCCGACGCCGCGGCGTCGGCGAACTCGGGCGAGTGCACCGAGACCTGCGGCGGGGCGATGGCGACCATGGGATGGATGGTGGGCACCAGCATGCTCACGTTTCCCACGTCGCTGGAGCCGAGGGCCGCTCCCCTTGACGGGGCCAGATGGCGTCCCAGGGAATTCATGTTCTGGGAGAACGCCTCTATCAATACGGCGTTGGTGTTGAGCGGGGCGTAGTATGTGGTCCACCTGTAGTCCAGCTTGGCGCCGGTGGCCACCGATGCCGCGGTGAAGCAGTTCAGCACCTTGCCTTTCAGCTCTTCGAGGTAGCCGTCGTCCTCGGCGCGCACCAGGAAGCTGCCGGCGCTGCGGGCGGGCACGACGTTGGGCGCCTCGCCCCCGTGGGTGATGATGCCGTGGATGCGGGCACCCTCGCGGATGTGCTGGCGCAGGGCGTTTATTCCGTTGAATGCCAGGATCATCGCCTCTAGGGCGTTCACCCCTTCCTGGGGGAAGGCGGCGGCGTGGGCTGCCTTGCCGCTGAACTCGACCTCCAGCCCGATGCAGGCCAGCGCCTGGATATCGGCCACGTCCGCCACGCTGGGGTGCACGATCATGGCGGCATCAATATCGGTGAACGCGCCGCGCTCCGCCATGATGATCTTGCCGCCGTACATCTCCTCGGCGGGGGTGCCGATGACCACAACGCTGCCGCCCCTCTCGTCCACCGCCCCCCTGACCGCCACCGCGGCGCCCACCGCAGCGGTGCAGATGATGTTGTGGCCGCAGGCGTGGCCCAGCCCGGGCAGGGCATCGTATTCCGCCAGCAGGGCGATGGCCGGCTCCCCCTCGCCGTAGGTCCCGCGGAACGCGGTATCGAGTTGGCAGACACCCCGCTCCACCTTGAAGTCGTAGCGCTCCAGGTATTCCGTCAGCCATCCGCACGCCTGGAACTCCTGGAAGCCGATCTCGGGGTTATGGTGAATCTGCAGGCTGAGCTCAGTGAGCTCCTTGCGGCGGGAGTCCACCTCGTCGACCGCGGTCTCCTTCAGCATCTCGATGTCTAAATCGCGGCTCATGGCGGTTATTATAAACCTATGAAGGGAGCATTTCCAGTCTTTTGAAACGCCGCCTCGGCATCGTTGGAGTTAATCGATAATCGCTCGGTGACAGAGAGCGTTGACTACCCCTTGAGGCTGCCCAGCCTGTTTCCGAACCGGATCAGGTCCTCCCGCAGCACCATGCCCGCCACACGCCCCTCGCTGACCACTGCCACCACGTCCAGGCCCTCCGACTCCATCCCCTCGAGGATGGTGAGGGCTTCCGTAGCGGGCGATATCGCCTTCAGCTCCTCCACCGGCGTCATCACCTGACCGGCGGTGGTTAGGTCCCACCGGTTGCGGGGCACGCCCCTGAGCTGCCCCAGCGTCAGCGTGCCCTCCACCTTGTCCCCGTCGGTGACCAGCAGCACCCGCCCCGATACGGTGCGCAGCGGCCCGTCCGCCATCTGGCTGATGGTGAGCTGCCGCGGTATGCGGGGGAAATCGGCCACCATCACGTTCTGCGCGGTGTACCCCTTGAGCGCCTCTCGTATCAGGGTCTGCTGGTAGCTGGAGCGGGCGGCGGAGTTGAGGAAGAAGCCGAGGAGTATGAGCCACAGGCCGTTCCATCCCCCCAGCAGGATGAAGATGAGGAAGCCGCCGATGATGAACGCGAACGATACGCCGTAGCCCGCCCGGGTGGCGATACGCGACGCCCGCAGGTAGTCTCCCTTGACCTTCCACAGTATGGCCCGCAGCACCCGCCCGCCGTCGAGGGGGAAGCCGGGTATCATGTTGAACGCGGCGAGGACGCCGTTGATGTACGCCAGCCAGAACGTCAGCCCCGCCGCATACTCGCTGAGCGGGCCCAGCAGCAGGTACAGGGTGTAGAACAGCACCCCCAGCACCAGGCTGCACAGCGGCCCGGCGATGGCCATCTTGAACTCGATGCCGGGCTCCTGGGCCTCCCTGCCGATGTGGGCCACCCCGCCGAAGAAGAACAGGGTGATGCTCTTGATCGGTATGCCGTACCGGCGGCCCACCAGGCTGTGCGACAGCTCGTGGGCCACCACCGAGGCGAAGAACAGCAGGCTGGTGGCGATGCCCACGCCCCAGTAGGCCCCCGTGGGCCAGCCGCCGTAGCTGCCGGGGAAGATGTACATCGAGAGCATCAGGGTGATGAAGATGAAGATGAAGAACCAGCTGAAGTCCACCCGGAAGGGGATGCCGAATATCCTGCCCAGCTGTATCGATCTGCCCATGGTTGAGGTTTTGCCTTCTAATTCCACATTACAGCAACGGGTGTGCAGTGTCAATTGTGCCGTATTTAGCTACGATTGACATAAGTTCGTCCCGGTGGTATAATCAGCCTACCCCGAAAAGGGGCGATGCAGGATGATGAAAGGCAGAGCGATGCGCAGACTGGCGTTGGGGCTGGCGACCGTTGCGCTGGCGGTGGCGGCGGTGCCGACGGATGTTGCAGCCGCCACAGTTGAAACGCCGGGCGTCATTGGTCCGGGCGATGGCGTGAGGCAGCTTATACAGGAGTTTGTGGATACGTCCGGCGGTGATGTAACCGCTGAGGAGATAGTGACGTTCCTAAACGGGCTTGATGAAAGGCCGTCGGGGAGCAGCACCATCACCTACGGCTCGGAGCACGTGTTCAACCCTGCCAAAACAGTTTTCATTTCAGCCGCCGGCCTCTCAGATACCAAGTTTGTAGTAGCATACAGTGATTGGGGCAACTCCGATCGCGGCACGGCGGTAATCGGCACTGTCTCCGGCGCCGCTATCTCCTACGGCTCTGGGTACGTGTTCAACACGGCAGGAACCTATTACATTTCAGTCGCCGCCCTCTCCAGCAGTAAGTTCGTGGTAGCATACGAGGATTTTGGCAGCTCCGGTTACGGCACGGCGGTAATCGGGGATGTGTCCGGCACCACCATCACCTACGGCTCGGAGTACGTGTTCAACACGGCCGTAACAAGTGACATTTCAGTCGCCGCCCTCTCCAGCAGTAGGTTCGTGGTGGCATACGATGATGGGGCGCGTATAGGGGATGTATCCGGCAGCACCATCACCTACGGCTCGGAGTATGTGTTCAACTCGGGCATTACTAGCTATATTTCAGCCGCCGCCCTCTCCAGCACCAAGTTCGCGGTGGCATACAGTGATTGGGGCGGCTCCGGTTACGGAACGGCGGTAATCGGCACTGTCTCCGGCACCACCATCACCTACGGCTCGGAATACGTGTTCAACACGGCAGCAACCGATGACATTTCAGTTGCCGCCCTCTCCAGCAGTCAGTTCGTGGTGGCGTACAGTGATGGGGGCAACTCATATCGAGGCACGGCGTGTATCGGGGCTGTGTCCGGCAGAGCTATCACCTACGGCTCGGAGTACGTGTTCAACACGGCAGGAACCTATTACACTTCAGCCGCCGCCCTCTCCAGCAGCAAGTTCGTGGTGGCATACGATGATGGGGGCAACTTAAATCGAGGCACGGCTCGCATAGGGGCTGTATCCGGCAGCGCCATCACCTACGGCTCAGAGCACGTGTTCAAGTGGCAAGAAACCCATTACATTTCAGCCGTCGCCTTATCTGATACGAAGTTCGTGGTGGCATGCAGTGATGCGGGCAACTCCTGGTACGGCACGGCGCGTATAGGGGATTACACGCTTGATCCAACGCCAACGCCTACGGCGTCGGCAACTGCCACCGCTACCGCTACCGCTACACTAACGACTACCGCCACGCCTACAGCCACATGCACCGGCATATGTCCCACGGCAACGCCCAGCCCGTCGCCTACGCCAACAACACCCACTCCCACTCCCACCGCCACAGTCGAAGTGTGGATAGACTTCCCCGACGCGCCGGGGATGAACGTGACGCTGGAGACCTACT
>CAYUWM010000035.1:0-19164 GCA_964448395.1 uncultured Dehalococcoidales bacterium
TTGTTAAGTGTTACCTTCGCCAGCACGAACTTATTTTATCCCGCGCCGGGCTTTTTGAAGCTCTTCGCGGAACTCAGGGTGGGCGATGGATATCAGCGCCTCGGCCCGCTGGGACAGCGTTTTGCCCTTCAGTTCGGCAATGCCGTGCTCGGTGGCCACGCAGTCGACGTCGTAGCGGGGCACGCTGGTGATGGTCCCCTCGCCCAGCCGCGGTAATATGCGGGAGATGTGTGATGTCTTGCCACGTATCGATGAGGTGAAGGCGATGATCGAGCGTCCGTTGGGGGCCGCCGCCGCTCCCCTGAGCCACTCCGCCTGACCGCCGACGGCGCTTATCTGCACCCCTTTTACCGTCTCCGCGTTCACCTGCCCGCTGAGGTCGATCTCTATCGCGGAGACGATGGTGATGAAGTTGTCGAACCGGCGGATGTTGTTGGCGTCGTGGGTATAGGTGTAGGGGTACATCTCCACCTGCGGGTTGCGGTGGATGAAGCGGAACAGCTTATCGGTGCCCGCCGCCGCCCCGCTGACCGTCTTGCCCCTGTCGATCGCCTTACGTTCATTGGTCACCACGCCGCTTTCCATGAGGTCGACAACACCGTCGATTATCATGCCGGTGTGCAGCCCCAGATGGCGTCGATGGTGCAGCAACTCTATCAGCGCCTCGGGGATGGCCCCCACGCCGATGCACAGCGTGTCCCCGTCATTGATTCGCTCGATGACGACCTTGGCCACCGCCTTCTCCTCTTCGCCGATCCTGGGCTCGGGCCAGGGCTGTACCGGGCGCGACACCTCTACCATATAGTCGATGTCGCTCACGTGGATCAGGCTGTCACCATAGGTGTACGGCATCTGCTGGTTCACCTGGGCGATAACCAGCCCGGCGTTGAGGGCCGCATCACGGTTGAATCCGGGCACCGCCCCGAAGCTACAGTAGCCCTTTTCGTCCGGCGGCGACACATGCACCAGCGCGACGTCGAGGGGGACGGTGGTGGTGAACAGGGAGGGGGTCTGGGTAAGGCTGACCGGCAGGAAGTCGACCGTGCCGTTCTGCACCCCTTCCCGGAGGTCGGGGCTGACGTGCATGGTTACGATGTGGAAATAATCGGTAAGAGAAGCGTAAGGCGAGCCGGGGATGACCCTGCTGTCCAGCAAATGGGTGCCTTTCAGCCGCTTTTTATCATCGACCAGCGCGTCCACCAGAGTGCGCGGCTCGCCGCAGGTCCCCTCGATGAACACCATGCCGCCCGGATCGATGGCGGCGATGGCCTCAGCGGCGCTGACCTCGCGGTGGGCCCTATTCCCCACTTCCCTCTTCCCTCCACACGCCGTCTTTATATATCTTCTTCCTTTTCTTCTCCCAGTGCCCGCCGAACACAGTGGTCTTGTATTCGTCGGGCAGCACTACCCCCTGCTCGGTGGCGTATTTAATCATCCGGGTTATCTCCGCCACCCGCACCCCTGCCTGCTGCGCCATGATCATGCCGCGCTTGTCGTCGAGGACGCCGTGCTCCAAGTACCGCGGGCGGTCGCCCTGGTATATGGTGCTGGTTACCGCCCAGCCGCGGGCCACCGGTATCATCATCCGCTTCATCAGGTTCTCCATCTGGTCCAGGCAGGCGTCGAAGCCGAGGCCGAAGAAGCCGACGGTGAGGTAGCCGGTTACCTTGTTCTTGAGCGCCTGGGTGAATATGGCATAGTAGCGTACCCGGGACCACAAGATCGTCAGCGGTGGAGACAGCGTCAGCCCCCACGCCGGCGCGCCGAATATGAGGCCGTCGGCAGCGATTATGCGCTCGAATATCTCCTGGGCATCGTCCTTAACCTTGCACGGCTGCTTGTTCTGGATGCACCACTGGCAGTTGGTGCACATGGCGATGTCCTTGCCCGCCAGGGTAATAAATTCGGTCTCCACCTTGCCCAGATCGCCGGACATCTCTGCAGCGGCCTTGAGGCACTCCTGAACGTAGGTATCGCAGTTGCCGTCCTTGACCGGCGTCGCGGACAGCCCCAGGATCTTTATGTCCACCTTTCCCATATCGTTTTTCCCCTTTCGGTCGGTTAGTTCGCTAGCCAGAATTATATTTGCGTTCGACCGCCCGTGTCAAACCGTGCCGACATCTGTTAGTCGGGTCGAGGTATAAAATTATATATTTATAACTAATATTAATCAGTAGTAGCGCAAATTGACATACGGGGTTGGAGATGGTAAGATATTTCGGGCGTGTATTGCAGGAGACGGCATGGATAAAAAGGTGCAGATAATCGCCAGCGACGCCGGCGGTACCATGACCGACATGATTGTGGTCGACACCGAGGGCAACTTCGCCATCGGCAAGGCGGCCACAACTCCGCAAGATCAATCCCTAGGATTTTACGAATCGCTGTGTGACGCCTTCGAGTTGTGGGGCATCGATTTCGAGAAAAAAGCCGGTGAAATCTTACCCGGCGTCGAGGCCATGGTCTACAGTGGCACCGCCATGATGAACGCCCTCCTCACTGCGACCGGCAGGAAGGTGGGGGTCATCACCCAGCGTGGCGATGAGGACGTTTTTATCCATGAACGGAGCTGCCAGACGTGGGCCGGGTACGGGTATCAGGACGTTCTGCACCACGTAACGCACCACCACAACCGGCCGCTGGTGCCCCGCCGGCTGGTCAAGGGTGTAACCGGCCGCATAGATATGTTTACTATGGAGGCCATCCCCCTGTATGAACATGAGGTTTCACAGGGCGTGGAGGAGCTCCTTGACGAGGGGGTGGACGCCATCGCCGTCTGCCTGTTGTACTCATACCTGAACCCGGCGCACGAGTTGAGGGTGGCAGAGATCGCCGCTGAGGTGATGCAGCGGCGCGGTCGGCAGGTGCCGGTGTACCTCTCTCACCAGCTCTGTCCTATCACCAGGGAGCAGCCCCGGCTCAACACGCTGGTGCTCCATGCCTACGCCGCCGAGCCCGGCCGCGAGCAGTTGCTCAACATCGAGCGCAGGCTCAAAGACAGTGGCTACCGCTATCCCCTTCAGATAGTGCTGGCCCATGGGGGGGTGACCAACATCCGCTACCCCCGGATTCACGAAGGGTGCTTCTCCGGGCCCATCGGCGGTCTGCTCGGGGCCCGTTATCTGGTAAAGGAGATGGGGATAGGCAACTGGGTCTGCTCTGACATGGGCGGCACCAGCTTCGACGTCGGCCTCATTATGGGTGGCGAGCCGGTCATGGTGCGGGAGGTGGTCATCAACCGCAGGATGTACAACATCCCCACCCTGCTCATGGATACTACCGGCGCGGGCACCGGGATGTTCGTTACCATAGATCCTATCACCAAGCGTATTACGCTGGGCCCGGATAGCGCCGGGGCCGACCCGGGACCGGTGTGCTACGATATGGGTAACGAGGTGCCCACCGTGATGGATTGCTGCCTCATAATGGGGATTTTAAATCCGGATAACTACCTCGGAGGCAAGCTTAAGTTGAACAAGGAGAAGGCCCTTGACGCCATCAAGGAGAAGTGCGCCGATGTCCTCGGCGTCGATCCCTACTACCTGGCGGAAGGGGTGTACAAGCTCATTAACAGCTCTATGAAGGAGCACATCAGGGCGGTGCTCTATGCCCGGGGCTTCTCCCCGGCGGACTATCACCTCCTGTGCTACGGCGGGGCTGGCCCGATGCACGTCGCCGGCTACACCGAAGGCCTACCTTTCAAGGGGGTGGCTACCATGCCGTGGGCGGCGGCCTTCTCTTCCTTCGGCTGTGCTGCAGTGGACATCAGCCATCGCTACCAGAAGTCCACTGCGGTGGTGATTCAGGCGGGGGCCGACGATAGCTTTAAATTGATGATGGGACAGATGATGCTTAACCCCGGCTGGGAGGAGCTGGAGAGGCTGGCCCAGGCTGATTTCGCTGAGGAGGGCCTGCCTTGGGAGCAGGCCGAGGTACGCCGCATCGCCTATGTACGCTACGGCAGCCAGATGGATGACATCGAGGTGCCGTCGCCGGTGTCCCGCATAGACAGCGTCGAGGATATGGACAAACTGCTGGCTGCCTTCGAGGACCTCTATGAGAGAGTATATGCCGGCGTGGCCAAGCATCCCCAGGCGGGGTACCAGATCATGGAGCTGGGGCTTACCGCCACTATTCCCAAGGTCAAGCCCAAGCTAATCAAGCGGCCACTGGAGGGGAAGAAGCCACCGCAAGAGGCTTTCAAGGGGGAGAGAGAGGTCTACATAGATGGGGGGTGGCACAAGACCCCCATCTACGACATGGACAGTATCAGTCCAGGGAACGAGATCGAGGGGATAGCCGTGGTCGAGGCTCCAGCCACCACCTTCTTCATCCCGCCGGGGAAACGGGCGCGGATGGATGAATGGTCGCTGCTGTGGCTCACTGATAGTGGAGGCGCACATGCATAAAGGCATCGGGGAGAACGGCAAGACCCTCAAGCAGATGCTGGAGGAGAATGAGAAGCTGTACCGGGAGACGGGCTGCTACGCCGGTATCACCGAGCCCCACCTGTTGAAGCAGGACCCTATCAGGGGCGAGCTTTTTCACTCCCGGTTAATGGCGTCGCTGATAGCCGGCAGGGAGACCACCCGGATGGTATCCGGCTCCCCATTCGTTCGCGAGGTGGCCGAGCTGTGCCTCGGCCTCTACACCCCCGAGGGGGATAACATCGCCCAGTCCACCGGCATTCAGGTACACATCAGGCTCATGGGTGACAATATACAGTGGATGATCAATAAGAATTACGAGGAGGAGGTGGGGATAAACGACGGCGATTTCTTCATCGCCAACGATCCGGTAATATCGGGCATGCACGCTGCGGATGTGTACGACATGCTGCCCATCTTCTGGGAGGGGGAGTTGGTTGGCTGGGTGTCCACGGTGATTATGGAGATGGATGTGGGTGCGGTAAGCCCCGGGTGCATGCCCACCGCCAATGTGGAGCGGGGCACGGACGGGCTCAAGTTCTGCTGCGAGCGGATAGGCTCTAACGATAAGCTTAACCGCGACTTCGAGCACAAGATAGAGCTCAGCCTGGATATGTCGGACATCTTCCTGCTGGATCGCAAGGGGGCGATGGCGGCCAACATCCGGGTACGGGAGGAAATCAAGCGCATAATCGGCGAATTCGGGATCGACTATTATAAGAGGGCGATACGGGAGCTGATAGAGGAGGAGCGGTGTAACCAGCTGGTCCGCATCCGGCAGCGGATGGCTCCCGGCCGCTACCGCAACGTGGTGACCGCCGAGTTTCCGATGGCAAATCAGCCGGTGGCATGGGTTCCCGCCAGGCGAGACACGATACGCCTCATTCCTATGCAGATGGATATCCTGCCCTCGGGGCGCCTGGTGCTCGATTTCGAGGGGGTCGGTGAATGGGGATGGCACCCGTTCAACGGCACCCCACAGGCGGTCTGGGGCGGTGTGTCTATAGTCACTGTGCAGACGCTGTCCTATGACGGGCGAGGAAATCTGGGGTCGCTGCTCCCCATCGACGTTAAAGGCCTAGCCGAGGATTCCCTGCTCAACCCGACCCAGATCAGGAAGCTGGCCACCTCCACCCCTTGGGCCCCCCTGCTGGACATATTCGGAATGTGGATGCACATGCTGGGTATGGCCTACTATCTTCGCGGCTTCAGGGAAGAAACGTTCAACTACCGCTCTTCGGCCGGCTGGCAGATGGCTGGCTACGATCAGATGGGGGTCAAGCGCCCGCTGCTGGCAGCGGGCACGGGCAACTTCGGCCCCGGTGCCTGCGGGGTGTGCGACGGCGTCGATTGCGGGGGGTGGCTGGCAACCCCTGAAGTTGACTTGGGCAATCTAGAGGTATGGGAGATGTTCGTTCCCCAGATGGATTTAACACGACGTCTAGAACCCTATTCCGTGGGTTACGGCAGGTTCCGCTCCGGTCTGGCGGTGCCGCAGATATGCATGATTCACCGCTCACAGCAGCTGGTTGGCAGCGGGGCTATCGGGACCGCTTCGGATTTCATCATCCCTAACCTCGGCCAGTTCGGCGGATACCCCGGTGGCAGACGTAATACGCTGCTGCTGCGCCATGACAACCTCCAGGGATTGATGGATAACAGGCAGCCGCTGCTTCAGGAGGTGGGCAATCCGGCGGATCTGGAGGAACGGTTCCCCGGCAATGTCACCGATTGCGGCCTGCTGCCGGTGCCGACGGAGATATTTGAGGGCGATCTCCTCATCTCCAGCTCGGCTGCAGCTGGAGGGCTGGGCGATCCCATCGAGAGGGACCCGGCATGGATCAAGGCTGACCTGGATAGTGGTCTTACCACCGAGTGGCAGGCCAGCAATGTTTACTGTGTCAAGGCCAGCTACGATGAAGGGACCAAAGAGTGGACGGTGGATGAGGCTGAGACCGCCAAGCTGCGCCAGTCCAGGCGCAAGCAACGTCTATCGCGCGCGGTCCCGGTCAAAGATTGGTGGAAGGATAGCCGCCAGAAGATAGTCTCTCGTGATATGCACCCATTGATACTGGAGATGTACCAGAGCAGCATGAAGTTGAGCGAGACGTTCGCCAAGGAATACAGGGGTTTCTGGGCCCTCCCCGATGATTTCGTATTTTGAGGTGTGGTGATGTCGATTTCATACGATACAGAAGACCTCAAAGACCTGTTCGACGGCAGGTTGCCTTGGGATAAGGTAAAGGAGATCATGAGCAATCCCAAGGACGACGACCGCTTCGATAAGTATATCGAGATACTGCAGGAGCGCGTCTCATGGACGGAGCGTATCCTGATGCCCCTGGGTGAACACCTCTTTATCGTTCAGAAGAGTGATGAGCGTGTGGTGAAGTGCGACTGCGGGCACGAGTTCGGTGACTGGCGCCGGAACTGGAAGCTGCAGGCGGTGGTCTATGTCCGCAACGATAGGGAAAAGCTGGAGGAGGTGTATCCCGGCCTGCGCTGCCCAAATCCCGAGCTCTGTGAAGTGCGGGAATATTACTGCCCGGGCTGTGGCAGCCTGCTCATGGTGGAGGCGGTGCCGGTGGGCTGTCCGGTCATCTTCGACGCCCTGCCCGATCTCGATACATTCTACCGCGACTGGCTGGGGCGGCCGCTTCCCGATGAGGTCGAGGTTAAGGATATGACCTGTGAGGTGACACAGGAGTGGGGGCAGGATTCTGGATAAGCGGTTTTGACGTCATTTGCCTGTCGACGTTATATATAGGTGTTAACATAGACCCCTTAGGATTGATAGACCGTCGTAGAACCCGCTTATTTCTTTTTATAACTTCTTTTGTTATAATTCTGCGTACTTCTTGGCGTTTGAAGTTTCACGATAATGTAGGTGAAAGGAGGGCAGATGAAGGCGTTAGTTACAGGGGCTACTGGGTTTATCGGTTCCAGCGTAGTCAGGGAGTTGTTAAAGGAGGGGGCGGATGTACGTGTGCTCGTTCGGGAGAAAAGCGACACACGGAACATAGACGGTCTCGAAATCGAGAAGGCGTACGGAGATATCCGCGACGGCGAATCTGTGAAAAAAGCTCTTGCGGGCTGCGACACCCTGTTTCACACTGCTGCCATCTATTCCTTCTGGTTGCCGGATAGCAAGGCATTCTACGATGTAAACGTAGAGGGCACAAAGACCGTCCTGGGGGCTGCTCTTGAGCAGGGTGTGGAGAAATGTGTTTATACAAGCAGCATTATAGCTGTGGGCTTTTACGGCGCGGATAAGCCGGCCAACGAGGATGTGGAGTATAACCTGTGGGATACCGGTGACCACTACTCCAGATCGAAGTACCTTGCGGAGATCGAAGCCCGCAAGTTCTTTGAGAGAGACCTTCCGGTGGTGGTTGTAAATCCGGCCGAGGTTATAGGCGTGCGTGATATAAAACCGACGCCTTCAGGCCAGATGATAATAGATATCGTCACCAATAGGATGCCAGGGTATATCGACGGAGGGTTAAATTTTGTAGATGTTGAGGACGTGGCCAGGGGCCATATCCTGGCTGCGCAGAAGGGCAAGGTCGGTGGCAGGTACATCCTCGGCAATGAAAACATGTCGGTTGGCGACTACTATAGACTGATTGGGAGTGTTGCCGGTGTTGAACCGACGAAGATTAAGTTCCCTGCCGCTATGGCGGTCATGCTAGGATACCTCTACCAGTTCGCCTCTGGTATTACGAAGAAGCCGCCGGTGCTGACCGCTCCAATGGTAAGATTAGGGAGTAAGTACGCATTCTTCGACTGTTCTAAGGCGGTCAATGAATTGGGGATGCCACAGACGCCTATTAGGAAAACGGTCGAAAAAGCGATAAACTGGTTCAGAGAGAACGGGTATATATCCGGGCGCTAGTGTTCCTCCTTGTGCTCGCCCTGGTCCTTTAAGAACCGCTCTATATCCCGGTGAAGATCCTCTGCAGGGTATCCCTGCTGAATGTCGTCGGAGCTGGTCTGCTCAGCTAGATGGTCGAAGTATTCGATCAGCCCTTGGGACTCCTCTCCGAAAGACTCCTTGAGCTGGTTTATCTTCTCCTCGACCTGTGTGTCCGTCTGCTGTGCCCACTTCTCGATATCGGCCATGTCGATCTCCAGCCCGGTCATCTTAGACAGCACCTGGATAACCGCTGCCGACGATCGGGGATTGGCGACGTTGGTAGTGTAGATCGGTATCTCGCCCAGCAGGCATATACCCTCCACACCCCTTTGCTTGGCCACTCCGAGCATGAGGCCGTTCAGGCCGCTGATGCTCCCTTCACGTAGAGGCGTTATATCATAGATCGACGGCTCGGGGAGCAGGTCATGGCTGGTGACCGCCCCGAGGACCCGCGGCTGCTTGGTGTGGTAGATGTGGGTGGGGGCCGCGGCGAAGGTGTACAGGCGCTGCACGTTGAATTTCTGTGCCACATCCAGCAGGACATTCGCCATCTTGTAGGCATTGGACATCGGCTGCGCCTCGCCGATAAAGATTATCCAGTCCCTCTCCCCCTTGTCCCGTACCAGGTACAGGCTGTTCTCCGGGAAGCTGATGTCCTGAACCACGTTGTTCTCGATAAGCACTCCTCCGATATCGAAGAAACCCTGTGGTGAGATGCTGCCGAGATCCTCTGCATCCAGCTTCTCGGCGAGGTAGCGCGCGGCGATGATGGCCACGCCCCCCATTCCGGGCCATGCTGCCACCATGTAAGGATTGTTCAACTCGGGCTCTTTGTTGAGTATTATCTCGTCCATATCGCTCCAGCCGTAGCCCCATCATTATAGCATGGGGAAATAATTTAATCTCACCGCAGCGAAGTTCTGCTTGACCGCATCTCTACCCTCGATGATAGCGCCGAGCTCGGTGCTATGCCCGGGGAGAACGTACTCCACATCCAGCTGCGAAAGCCTCTCGATGCTCTGCTTGAGCTGCTTGCCGTCGCCGCCGAAATCGGTCCGGCCCACGCCGCCGTAAAACAGCAGATCACCGGTGATCAGCACCTTTTTATCGGACCAGTACAGGCTTATGGAGCCGGGTGTATGACCCGGGGTAAGTATAACCTGGAGGTTAATCCTGCTCTCACCCTTGCCCAGATTGAGTTCGCCCTCCTTTAAGTAGAAGTTCGGCTCGAACCATGAATGCTGGACCGCCATGCCCGGGATATTTGCCATGTATTCCGTGGCCAGCTTCAGGTAATCCGCCTCCGCTTCGTGGATGGTGAGCAGGGTCTGTTTCGGCTTTCCGCCTTTCGACCTGCTCTTTGCCACCAGCGTCTGGCTGGCGCCGAAGTGGTCGTAATGGGCATGTGTGCTTATTATCAGGCCGATGTCCTCGGGCTGGATGTTGTCCTTGTCCAGTCCCCTCAGCAGCACATCGAGGCAGGGCTCTTTGAACTCGTTCATCACCTGCCCGGGGTCGACCATTACGTGAGGCCGGTCGCCCCTGAGGACGTTGGCGAAGAGGTAGCTGTTGCAGTTATTGCCCTTCCCCTGCCAGATATAGCAGTGCAGATTCTCAAGCAGTCTCATCGTTTAACGTGATACAAGCATCTTTGCTAGCGATGCCGGGGAATAGTATAATTTATACGCCGCGATTTAGCCAGCCGCAACGGGACAGGTTATGGATAAGCAGGTGCAGCGGAGGTTGAAATGGATGAGTTAAAGAGCGCTTTTGACCGGGCGATGGAACGGGTGGAGCAGGTGGGGAAGCTCTCACCCGAGGAGATGCGGGAGCGGAGGGAAGCGGAGTACACCCCCGCTGGCCGTGCCATCGCCGAGCGGTACCTGGAGCACGGGCATGAGAACCTGTTCAGGGAGGAGGTCAACAAGCATGTCGGTGACGAAGGCGATATCATCAGCCGGGCTGCGCTGGTCAGGCTGGTCGAATCGATAGATCTAACCAGCTATGAGACGGCGGAGAGGGCGATGAAGGGAGTGCTTGCCTTAGCCGGCGAAAGCGACGCCGGCGGGTTCAACGGTATAATCGCCGGGATAATCGATAGTATGGTGGGCCTATTTAAAGAATTCGGGGAGGAGCTCCAACACAAGTACAACAGTGAGAAGGAAGGGGTCGAGGGTGAGGAGAGGGGGCTGCTCCACCGGTTGAGGATATCGGGCAGCGCCGTGGGGGAGATGAACATGGCGGCGAGCGAAACATGGGGCGCGGTTTACCGCGACTTCTCCGCCTCGTTCAGGGAGAGGCTGGAGGCGCTGAAAAAGGAACTCGTTCGAGAGGCCGTTGACAATTCGTAAAGCGCTCCATTAAGATTCTAAGGATTGCGTTTAAAATCACACATAGTAGAAGGAGGAAATCAGTATGACCATGGCACTGGATGGGATCAAGATTATCGACCTTACTCGCCTGGGGCCGGGCCCCTATTGCACCATGATGCTGGCGGACATGGGTGCCGAGGTGATTAAAATTGATGCCGGCGGCGGACGCGCCTCCATGACGATAGAGTCGACGGGGGATGAGGTTGCGGAGCGGAGGCGGGTGTTCAACCCCGAAGGACGGAACAAACGCAGCATCGTGCTGAACCTGAAGATGGACCAGGCACGCGATGTATTCTATAAGCTGATGAAGGACGCCGATGTCGTCGTCGAGGAATTCCGCCCCGGTGTATTGAAGCGCTTGGGCGTGGACTATGATACCATCAGCAAGATAAACCCCGGGGTAATCCTGTGTTCGATCACCGGCTACGGGCAGGACGGCCCCTACGCCCAGCTCCCCGGCCACGATATAAATTACATGTCGGTCGCCGGTGCCCAGAGCATGATCGGTCCCCGCGGCGGGCCGCCGGTGATGACCTTCAACCTGATCGGCGATTACTCTGGGGGCAGCATGCAGGCCGCCCTGGGGATCACGCTGGCGCTGCTGGCGCGGGAGAAAACCGGCAAAGGGCAGCACGTCGACATCTCGATGACAGACGGCGTGATATCGCTGATGCATGGCGAGGCCGCCGGCTATTTCGACACCGGGCGCATACCCACCCGCGGCGATCTGCTGGTGATCGGCGGGGCGCCGTTCTACGGGGTTTACGAGACCAAGGACGGCAAGTACGTTACCATCGGTGCCCTGGAGCCCTGGTTTTACTCCAACCTGTGCGAGCTCATCGAACGCCCCGACCTGCTTCCCTACGAGTGGGACATAAACAGGTGGGACCAGCTCAGCGAAGAATTACGCAAGATATTCAAGACCAAGGGCAGAGACGAGTGGGTCGAGCTGCTGCGGACAAAGGATGTGTGCGTGGCGCCGGTATATACCGTGGACGAGGTCTTCGAGGACCCGCAGGTGCTGCACCGGGATATGCTGGTGGAGATAGAACACCCGACGCTGGGAAAGGTCAAGCAGGTAGGCATCGGCATCAAGATGTCGGACACCCCGGGAGAGGTGAGAAGCATCGCTCCCCGGCCGGGGGAGCATACCGATGAGATCCTCGGCGGCCTGGGCTACGATGATAAAGCTATCGCCGCGCTGCGCGATTCGGGTGCCGTGGCGTAAGCTGTCTGGAGTTCAATACCAGGGCTACCGCCCCCAGCGCCTCGGCATCGACCCCCAGTCGGGCGATCTCGATGCGGACCGCCTTGGCCGGCAGTTCGAAGGCGCGTTCCGTGACCACATTTATTGCCGGGCCGATGAGCAGTTTACCCATCCGCGACAGGCCGCCGCCGATAAGGATGAGCCGGGGGTTGAAGATGTTCACCAGGTTGACCAGACCTACCCCCAGGTAGTACCCGGTCTGTGAGATAAGCTCGTTGGCCAGCCGGTCGCCCTTTTGCGCCGCCAGATGCACCCGCTTAGCGCTGACCTGCTCCATCTTCCCGTCGGCGTATTTCAAGATATTCGTCTTCTGGCCATCCTTGATCCGCTTCACCGCCTCCCGCGCCAGCGCCGTCCCCGAGGCGAAGGTCTCCCAGCAGCCGATGTTGCCGCAGGGGCAGGGCGAACCGTTGATGTCGATGGTCATGTGGCCCAACTCGGCGGCGCTGCCGGAGACCCCGCAGTATAGCTGACCATCGATGATTATGCCGCCGCCGATGCCGGTGCCTACGCCGACGTAGATCATGTGGTCGATGCCCATACCCCCGCCGAAGCGGTGCTCTCCGAGGGCGGCCAGGGTGGCATCGTTCTGCAGGTAGACCGGGCAGTCAAACTCCCGCTGGATGATATCCCTGAGGGGAATGTTTTCCCACCGCGGCAGGTTCGGCGAGCTGGTTATCACCCCGTTTGCCGTGTCGCAGGCGCCGGCGGCACCGATGCCGATACCCTCCACCGTGTTCCCCGACACTACCTGCCTGATGGATTCGATGATTCGCTCGATCACGGCATCGGGGCCCAGTTTGGCGCGTGTGTCCCTGAGGTCTTTGGACTTGATGTTGCCGTCGGAGTCGGCGAGGATGGAGTTGATCTTAGTGCCCCCAATGTCAACGCCGATGATCATTTGTTCCGACATAGTTTTCCTGCTTTGTAAGGTTGCGACGCTGGCTATTGCAGCTGTTTCGCTATGGCTTTATTCAGGGCTATCTGGGCTTCGCTGAGCTTCTTGTACTTTTCCTCTATCTTTTTGAGGTTCTTGGATAAAACCGCCTTGAGCAGGTCACCCTCGAGCTCGGCCACCTCGAGGAGCTTGTAATAATCGAGCGACTCCTTCAGGTGGGCAAGGACGATCATCCCCGTTATAATGGGATGGTTGTTGGTCACATTCGCATCGCCGAACTGCGTGCCGTGCTCCAGCTCAACCTCGAGGCCGCGGCGGAACTCCTCGGGGTCGATCTTCATTTTCTTGACATTGACTTCAGCCAAGATCGCCTTAGCCTCTTTGCTCGTCACTTTGGCGCTCTTCACCTTCGACCAGTCGCGGAAGCCCAGCTCCTTGCACACCCTCTTGACCTCGGTTGCCGTCACGTACTGTGGCAGTTTCATCGCTTATCTCCTTTCTGGTTGCCGTTAATGCCGAGTTCGGCCAGTTTATTGAGCCGTAGAGCTGGTCCGGTTCAGGCTATCTCCTGCTCGCTGAGCTCGATGGCGTGCTCTATCTGGGCGCTGAGCTCGGGCGGCAAGCCTTCGATATCGACGCTGAGGAACCCCCTCACGATGACCGATACCGCATCGTCGTGGGTCAGCCCCCGGGCCATGAAGTACTCGATCTCCTCCTCGGCAATCTTACCCACCGCAGCCTCGTGGGACAGGTCCACGCCGGCCACCGTGCCCTCCAGCTCGGGGATGGCCAGTATATTGCCCTTCTCCCCCAGTATCAGGCCGCGGCACTCCAGATGCCCCTTGGCATCGGCGACCCGTCCCGAGAGGTGCCCCCGGGCGATAATGGTGCCGCCGGTGGTGATGGAGCGCGAGATTATCTCGGCGCTGGCCCTGGCCTCCAGCAGCACCCGGGAGCCGACGTCCATGTGCGTTCCCGGGGGTGCCAGCAGCACGCTGTTGAAGCGCACCCGAGCGTCATCGCCCACGCAGCGCGCGGTGGGGTAGGTCTGGAGGGTTCTCACCGGCTTGAGGCAAATGTAATTGTTCATGAACACGGCGCCCTCCTCGACGACGATGCCGGTGCGGGGGCGAACCGCCATCTTGGGCGCCCAGCTGTGTATCATGGTGAAGGTCAGCTTGGCCCCCTTCTTCACATAGAACTCGGAGATGCCAACGTGAAGGCCTTCTTCCTTAATCGGGGCGGTGGCGCAGCCGGTGATGATGTGCAGCTCCGCGCCCTCCTCGACGATGATCAGGTTGTGGACGTTCTGGGCCAGCCCGTGCTTGGCGAGGTACAGGCAGGACTGCACCGGCTGGGTTGCCTTGGCTCCGGGCATGGCCCGTATGAAGTAGCCCTGGAACGGGTGGCTGTGGGAGTACGCGGTGAATTTGTCGGCCTCTGGGGATACCAGCTTCCACCAGTAGTCGGAGAGCTCGGGGTGCTTCTCCAGCGCCTCCGGGGTGCTCATCACCTCCACACCCTCCTGAACGCTCTTGCGGTGGACCACCGACTGGTCTATCTGGAGGAAGGTGCCGGAGCGCTGGGAGCGGTCGTCCAGGGTTACCCCGACCTCCTTTATGCGCTCCTTGTCTGCGGCCGACAGCCGTGACGGGTCCTCCTGATACGGGTGCTCCTCTGCGGTGTGCGAGTAGGCATCGAGGTCTACATCGATGCCTTGAGGAGCAGCCGTTTGGGGGGCTTGCTTCATCTTGTTTTTTATTTCTTTTGGCATACTGCACACCCCTCGTACCCGTGTGATTTGATGCTGGCCAGGATTTCATGCGGGTTGCCGCGGCACCATATCCCGCCATTGAGCAGAACGCAGGCACGGTCGGCCTCTACGTAGTCCAATATGTGGCCGGTGTGGGTGATGATCAGGCCGGAGTGGGTCCTGCTGCGCATCTTGTCCCGCTGCAGCACCTCGTTGATCATGTCGCCCACCAGATGGATGTTCACCAGGTCAACCCCCGAGTCGGGCTCGTCCAGCATGACGAACTCAGGCCCCTGGGCAATCAACTGCATCAGCTCCGAGCGCTTGACCTCACCGCCGGAAAAGCCGTAGTTCACCTCCCGGTCGAGCATATCTTCCATATTCGCCCTCTGCGCCAGCTGGTCGATAGTGGAGCCGTTTCCCTTATCGCCGAGGCAGGCCTTCACCATGTCCCTCATCTTCACGCCACGCACCACCGGGGGGCGCTGGAAGAGGATGCCGAGCCCCCTGCGCGAGCGCTCGTCCACCGGCAGGCGGGTTATGTCCTCCCCCTTGAACAGGATGCGCCCTTTGGTTACCTTGTATCGGGGGAAGCCCATGATGGTCATCAGCAGCGTGCTCTTGCCGCCCCCGTTGGGGCCGAACAGCACCAGCGTCTCCCCGATGTCCACATTGAAGCTGATGTCGTGGATTATCTGCCTGCTGTCGACTGCTACCGATAGCTCCTCTACCTCAAGCATGGCGCACCTCCGATTATCACCCCGTCATTGTACGCCGATTTAGGTAGCGGTGCAATGACGAAAGTTACAGATAATGCTGATACCGCAGGGTTGCTACTATGCACCATATGGGATAAAATTATAGCCTACTCTGGTAGGGGAGGATTATGCCGAAGATCGCTAAAGATATCACCCAACTGGTGGGCAATACGCCTCTGGTCAGGCTGAACGGGGTTAGCCGGGGATCGCACGCGGAGTTGGTGGCCAAGCTGGAGTTCTACAACCCGCTGGCCAGCATCAAGGACAGGATCGGGGTGGCGATGATCGATGCCGCCGAGAAGGAAGGAAGGCTCAAACAGGGCGGCGTTGTTATCGAGCCCACCAGCGGCAATACCGGGATCGGGCTGGCCTTCGTCTGTGCCGCCAGGGGCTACCGTCTGATTCTGACCATGCCAGACAGCATGTCGATCGAGCGCAGGGGTTTGCTGGAGGCGCTGGGGGCAGAGCTGGTGTTGAGTCCGGGGGCAGAGGGAATGAGGGGGGCCATCGAAGCGGCTGAGCGGTTAGTCAACGAGACCCCGGGGGCCTTCATGCCACAGCAGTTCAACAATCCCGCTAACCCCAAAGCACATCGCGAGACCACTGCGGAGGAGATATGGGAGGATACCGAGGCTAAGGTGGATGTGCTGGTCGCTGGGGTGGGCACCGGGGGCACTATCACCGGGATAGCGGGGCTGCTCAAGCAGAGGAAGCCCGGGGTTCGAGCTATTGCCGTGGAGCCGCAGGGCTCGCCGGTGCTGACCGGCGGCAAGCCAGGCCCGCATAAGATTCAGGGCATCGGTGCCGGTTTCACTCCCGATATACTGGATACGGAACTTATCGATGAGGTAATCGCGGTTGCAGATGAAGACGCAATCGAGATGACGCGCAGGCTGGCCCGTGAGGAGGGTATCCTGGCGGGCATCTCGTCCGGCGCGGCAACCTGGGCGGCGGTGGAGGTTGCCAACAGGGAGGAGAATAAAGGTAAGCTCATCGTGGTAATCCTGCCCGACAGCGGGGAGAGATACCTGAGCACAGGGATATTCGGGGGAACTTGATTTGCTGCATCTGTTTGGCATGCTGAGGGAGGACATGAGGACGGTTTTCGCCGGTGACCCGGCGGCGAGGAACACGCTGGAGGTGCTGGTATGTTATCCCGGGCTGCACGCGCTGTGGAATCACCGTGCCGCCCATTACCTGTGGCGCCACCGGCTGCGGCTTATCGGTCGGCTGCTGTCGCATGTCAACCGTTTCGTTACCGGCATAGAGATCCACCCCGGTGCCTCCATCGGGAGGAGGTTCTTCATCGACCACGGCATGGGGGTGGTTATCGGCGAGACCTCCGAGATCGGCGACGATGTGTTGATATATCAGGGTGTGGTATTGGGCGGCACCACCCACGAGAAGATGAAACGCCATCCGACGATAGGTAATAACGTGGTGCTCGGTGCGGGAGCCACACTGCTGGGGGCGATAACGATCGGCGAGCGGGCGAGGATCGGCGCCGGATCGGTGGTGGTGCAGAACGTCGAACCCGGGGCCACGGTGGTGGGGGTACCCGGCCGCGTGGTGACGGGACGGACCCCGGTGGAAGCGCTGGAGCACGGGCGCCTGCCCGACCCGGTCAGTGAGGCTATCGGCCACCTGGTGGACGACCAGTCGGAGATAGCAGAGCGCCTGCGACACATCGAAAAATATCTCGAAATCGATACCGGGGAGCAGAAACCGCGGAGGCTGGATCACAAAGGTATGGCTCAGGGGTAAGTAAGGAGTGAGAGATGGCAAAGACCATTGCTGAGATTAATGAGAAGATCGCTAAGGGCAAGGCGGTAGTGGTCACCGCTGAGGAGGTCATCGGCCTGGCAGCGAAGAAGGGGATAGAAAAGGCCGCCAGGGAGGTGGATGTGGTGACCACCGGCACCTTCGGGCCGATGTGCTCATCGGGAGCCTACTTCAACCTGGGACATACTAAGCCGAGGATTAAGGTGGGAGGGGGGAAGGCATCCCTGAATGATGTGCCGGTCTATACCGGCATCGCCGCGGTGGACATCTTCCTCGGTGCTACCGCTGTGCCCGAGGACGACCCGCTGAACCGGATCCATCCCGGGCCGTTCAACTACGGCGGTGGCCACGTCATCGAGGAGCTGGTGGCGGGCAACGATGTCAGGCTGATGGTGTCGGCCTACGGCACCGACTGCTATCCAAGGAAGAAGCTGGAAACGTGGATCAATATCAAGGACATGAACGAGGCGGTGCTGTTCGATATGAGAAACGCCTACCAGAACTACAACGTTGCGGTGAACCTCTCCGATAAGACCATCTACACCTATATGGGGGTGCTGAAGCCCAAGCTGGGCAACGCCAACTACAGCTCGGCGGGACAGCTCTCACCGCTGCTCAACGACCCGTATTATAAGACCATCGGCATCGGCAGCAGGATCTTTCTCGGCGGCGGCATTGGCTACGTCTCGTGGCAGGGCACCCAGCATAACCCTGAAGCTTTGCGCTCCGACAACGGGGTGCCGCGGAGGGGAGCGGGGACGCTGGCGGTTATCGGCGACCTGAAGCAGATGAGCCCCCGCTGGCTGGTGGGCACCAGCATGCTGGGCTACGGTGTCTCGCTCACCGTCGGCATCGGCGTACCCATCCCCATACTTTCGGAGGAGATACTACGCTTCACAACAGTCAAGGACGAAGATATACTCGCCCCCGTCGTCGATTACAGCGAGGTTTACCCCCAGCGGGAGCCCGATATCCTGGGAGAGGTCAGTTACGGCCAGCTGCGCAGCGGGAGGGTCAAGATAAAAGGCAAGGAGGTGCCCACCGCGTCGCTCTCCAGCTACCCACGGGCGGTGGAGATAGCCAATACCCTCAAGGAGTGGATCTTGAAGGGGGAGTTCTTGCTCACCGAGCCGGTGGCGCCGCTCCCTGGTGTCGGGGAAGGGATTACCGTCAAGCCGCTCAATGAACGTCCCATAACGGAGTGAGCTCGATACCAATGGTGTATGTAAAGACTGGTCGATAAAGTAGGAAGAGGATAACGATGGCGATTTCTAAAAGGGTAGTGCTGCATTTCCCGTCCCGGATGGTGGACCAGCCGATAATCTACCGCCTGGTCAAGGACTATGACCTGGTGCTCAATATCCTAAAGGCGTCGGTTACGCCTAAGGAGGAGGGCATCATGGTGTTGGAGCTGTCGGGGGCGCGCCAGGATTACGATAAGGGCATCAAGTACCTGAAAGGGACCGGTGTAAAGATCCAGTCGCTGGGACAGGACGTGATGCGCAACGATTCGCGGTGCACCCATTGCGGGGCGTGTGTGGCTATCTGTCCCACCGGCGCCCTGTCGCTCGACCCCGCTACCAAAAGGGTGAACTTCGATGAGGAGCGGTGTACCGCCTGCGGTCTGTGCGTGCTGGCCTGTCCCCCGCGGGCAATGGAGGTACATTTCTAATGGATCAACCCAGGTTCTATCGCCATTGGGTGAAGGACAGCGATCTAGTATCCTTCAGCGTGGCGGTCGCGGAGACCGACCTCTACCTGCGCGCCCGGTCGAGCCTCGAGCAAGAGGCGCGGGAATCGATCGTCAGGCACCGTGCCCTGCTGGAGGGGTACATCGCGGGTCATCCCGGCTTCGCCGACGCGCTCGAACCGGTATCGGTTGAGGCTGATGCCCCCGCGATAGTGAGGGATATGGCACAGGCCGCGGAGCTGGCCGGGGTCGGCCCCATGGCAGCGGTGGCGGGCGCTATCGCCGAGGCGGTGGGCCGGGA
>CAYUWM010000036.1:0-17854 GCA_964448395.1 uncultured Dehalococcoidales bacterium
GGTAATTGGAGCCGCCGCCGACCACTTCCATGTCCTTCACGAGGGCCGGAACGTCGCGCCCGTTGTCGGGCCATGTCAGGCCGTCACCCATCGGCTCGAACAGGGGCTCGTCTCCGAGGTCGATGTACTCCTCCAGCGGGTTGGCGCAGCGCCAGGTGAGCCCGTTGCCGGTTACGTTGTCTGAGGTTGGGGGCCATGCCGTGCCCTTGAAAGGCACAGGCAGTATCTGGTCCAGCGAGTACAGGGTGCCGTCGTCGGCGCAGGTTAGGCCGCGGACGGTCATCGGCACGCTGCCCTGGGGTCCTGAAGGATCCTCCCAGAGCTGTACGTCGAAATCTACAGGGTTGACGCCCGTGTTGTCGAACAGCTCCCAATCGTCGGGGCAAGGGGCATCCTTGGCCGAGCTGATCTGCTCCCACGGGGTGGTGCCGCCCAGGTCATAGCGCCAAACCTCTCCGTCGTCCGGTTCACCTATTAATAGAGAATTGGTGGGATCAATACCGGCGTAGACGATGTCGTTCTTATAGTAGTCGGTGTCGAAGGCGATAAACGTATCATCGCCCATGTCTCCGGGGTCGCCGCCGACGCTATTGAACAGGAAGTCATCTAAGTAGTCGTGGCAGATGAACACTTGGCCGCCCTCGCTGGGCGTGGGGTCGAAGGCAAAGGTGGGGAAAGTGGTCGGATCAATCCCAAACCCGCGATCCGGGGCGGGGCCGGTGCCCACCAGGATGGAGGTGTCGTACACCTCCATGTCGGTAACGGTGGCTTCCGCGGGATCGGTGAGACCCATCATGACCGCCCGGTCCCAGTTATAGGCGGTCCTCTCCGTCTTCCAGATGCCCATCTCCCCATCGGCCCCGGGGGCCAGGCTCCAGCCGGCGGCGATGATCTCCGCACCGCCCAGCGCCACGAAATCGGTGACTACGAACTCGTCGGTGCCCACCGGTATGGTGAAGGTGTTGCCCCCGTCGGCGGAGCCCAGTATCCTGGTGCAGTCCCACGGGCCTGTATCATCCCGTTGCGCTACCATGGCGCCGGTGACGAAGACGTACTTGTCATCGGGGTAGTTCACCGCCAGCTCCACATTGTCGATGTTGATGCCGGGGAGGGGGAACATGGTGTTCATGCCCAAGATCACCTCCCAGGTGTTGCCCGCGTCCTCAGTCTGCCACAGGATGCCCATGGGATATGTCGCATAGGTGGGGTCCCAATCCCCCGTCAAGGTATTGTTCATGGCGGTCACCATGAAGATGGTATCGTCCGTGGCGTAGCGCGGCGAGGGCTCGATGTCGGTGATGTCGTACATCTCGTAGTCCAGCAGCCCGCGGCCGTTCCAGGTGGTGCCGTCGGTGGTGCTGACCCACACCCCGCTGAAGTGGCCGTAGGTAGAGGCGTAGGCCATGCCGCTGGTAGCGAAATCGGGCGCCACGATAACATTGGTTTCGAATACGGTCTTAGTCTCGGGTGGGTCTACGTTGGCACCCCACAGATTCATTGCCGTATCCAGCATGCCGGAAGGCGGCTTGTAGCTCTGCAGCCAGCTCATGCCGCCGTTGGAGCTGTAGTGCACCCCGCCGGCCAGCGTCGCTGTCGGCCCAACGAGGTCCGACTCCCGGATGCCAGCGAGGATGGTGGCCGAGTCGGTGTCGCCGGAAACGGCGATGCTCCATATGTTGGTCTCGGTACCATCGCCGCGGACGTTGAGGTCCTCTATCTCGGACTTGGTAATGAACGTAGTGGTGACAGTCATTTTAAAGACGTCGCCCCAGGAGTCGAAGTCGCCGCCGCCGGCGTCCTCGTAGGCGGTGATGCCCAGGAACACCGACCATTCAATGCTGCCGGGGGTGCTGTCGTAGTCGTCGGCGAAGGCCATGCGGGCGCGCCCCTCAAGGGGGGGCACAGTGGGGTCCCCGCAGAAGATGGGGTCGCCAACCGAGCTAGCGTAAAACTGGGCGTCGGAGATGAAACCGCCCCAGTTGGCCACGTCGCCGAAGGTGCGGGCGGGGTCGGTGGCCATCCGCATCAGGGTCATATCCGCCAGCAGCTGGGGCTGGGCGTTGACCATACAGTAGATGATGTCATCATCGCCGTAGGTGGGGGAGAAGGCCACGTCCAGCACGCCGTAAAACAACACCATCAGCGTATCCGCCCCCTGCGGTATCCAGTCCCCGGTCCACAGAAACACATCGGCACTAGGGCCGTAGGTGCCCACCAGCACTTCGTAGCCGCGGTCGGTGGTGTACGCCACATCGATGCTGGTGATTACATTGCCGCCAACGGTGAAACCCGTCGCGGAGAAGCTATCGCCGCTGTCGGTGGATTTATAGACGTGATCGGTGGTGGCCACATACAGCTGGTGGTGAATAGGGCCCGCCTCCCAGTTGGGGGACAGCGCCATGTCCACGATCTCCTCCAAGGGGTCAAGCGTCCACTCGTTGTAGCCGGTGTCGTCCCAGCTGAACCCGCCGTCGTCGGACACCATTACGTGCCATTGGATGTCATTTGACACGTTCCACACCGCGGCGTACAGCCTGTCGCCCGACGGGGTGACGATGATGGCACTCACGTTGGAGCCGGGCAGCAGCTGGTAGTCAGCCTGGTCCGGCGTGGGCATCTTCAGCCACTTCAGGATGCCTGCGGCTTCAGCGGTGTCGGTGTCGCGCACGATGCCGGTGGCCGACATGGATACCGCCAGCGCCAGCACCATGACCATCGCAAACAGTTTCATAATCTTTCCGTTCATACTGCACTTCCTTTCATAAGGGTTATTTGAAATGTCGAATTAATCATATATCCGTCCTTGACATCGCGATTCGGTACTAACCGCCTCACATCGGTGCCTCCTATCTTTCGTCGAGCCCAATACTATCATTATACAAAAGCTAAAATGTATTAGATTTTTCTAACACATCCAGTTCAATCTGTCAATACCCTGTAAATCAAAATTACTCAATCTAACACAATTATTGAGTTTTGTCAAGCCCCTCGCAAATATGCCCCTGCCGCGGGTTGCCCGGGGCGTCGCCGCGCCCGGCCCATCCCCCGCCCCCATGTAACAATAATAATATATGAATGCGGCGCAAAAAGGAAGTGCCCCCCGATTTTATTCGGGGGGCACTTTTCTAGCTTGAGGTTGGCGATTATACCGGTCGCCTGGTCCTCATGATGAGCACGAGGATCAGGATGATCAGCAGAATGCCAACGACAATGAGCACCCAGACCCATGCGCTGGTGCCCTCACCGCCGGCCCCATCGGTGGCGATGGTGAATGTGCCGGTGGAGCTCCAACCGGTACCCGATGTGGAGCTGTCGGCCTTCACACGCCAGAAGTAGCTGCCGTCGGCGAGATCGCTACCAGGCTGATAGGCCTGGACGTCGCCCAGGTTCTCGTTGATTACCATGTCCGAGGAGCCGAACGCGGAGCTGGTTGCCACCTGGATGGAATACTTGTCGGCCCACCCAATGGCGGTCCACTGGAATGTGGGCCGGCTCTCCGTGATTCTTGCTCCGGCTGCCGGAACTATGAGCATGGGAGACACCTTCTCAGAACCGATAACGGTGGTGAACTGAGCGGCTGAGCTCCACCTGCTCCAGTAGGGCTCCACAGCCCTGACACGCCAGCAGTAGGATACGCCGGGCTCCAGGCCGGCAACGGAGACCACGGTCTCGGAAGTCACCCCGGATGCGACCAGGGGCGGCACGAAACCGCAATCGTCGTCTACCTGCCACTCGTACACGTCGGCATCAAGCTCGCCGAACTTGAGCTGGACGCTGGCCTTGCCGTTGGAGATCGTTCCGACCCCAACCGAGCCAGATGCGGGCGTGCTTGACGTTGCGGTAGTGGACAGGGTGTCCTCCAGGATCGCCAGCTTGAAGCGCCACTCCTGCCAGTCCCATGCCAGGGATACCAGGATGTTGCTTCCGGGAACAGCGCGGTTGAGGTACAGCCCGTCCCACTCACCCAGGCCGTCGCGAACTGAGGTTATCTCGACAACCTTCTGTGTGCCGTCGAGCGTGCGGATCACGCCGCCGTTGGTGAAGCGGCCGTAGCCGTTGTCACCGTAGAAGTTGCCGAAGATGCCGTCCCACGGCTGCGGGCTGGGCGGATTGGGGGTGTCACCGTTTGAATGGCTGTTGTAGCTCTGGTCCCAGATGCCGAACGGCACGTACATGGTGCCGTCCTGCGCTATCTGCAGGTCGCTGATGAACACTGCGCGATAGGTGTTGTCCGTCGGAACCATGTTCCACAGCGGCTGGGGATCCCTGGTGACGTCCATGAAGTCATCGGCGTCCCAGATCTGCTCCCAGGTGCTGGCCGAAGGGTCGCTGGGGTTGATCTTGGTGCGGTACAGGCCCACATCGGTTGAGTCGATGCGGGTCAGCACTGTCGCGCCCAGGCCTACCAGCTGCCAGCGGTCCATCCAGCCGCCTGCGGCGGAGTAGACCATTCCGTTGGTCTCCCAGCCCTTGTCGAAGTTGACCACTGCTCCGCCGAAGGATTGCAGCGGATTGGTCAGAGCAGTCTCGTGACCCGACCAGCCGGGATCGGTGTTGACCTCGGCCCCGACTATCTGCAGGTCTGATTCGCAGCCGTCCTGCGAGAGCCAGACCTCGTTCTTGAAGTCGGATGGGGCCAGCAGGGCTAGGTTGGGCACCGGCGCCCTGACGGGGAAGGTGTCCCTGGGGACGCCGTCATAGGTGCCCACCAGCACCACCTTGTCAGACTCGCCGGTCTCGCTGTAGATCGGCGACGTCTCGATGTCGTAGATCTCCAGCCCCAGCGCTGTCCACACGCCCTCGGTCCACGCCGCGCCGCGGTTGACGGTCTTGTAGACCCTGCCCGCGATGTCGCCCATGAACACTATCTGGTTGGTCTCCACGTGCCAGCCGGTCTCGCTCATGCCTACCCCTGCCGGGTAGACCTGCGCCGGGACAGCCAGCCGGTTGACGGCGCCCAGCGGCATCTGGAGCACGTTGATCCAGGTGTCGCCCAGGTCGGGAGAGTACCACAGCAGCTCCTGCTGCCAGGTGTTAGCGCCGCCCTGCGCGCCGGTGCCGCGCCCGCCGAGGAGGAATACGTACGGGTCCTCGGAGAACTCGTCGGTCACCCGCGGCCACCAGGTCCAGTCGTTGTAGAAGTAGCCCTGGCCCGCCACGGTGAGCATCGGCTTGCCCTGGTACTGGTCGAACTGGCCAGCCACCAGGATTTGCGTGGGCATGGTGATGAACTCGTACAGGACCCGCTCCCAGTGCATGCTGTCGGTCCAGCGCCAAAGAGCAAGCTGGGTCATGTCCGGCCTCGTCCCACCTATGCCGTCACAGTGATTCCATTCACTGAAGGTGCTCACGTACATCAGGCCGTCGGTGACGTAGGTGGGAGATACCTCCTCCGCTACCGCCTCGGCCAGGCACCATGACAGCGTGTTCATCAGGGGCACGCCTATCGGCCAGGCGCCGGGGTTGACGTAGCCCGGGATGTCCTGGCTGACCGCGATGTCGTCCATCAGGCCCACGCCGTTGAACACCATGCGCTGGCCTGCGGCACAGGCCATGCAGCCGGCAGCGCATCGGTGCACGCCGCCGGTAGTGAAGCCGTCGCCGCCGCCGGCGACCATCAGCTTCTCGCCCATCAGGTCAATGGATACCGGCCACGCCCCTGACGGGGGCTTGAAGGCCGGGGACCACGTGGGCCACAGGGTCAGGCTCTCGCCGCGGAGCACCTGCGCCTGCCCGTCTACTACGGGGGCAGCAGTGGTGCCCAGCGGGAACTCGCAGCCCACGTAAAGCGAGCCGGAGCCGGCAGAGCCGATGAACTGCATGTCGGAGATGCGCCCCGGGCCTAGAGGAGCGGCACCGGTGAGACCCCTCGCCTGAACCAGGGAGGGACCGGTAACCGTGGAGCGCCCGATTACGCGCCATACGTCGTCAGAACCCGCGGGCGGTATTGCGCCCGTTCCGTCGACGCCGACGAACACGTTGTTGGCCTTGCTGAAGTCGTCGGCCACCTCGATGACCGCTGACCAGGCATACATGCCTACTGCACCGAGACGACCGTTGGTCGGCGAGTCAACGTCGCCGCCCCACACGCCGTCCTTGCCGTCCCACAGGCACAGGTAAACGCCAGTGGCGGGGGCTCCTGCCCATCCACCCTGTTCGTTAACCACGGCCATGAGTATCTGGTCCTCGGTGTAGGTCGGCGAGGCCTTGACCGCTATCACGTCCAGGCCGTTGCCCGCCGGCAGCGTGCCGGGGAAGGGCGCCGGCGGAAGAGCGGTGGATACCTGCTTGTCGCGCCAGTCGCGGTCGTTGTCCTCGTTCCAGGTGTAAACACCCTCGCCGATACCTTGCGTCATCAGGCCGGATACGCCCACTACCACCATGAAGGTGCCGGGGTAATCCGTGTTCTCCGCCACGTCCATCGAGGTGATGGTGGCGCCGCCTACCAGGGTCACCGCCGGGTTCCTCGGGGTTACCCGCGTGAAGGTCTTGCCGCCATCGTAGGAGCGGTAGATGTTGCCCTCCTGCGAGCCACCCACGAAGGCGCCCACTCCACCTACTGCCAGGTAGCGGGTGCCGGTGGCCACGAAGACCACGCCGTTGGCGGAATCGCCGTCAACGTAGCCCGGCTGGGGCACCACCGCTATCGGGGCACCTACGTCGGAAGACGGCTGGTGCCACATAAGCGTCCAGGTGTACCCACCGTCGGTGGACTTCATCAGCGCCACGTCGGAGTAGGCCGGGAAAACCGCCCAGCGGAGGCCGTCATGCGTAGCAGTGACCCCAACGCTCTGCATCAGGTCCACTGCGCCGCTGGTGTCCTCCACCAGTGCGAAAAGTGTGCCGTCATCGGCAGCGGTCAAATCCCAGATGTCGCTGTTGGGGAACATCTGGTACTTCAGGGACGTAGGCAGATCGTGCCTGACCCAGGAGTTGATGCCGCCGGTCTGTGCACTTGCTACATTAGCGCTCGGGGCAACGGTGGCCACCATGCTGAACACGACGGCCAGCGCCACGAGCACCATAATAAAACTTGGTAATCGACCTTTCATTCATCCTCCTTAATCCAAAAGGGTCAGACCCGTATCCTTAACACCAATAGTATATTTCTATATCATACAGTTAAGGAATCGAGCCTCTTCGCGTTTTCTCATTTCTCACCCCCTTTCTTTGAATCCGGGGTGCTTATAACCTTGCGACGGATTGTAAAGCAGGCCCCGAAAGATTTTACACATATACTAAATGTTATATTTCCTTGAGCGACGAATATGCAGAAAAGCTAACCCCAACACACGGAGCTAGCTTATCCCCTCCCCCTCATATTGTCTGCACTTACATCGATGCAAATCATCAACCACCACCCTGTGCTAAACGCATGCCTCCGTCGCAATGGCACGTTTGATAATATTAACGGTTCAAGCCCCATTTGTCAATACCTTTGGTGCATTATTTGCAACATTCATGTAGCGGTTGACAAGAATGCTGAGCTTAGCGCCTCACAATCTTCCGCTAGTTATCTTTGGCCAGGGTGGCGAGGAACTCCTTGTTGGATGCGGTCTTCGACATCCGCTCCAGTATGCGCTCGGTGGCCTCGGTGGAGCTTTGCGAGTTGGCGGCCACCAGGTTGGCCATCCTGCGCATCAGCCATATCTTCTGCAGGCTGTTCTCGTCCAGCAGCAGCTCCTCGCGGCGCGTCCCGCTGCGCAGGATATCGATGGCGGGGAAGATGCGGCGCTCGGCGAGCCTGCGGTCCAGGTGCAGCTCCATGTTGCCCGTCCCCTTGAACTCCTCGTAGATAACCTCGTCCATCCGGCTCCCGGTATCCACCAGGCAGGTGGCGATTATGGTCAGGGAGCCGCCCTCCTCGGTGAGGCGCGCCGCGCCGAAGAACCGCTTCGGCGGGTACAGGGACACCGAGTCGATGCCCCCGGACAGGGTGCGGCCGCTGGGGGGCAGCGCCAGGTTGTAGGCGCGGGTGAGGCGGGTGATGCCATCGAGCAGGATCATCACGTCCCTGCCGTTCTCCACCAGCCGCTTGGCCCGCTCCAGCGCCAGCTCGGCCACCTTGGTGTGGCTCTCCACCGGCTCGTCGAAGGTGGAGCTGATCACCTCGGCCTTGACCGAACGCTTCATGTCGGTGACCTCCTCGGGGCGCTCCCCGATGAGGCATATCATCAGGTGGATGTCGCTGTAGTTGGCGGTGGTGCCGTTGGCGATTTGCTTGAGCAGCATGGTCTTCCCCGCCTTGGGCGGTGACACGATAAGCCCGCGCTGGCCGCGCCCGATGGGGGCTACCAGGTTCAGCAAGCGGGTGGACAGGTTGTTGGGGGTGGTCTCCAGATCGATAAAGGTATCGGGGAAGGTGGGGGTCAGGGCGTTGAAGTAGGGCCGTTTCTTTACGTACTCCGGATCGATATCGTTGACCGACTCTATGCGCAGCAGGCTGTAGTATTTCTCCCCGCTCTTGGGCAGCCTCACCTGCCCGGTGACGATGTCGCCGGTCCTCAGCCCGAAGCGGCGTATCTGGGACTGGGAGACGTAAACGTCGTTGGGCCCCGCCCTGAAGCCGTCCTGGCGCAGGAAGCCGTAGCCGTCATCCATGATATCCAGCAACCCGCCCCCGAACATGTTGCCCTGGGACTCCGCGCTGGCCTGGAGCAGCCTGCGGACCAGGTCCTGCTTCCTGAGCGCGGTGTGGCCAGTCATGCCCAGACCCTTGGCAACATCCATCAGCTCCTCTCTGGTTTTCGATTCCAGCTCTGTGATGCTCATGCTCATGATTTGTCCACCTTCTTCCAGTCTTCAGCAAAGCGGGCGATGCCGATGTCTGTCAGCGGGTGGCGCACCATCTGCATCAGCACGCTGTAGGGCACGGTGGCGATGTGTGCCCCGGCCCTGGCGGCCTCCACAACGTGGGGGCAATGGCGCAGGCTGGCGGCGATCACCTGCGTGGGCAGGTCATAATTTTCGAATATCTCCACGGCGTCGGCGACTACCTCCATCCCGCAGTGTCCGATATCGTCGAGACGTCCCACAAAGGGGCTGACGTAGGTAGCACCCGCCCGCGCGCCGAGGAGCGCCTGGTTGGCAGAGAAACAGAGGGTCATATTGGTCTTGATATTCTCGTGGGAGAGCACGCTTATGGCCTCCAGCCCGGCCTCGGTCACCGGTATCTTTACCGTTACGTTCTCATGCCAAGAGGCCAGCTCTCGCGCCTCCTTTATTATACCCTCCGTCTCCAGGCTCAGCGCCTCCACCGAAACCGAGCCGTGGACCAGAGAGCATATCTCTAGTATCGCCGACTTCAGGTCGCCGCCCCCCTCCTTGGCGATCAGGCTGGGGTTGGTGGTCACGCCGCTGAGGATGCCCAGCCTGGCGGCGTGCCGTATGTGCTCTATGTTTGCCGTATCGAGAAAAATACGCATTTCTTAACCTCTCTCGCTGTTTGATATTCCAGATGCGCAGGCCGCATTGGTTCGTTTCGACGTCATCGCTGCCCTGCCCGATTGTCACAGGGGGAGGGATGTCTGTGACCCTTCCCTCAACACCTCTTTTGCGGCCCCGGTGAAATCGCGAAACAATGGATGAGGGCGGTTGGGCCGCGACAGGAATTCGGGATGGAACTGACACGCCGCCATGAACGGATGGTCTCTCAGCTCGGCTATCTCCACCAGCCTGCCGTCCGGCGACAGGCCGCTGAAATCCACGCCAGCGCTCTCGAACTGGTCCCGAAAGTCGTTATTGAACTCGAAGCGGTGGCGATGGCGCTCATACACCTCCGCTTTGCCGTAGGCAGAGGCTGCCTTGGTGTTCGCCACCAGGCGGCAGGGGTAGGCCCCCAAACGCATTGTCCCTCCCATGCCATCGACCTGGCGCTGCTCCGGCAGCAGGTCAATCACGGGGTAGCGGGTATCGGGATCGAACTCGGACGAGTTGGGCTCGGAGGAGCCAATGATATGACGGCCGAATTCGATCATCATGATGTGCATCCCCAGACACAGCCCCAGATAGGGTATCCGGTGTTCCCGGGCGTATCGGGCGGCGACCACCATCCCCTCGATGCCGCGCACGCCGAAGCCGCCGGGGACCACAATGCCCTGCACCTGAGCCAAAAGGCCGTCATCCCTGCTTTCAAGGCCCTCCGATTGAATCCAGTGGATATCGACGTCACGGTCATGGTAAAGCGCAGCGTGGCACAGCGCCTCCTTCACCGATATGTAGGAATCTCGCAGTTCCACATATTTGCCCACAATCCCTATGGATATCGTCTCCTTGGGCTCCTTCAGCCGCTGCACCATCTGCCGCCATTCAGTAAGGTCCGCCTCTGTGCGAGGCAGACCCAGCATCTCCACTATCAGCTGGCCCAAGCCCGCCTCTTCCAGCACCAGGGGTGTCTCGTAGATAATGGAAAGGGTGTGCAGCGGCACCACCGCTCGCCGGTCGACGTCGCAGAATAGGGCGATTTTATCCCCGATCTCGTCTGTAACGGGCTGGTCGCTGCGGCATATTATCACGTCCGGCTGGATGCCGATGCGCCGCAGCTCGTTGACGCTGTGCTGGGTGGGCTTGGTTTTCAGCTCACCGGTGGAGGAGAGGTAGGGCAGCAGGGTGAGATGCACGTACAGGATATTCTCCCGCCCCACGTCACTCCTCATCTGGCGGATGGCCTCCAGGAAGGGAAGCCCCTCGATATCGCCTACCGTCCCGCCGACCTCGAAGATGACCACATCCGCCCCGCTCTCTTCAGCCACCCGGTGAAAGCGCTTCTTTATCTCGTTGGTGACATGGGGCACCACCTGTATTGTGCCACCGAGGAAATCCCCCCGGCGCTCCTGGGTGATGATCGAGCTGTAGATCTGCCCCGTGGTCACGCTGGAGGAGGCGTTCAGCTCGGTATCGATAAACCGCTCGTAGTGCCCCAGGTCGAGGTCGGTCTCGGCACCGTCCTGGGTAACGAAGACCTCCCCGTGCTGGTATGGCGACATCGTCCCCGGATCGACGTTGATATACGGGTCGAGTTTCTGCACGGATACTGAGATGTTGCGGCTCTTCAAGATCCTGCCTATTGAGGCGACAGCGATGCCTTTGCCAACTGAACTGACTACGCCGCCGGTTACAAAGATATACTTTGTCATACCTACTGGTTCCCTATGGGGAAAGGCATCCGCTTGTCATTAGAAGGTCTTCCTTATCGTGGTATCTAAAATCACAAAAGGCTATATCTTCAGGGGTGATGAACTTGGAGCACACTGGAGCGTGAACCACTCTCCAAGCTGAATATTATAAAGCCTTAACGGGATAATGTCAAGCCCGCTTTTCTTCTCGGCACAGGGGAACTGTGTTATAATGTGCTAATTCTGAGACATGGTCTACGTATGATGAGAGTATCAATCATCGGTCTGGGTCTAATCGGCGGCTCCCTGGGGTTAGCGCTGAAAAAGACAGATGCGAATATAGAGGTGGTGGGGTTCGCCAGGAGGGCAGAAGTTGCATCGCGAGCCCTCGATATCGGTGCCGTTGATCGCGCCGAGGGCAGCCCGGCCGCTGCATGTAAAGATGCCGATGTGGTCTTTATCACCACGCCGGCGTTGGCGGTGCGGGAGCTGCTGGTGGAGATCGGGGGGCACCTAAATGACGGTGCGATCGTGACCGATACCGCCAGCACAAAAGCGATGGTTATGGATTGGGCCGATGAGATTCTGCCCCCGTCGGTGAACTTCGTCGGCGGCCATCCCATGGCGGGCAAGGAGGCCTCGGGCATCGATGCCGCCGATGGCGATCTGTTCAGGGGCTGTATATATTGCTTGGTCCCCGGCCGGGATGCCGACAGGAAGGCAGTCGCTGAGCTGGAGGGGATGATGTGGCGCATCGGGGCTAATCCATTAGTAATCGAGGCCGATGAACATGACAAACTGGTGGCCGGCATCAGCCACCTGCCGATGCTGGTATCCGTGGCCCTGGTGGCGACGACGACTAAGAGTCAATTATGGCCGTCGATGATGCAGCTTGCCTCCACCGGGTTTCGCGACCTTACCCGTTTGGCCTCAAGCGACCCCAAAATGTGTCGGGATATCTGTATCACCAACAGAGGTAATATCATTAAATGGATCGATATATACATCGAGGAACTGAACAAGCTGCGGCGTCAGACAGATAAAGGCGGGGACGACTTGGAAGACACCTTTGCGCAGTTGAAAGAGGAGCGTGAAGCATGGTTGCGGATGAAGGGAAGCTAACGTCATGGATCGAAGTATAAACGCTTGCTCAAGGCTCCGCGGCGAGGTAGTACCGCCGGGCGATAAGTCGATATCCCATCGCGCCCTGATACTGAATAGCATCGCAGAGGGGAAAGCGAAGATCGACAACCTGGCCCCCGGTGAGGATGTGCGTGCCACCATAACCTGTTTGCAGGCTCTGGGGGTGGATATCGTGGAGAAGAAAGGCTTGTATATAGTCTCCGGTGCAGGTCCGGGTGGCTTCAGCGAGCCTCAAGATGTCCTTTACGCCGGCAACAGCGGTACCACCACGCGTCTGGTGACGGGGCTACTGGCCGCACAGCCATTCTTGTCCGTCATTACCGGCGACGAGTCGATGCGGTCACGTCCTATGGCCCGGTTGATTCAGCCCCTGCGCCAGATGGGTGCGGATATCTGGGGGCGCGGCAACGATTCCCTGGCTCCGCTGGCGATCAGGGGGGGCAAACTGAAGGGCATGGAATATCGTTTACCGGTGGCCAGCGCCCAGATAAAGTCGGCCATACTTATTGCTGCGCTTTTCGCTAAAGGCAAGACCACGGTCATTGAGCCGGCCCCTTCTCGGGACCACACGGAGCGGATGATGAAGTCAATGGGGGTTAATATCCGCAAAAAGGGGGTGAGGGTCGATATCGTTCCCTCGGCTCCGCGTTCGCCGATAGATGTCCGCGTGCCCGGCGATTTGAGCTCCGCCGCCTTCTGGCTGGTCGCCGGTGCGATACACCCCGATGCCAAGATCAAGGTGGTCAATACCGGGGTCAATCCCACCAGGAGCGGTATCATCGAGGTGCTTCAAGGGATGGGCGCCAGGATCACCGTGGAGTGGCCCAGAAATGAAAGCGGAGAGCCGGTTGCCGATATCGTTGTGGAGTCCAGCGAGCTGGTGGGGAAACAGATAAGGGGCAAACTGATACCCAGGATCATCGATGAGCTGCCCCTCATCGCCCTGGCCGGCGCCTTCGCCCGAGGCACTACGACCATCATGGACGCGCAGGAGCTGCGGGTCAAGGAATCGGACCGGATCGGGGCCACGGTGAGGGAGCTGGCCCGGCTGGGGATCGATATCGAGGAGCTGCCTGATGGGATGGTTATCCGTGGCGGGCAGCAGCCCGTGGGCGGGGAGTGCTCCAGCCATCGGGACCATCGTCTGGCGATGACGCTGGGCATTGCGGCGCTGGTGGCTCGGGGGGAAACGGTAATCCATGATGCTGAGGCGGTGGATGTTTCCTACCCCAACTTCTGGCAGGATATGGAGAGGCTTTCTATGGGGAAGGGGGATTAAACAGGCATGAATACAGAGCTGGTGCATATTGGCTTCGGCAATATTCTGGCGGTAAATCGGGTGATCGCGATAGTATCCCCCAGTTCGGCTCCCACCAAGCGCATGGTTCAGGAAGCCAAGGAGAAGGGAAATATAATCGACATGACCAGCGGCAGGAGGACCAAGGCGGTGCTGGTGCTCGACAGCGGCCATATCGTGCTGGCGGCCATCGCTCCCGAGACCATCGCCGGCAGGGTATCCGCGAGCAGCGGGGTACAGGACTGAAGGAGCAGCAGCCCCAGTGAGCGTGAAGCCTATGGTCGTCGTGCTCTCCGGGCCATCGGGTGTGGGTAAGGATACGGTGCTCGATCGCATGAAGCGGTCAGGCGGCTCGATGTATTTCGCAGTCACCGCGACCACACGCCCGCGGCGCAGCCAGGAGGTTGACGGCGTAGACTACCACTTTGTCTCCCGTGATAAATTCCGAGCGATGATTGACGGCGGCGAGCTGCTGGAATGGGCCGAGGTTTACGGTAATCTCTACGGGGTGCCCAAGAACCAGGTGCGGGAGTCTCTGCAACAGGGCCACGATGTTGTAATCAAGGTGGATATCCAGGGGGCGGAGACGATCAAGCGCCTCATACCTCAGGCGCTCCTCATTTTCGTGAGTCCTCCGTCGATGGAGGCACTCGAAAAAAGGCTCCGGAAGCGCAGCACCGAATCCGCTTCCGATTTGCAGAGGCGCATCGCCACCGCCCGTCAGGAGATGGATAAGCAGCGGTTATTCGACTATGTGGTGGTCAACGAGGAGGTCGGGCGGGCGGTCTCCGAGATAAACGACATCATCGACAAAGAAAAGGGCAGGGCCAACCGGGAAGCTGTCGAGCTATAGCGATGCGTAGGTCTCCATGAGGAGGAGCGTATCATCCTCGCGGACCTCGTCCGGGCTCTCGCAGATGACGCGCCCTTTAGCCTCCAGGTCTTTCAGCGCTCGCAGCAGATCCACGAACCTGAGGTCTGAATCCTTTAGCCCCATGTGCTCCAGTTCCCCTTTAGCACTGTACTTGATCCCCGAGAGGTGAATGTGCATGTGTCCCAGGGCCTGCCACCCCAGCTTCGCCGCCACCAGATTGAGGATGCCAACGAATTCGGCGTAGGAATTGTATTTGCCGGTGCGGGCATGGATGTGGGCGAAATCGATGCACGGCATAACGCCGTCTACGTCCGCGCTGAGCTCCAGCGTCTCATCCAGGCTGCCGAACTGGCTTCCCTTGCCGGTGGTCTCGGCGCGGAGCAGAACGTGGTTTCCCTCGTCACGCAGCGAGGCCGCCGTTTCCTTCAGCTTTTCCCTGACCCTGATATATACCTCGTTGGGCGGGTCTTTGAGGTAGAACGCAGGGTGGAATACGATGGCCTCCGCCCCGAGGAGAGAGGCGATGTGCGCGCTGTGGATCAGCATCTGCTGGCTGTTGACCACCTTCTGTTCCTCATGGGCGTTGAGGTTGATGTAGTAAGGGGCGTGAACGGTTAAATTAATACTGCGCTCCTTCGCCATCCGGCCCACCTGCTGAGCCATGCGCTCGTTCATTTTCACCCCGTGCCCGAACTGCACCTCCATGCAGCTGATGCCCAGCTCGGCTAGGCGTTCTATGCCTCGCTCAGTGGTCCTCGGTTTGGAGCTAGGGGGTATGCCGGCAATGCCAAAGAGTAGTTTTTCACCCATGAAGGTCACCGCTCGTGATAAAATTCTACGCTTTCGCCGAGCATGGTGTCAAGGACGTTAGCTTGACAGCGGACGATGGGAGCGATATTCTGCAGTAGAACCCATGTCGGATTTCCAACCCCATGCCCCGCTCGGGGAAAGTGAACTGGAGATGATACCTCCCGAAAAGGGCAGGGTAACCACCTTCGCCTCGCTCAAGAATCGCCACTACCGCTGGTTCTGGCTGGGGATGCTGGCCTCCTTCATCGGCATACACCTGCAGCTGGTGGCGCGGAACTGGCTGGTGTACGAGATGACCGGCTCCGCGCTGTGGTTGGGGATCGTGACCGCGGCCTGGGGCCTGCCCATACTACTGCTCTCGCTCTACGGCGGGGCTATCGCCGACCGCGTCAAGAAACGGGACCTGCTCATCTGGACGCAGGTGGCCAACGGGGTTATCACCCTCATCATCGCCGTGCTGATCGCCACCGACGCCATCCGCCTGTGGCATCTGACCCTCGCCGCAGCCGTGACCGGCATCATCTTCGCCTTCCACGTGCCGGCGCGCCTGGCCATCATCCCCGAGCTGGTGAAGCAACGCGAGGTGCTGAACGCCATCGCCCTGAACGCCACCGGCATGAACCTGTCGCGGTTCCTCGGCTTCGCCATCGGCGGGCTGCTGCTGGGGGTCATCGGCGTGGCGGGCGTGTACTATATGGTGGTGGCCGCCTTCTTCCTGTCGGCGGCGCTGCTGCTCATGCTGCCGAAGGTAGAGGCGGTTGCCAAGCAGGTCGCCACCTCCATCCGCGCCGACCTGGTGGAGGGACTGCGCTACATCCACCATAACAATATCACCCGTTCGCTGCTGGCGATGGCCTTCGTCTCCATGGGCTTCGGCCTGCCCTACATGAACATCATGCCCGCCTTCGCCGTGGACGTGTTCGATGTCGGCGAGTCGGGGCTGGGGTTCCTGCTGGGCGCGGCGGGCCTGGGCGCGCTCATAGGGTCGCTTATTATCGCCTCGCTGGGGGACTACAAGAGGAAGGGCGTGCTCCTGCTGGGGCTGGCGTTCGGGTTCGGGGTCTCGGTGGCGCTGTTCGCCTTCTCCCACCCGTACCCGCTGGCGCTGGCGCTCCTTGTGGTGGTAGGCCTGCTCGGCACCGGATACCTGGCGCTCAACAACACCCTGATCCAGAGCATTGTGCCCCACAGGATGCTGGGGCGGGTGATGAGCATATACGTGATGACCTTCTCCCTGATGCCGCTGGGAACGCTGCCGCTGGGGTGGATCACCGATGAGGTCGGCGCACCGACGGCCATAGGCGCGGGGGGTATCATCGTTGCGCTGTTCACCGTGGCGATGGTGGCGCTACTGCCCGGCCTGAGGCGGCTTAAGTAGGCGACCCCGCCTTATTCCTCTTCGTACTCTTCCTCTGGAGGCACGTCGCCGCCGACATAGGGCAGGGTGACCTCGGTTCTGATGCTCCTCTTCCTCCGCCGGGCGGGCAGGGCGTCGATCGCTTGCTTCAACGCCTTGAGCCCTTCTTTGTCACGTGCCGTCACCTGCACCACCACGCCGGACACCCCCGTCTCCCACAGCTCCCGGATGTCGTCCGCAGACATGGCAAGCGGGACCCGCACCATGGGGGGCACGGCGGACAGGTTAGCTATGTGCTGGCAGGTCATCAGCCGCTGCACCGACATCGAGCCATCGCCCCCGATGAGCACGGCATCCACCGGCAGTTGCGATGCCGCCCGTATGAGGCCGTCGGGTAGGGACGGCGGTATCTCCGCGATCCGTCCCATGCCCTCGTCATGCAGGAACGCTACCGGCGCCGCCTCCGCGTCGAATACATAAAAATCGCCGCCGTCTTTCTTGAGCCGTGCCAGCTGCCCCTCCGCCGCCTCGGCCAGGAACACCCCCCAGGGGAGGTCCTTCAGGGCAGAGACCAGCTTCTCCGCTCCCTCCGCTTTGGTCAGCAGCACCGCGTCGGCGTACTCCCTGGCCGCTTCGGCGGCCGCGCGGTCGGCATCATCCGGCGAGGCGATAAGCACCATGCGCGGGGTTTCCTGCTTGGCGGCAGCCGCCCTGAAGCCCATCGGCTTGGCGGCGCCCCTGGACGTCTGTTCCAGCTTTTCGAGGAGTCTGCTCACGTGCCCTCCTGTTTCGTTCGGTGTTACGAGCCAGCGGTCGGAATTGAACCGACGACCGGCGGTTTACGAAACCGCTGCTCTACCTCTGAGCTACGCTGGCTTTTACAGAGCATAGTATAGCACAAAGGTAGAGCGGTTTTACAAGCTATAGCTGGGGTGAAACGTTACGGGTACACGCCCTGAAAGCCGTCCTCACCATGCGCCTCGCACTCCGCACCTATGCATATGGAGGCAATGTCTCCGTCTTCGGTGGTAAGCCATAAGTAGCTGCCGGTACAATCAACTGCGCAGGCGGTAACTTGAGACCCTATGTTATCACCCTCTTTAAAGCAATTCCTTTTATGAGTTGTAGGGGGCACACCATACAGAACTCCCGGTGGATATGAACTAGCCAACAAAGGGCATATGGCAATAACATGATATCCCTTCGATTTAAATACTTCTGACCCGTTCACTATAATGAGACTACTGTTGACGAGAGGG
>CAYUWM010000037.1:0-14019 GCA_964448395.1 uncultured Dehalococcoidales bacterium
TCCTCGAGTGGGAAGAGGCGCCCGGCGCCCAGACGTACGAATGGGAGGTGGGCCTTAACGCGCAGTTCACCACCAAGGTGGCCCACGCCCAGTTCCTCGACACGCAGCCAGTGGCTAACTTGCACCTGACCGACGCGGAGTCGATACAGGGCTACCTGTGGCCCGGCGACACCTTCTTCTGGCACGTGCGGGTGGTGGAGCCCTACCTCAGCGAGTGGTCCGAGACGTGGAGCTTCGACACCACGCCGGAATCGCTTGGGCCCAAGCCATCGCTCGTCTCCCCTGCCGCCGGCGCCACCGGCATCAGCCGCACGCCGACGCTCCAGTGGGATATCGCGGTCAACGCCGACTGCTACAAGGTAGTGGTGGCCAAGGACTGCGACTGGAGCACACCTACGTTCCAGAAGGAGACCGGCGAGGAGACCGTGACCCGGGTGACCACCGCGCTGGCATACGGCACCAGCTACTGCTGGAGGGTTACCGCCTACAGCGGCGGCTGCGACGGCACCATGCTGGGCACCAGCTACGGCTCCTTCACCACGGAAGAGGCAGAGGAGATTATAGAGCCGGAAGGCACCCCGTTCTGGGTGTGGCTGGTCATCGCTATCGCCGCCATCCTGCTGATAGCGGTGATCGCCCTGATCGTGCTCACCAAGAAGACGTAAGCTTTATTATCACAAACAGAAAGCCCCCCGACGTAATCGGGGGGCTTTTCTTTTATGCCTTTGTAATCCTCAGCCGGCGGCGCTGTAATTCAACACCACCACCTGGGTCTCCTCGGGCAGGCCTGACCTGGTTACGGAGAGCTTGGGCTGAGGTTCCGCACCCGCCTTTACCCCCATCTCCTTGAGGAACCGCTCCACCGGCTCCAGCTCGAAACGCAGCGCCTCGGTCTTGTAGTGCATGGGGATAACGATGCCCGGCTGCAGCAGCCTCACCACCTCGGCGGCGGCGCCGGCGTCTATGGTGGAAACCCCGCCCACGGGAACCATCAGCACGTCCACTGCCCCTATCTCCTCAACCTGAGCCGCGGACAGGGTGTGCCCCAGGTCGCCGAGATGGCACAGCCTCACATCCTCCATCTCGATAAGGTAAGCCGTGTTCTTGCCGCGCTCTTTACCCCCCTCGGCATCGTGGAAGGTGGCAATGCCGGTGATGAACACGCCTGAAACCTCGTACTCACCCGGGCCGTGTATCACCTTGGGTTCGCCGGCCACACCGGATATGAACCCGTGTCCGGGGTGGGAATGGCTGGAAGTGACGATGCCGGCCTTGGGGCTGCCCGGTGTGTAGCCGATGCTGTCGTCGTAGGGGTCGGTGATCAGGATAGCCCCTTTACCCTTGATGTTGAAACAGGAATGGCCCAGCCAAGTAATATCGATTGCCATCACCCTCTCCTTCGCCTGCCGATACAGCGACAGCGAAGCGTCCGCTTCGCCACGCCTTTATCACATACCATTTTCAGGTTCAGTGTGGTAACCGGTTCAGCAATGCCCAGCCACCGGGCAGTGCTACCGATGCCAGGGCAACCTTTACCGCGTCCCCGGCAAGGAAGGGATACAGACCGACGGCCAACACCGAGCTTTCCGAACTGAAGCGGGAAAGCCATACGTGCAGCCAGGTCAGACCGAAGGCGTAGATTACTACGCTCCCCATAATCATCGCCAGCGCCGTGCTCCAGACGCGACGGTCAAACCCGCGCTCAGCGAGCAAGCCTACCAGAAATGCTGCCCCCACGAAACCTACAAGATATCCCGCCGTAGGCCCGAAGAACACAGCTGGGCCCCCAAGCCCACCAGCGAATATCGGAGCGCCCATGGCGCCCATCGCCAGATAGCTGATTTGGCTCAATGCGCCCCTCTTGCTGCCCAGCAGGGCACCGGCGAGCAGCACGATGAATGTTTGCCCCGTTATCGGAACCGGTCCGACATGGAAGGCGAGCTGGGCCCCAAACGCGGTAAGACCGGCAAAATAGAGCACCAGAAATATATCGCGTGCCAATGCCCGTGGAAACACACTGTCTATCATCGTAAGGGTTCTTACTCGTACCTGCATACACATCTCCTTTTTTTGTTTTTTAATTTGTAGACTGCCACCGCAGCACCGCAGCGGCCCACGAAAGCCCGGCGCCGAATGCGACCAGCAGCACCAGATCACCTTTCTTCAATCTGCCCTGCTCCACTGCCTCGCAAAGGGCCACGGCCGGCGATGCCGATGACATGTTCCCATAGCGATCGATATTCTCGAATATCTTCTCTCTGGGTATGCCCAGGGCCTTAACCAGCGAAGCCTCGTTTATGCGCGTATTCGCCTGGTGCGGAATGACTAGGTCGATATCCGCCATCTTTAATCCGGCCTTGTCCACCGCCTGTTTGGAGTATTCGACAATGGCGTTCACCGCGAACCTGAAAACCTCCCTGCCATCCATTGTCAGGTAGTAGTGCCCGTTCTGGCTGCGTTCGCCCAACCTGCCACAGGGTCCGGCGGCCCACAGGCTGTCGGCGCCCGACCCGTCATTGCCCATCACGAAGCTTAGCATATCGGTCTCGCTGTCGCCGGCCTGCACCACCACCGCCCCCGCCCCGTCGCCGAACAGCACGCAGGTGGAGCGGTCATTCCAGTCGACGAGTCGGGTCAGCGCCTCGCTGCCCACCACCAGCACATTCCTGTAGGAGCCGGCAGTTATGTACTGATAAGCGGTGACCAGCGCGTAGATGAAGCCGCTGCAACCAGCCATGGCATCGAAGGCGGCGGCACCGGTAGCGCCGAGGGCGTGCTGCACCATTGCAGCGGAGGCGGGAAATGTCCGGTCGGGGCTGTTGGTGGTCAGGATCACCAGGTCAAGGGCATCGGGGGCGAGAGCGGCTATCTTGAGCGCATTCCTTCCCGCTTCTACCGCCATGGTCGAGGTTGCCTCATCATCGCCAACGATGTGGCGTTCCCTGATACCGGTGCGGCTGATTATCCAATCGTCAGAGGTGTCAACGATCTTCTCGAGGTCAGCGTTAGTGAGCACCTTTTGAGGCAGGTATTTGCCCCAACCCGTGATATGTGCGTGAGCCATCTAATTCTTGCCCATCCGAACCGGTAAAAGTATACCAGAGTGGAACTGGACGGTCAATCTGTTCCCACAGCGGCGCTAGCTATACCTCGCGGAATTCACCCTCAACCGTGCCTTCATCGGTCTTCGGCTGTTCCCCCTCCTCTGGAGGCGCTTCGCCTGCAGGCGGCGGGGGCTGCTGGCTCTGGTACACCGCAGTGCCTATCTGCTGAAGCGCATCCGAAAGCTCCTGCACGCTCTGCTGGAGCGCGGAGATGTCACTGCCTTTAAGCGCTTCGCGGACCTTACCTACCCGTTCCTCACACTGCTGCTTGAGATCAGCCGGCACCTTATCGCTCTGCTCGCGCAAGGTCTTCTCCGCAGTGTAGACCAGGGCATCGGCGGTATTCCTCGTCTCCACCTCTTCGCGGCGTTTGGCGTCATCCATCGCGTGAGACTCCGCCTCTGTTACCATGCGTGCCACCTCCTCCTTGGAGAGGCCGGAACTGGCGGTGATGGTTATCTTCTGCACCTTACCGGTGCCTTTATCGTGCGCCGATACGTTCAGGATGCCGTTGGCATCGATATCGAAGGTGACCTCAATCTGAGGCATACCGCGGGGCGCCGGCAGGATCCCGTCCAGCATGAAGCGCCCGATGCCCTTGTTCTCGGCCGCCATGGTGCGCTCCCCCTGGAGCACGTTGATGTCCACGCTGGGCTGGTTGTCCGCCGCGGTGGAGAAAACCTGGCTCTTGGCCGTGGGGATGGTGGTATTTCTGGGGATTAGCGGGGTCATGACGCCGCCCAGCGTCTCGATCCCCAGCGTGAGAGGGGTGACATCGAGCAAAAGCACATCACGAACTTCACCCTTAAGAACGCCTGCCTGGATCGCCGCCCCGACAGCCACTACCTCATCCGGGTTTACCCCCTTATGCGGCTCCCTGCCGAAGAACTGTTTTACCTTTTCCTGCACCAGTGGCATGCGGGTCTGCCCGCCGACCAGAATCACCTCATCGATCTGGGCGGTGGTAATACCCGCATCCTCGACCGCCTGCTTGCAGGGACCGATTGTCTTATCTACCAGATCACCCACCAGCTGCTCCAGCTTCGATCGAGTAATAGTAATGTTGAGGTGCTTGGGGCCGCCGGCGTCTGCGGTTATAAAGGGAAGGTTCACCTCCGTCTGCATCACTGTGGACAGCTCGCACTTCGCCTTCTCGGCACCCTCCTTGAGCCGCTGCAGCGCCATGCGATCCTGCCTTAGGTCGATCCCCTGGTCCTTCTTGAATTCATCGCACAGCCAGTTGGTGATTATCTGATCGAAATCGTCGCCACCGAGGTGGGTGTCACCATTGGTGGACTTCACCTGGAATGTGCCATCACCCAGCTCCAGGATGGAGATATCGAAGGTGCCTCCGCCGAGATCGTACACCGCGATGGTTTCATCCTTTTTCTTATCCATGCCATACGCCAGGGATGCCGCCGTGGGCTCGTTGATAATGCGCAATACCTCCAGCCCGGCGATTTTGCCGGCGTCCTTGGTCGCCTGCCGCTGGCTGTCGTTAAAGTATGCGGGCACGGTGATAACCGCTTCGGTCACTTTATCCCCCAGGTAGGCCTCCGCATCCTGCTTGATCTTCTGCAATATCATCGCCGAGATCTCCGGAGGGGAGTACTGCTTGCCGCCCATCTCGACACCGGCACTGTCATTGGACATCTTGATTATCTTATATGGCAGCAACTTCTTATCGTATTGTACCGACTCCTCGTTGTAACTTCTGCCGATGAGCCGCTTGATGCTGAAAATAGTGTTGTCCGGGTTGGTGACCGACTGCCGTTTGGCTACCTGCCCCACCAGGCGCTCCCCGGTCTTACTCATCGCTACCATTGACGGTGTAGTCCGCCCCCCCTCCGCATTGGGAATCACCGTGGGCTCTCCCGCCTCCATCACCGCTGCGCAGCTGTTAGTTGTCCCTAGATCGATGCCGATTACCTTACCCATTGTTCGCCTCCTTTACGTCTGCTTGAGTTGCTTCAGCTGTACCACCACCCCCTCGTCCAACCTTGACCATAGCGGGCCGCAACACACGATCATTCATCCTGTAGCCCTTCTGTATCTCCTCGATGACCTTTCCCTCCTCGCCATCAACCTCCATCACCGCTTCATGATAGTTGGGATCGAAGGTCTCCCCGACAGCCTTTATCTCGCTGAGCCCTTGCCCCTCCAAGGTCGCTTTGAACTTGCGATATATGAGCTCAATACCATCCACCCACGTCATTCCCCGGAGCTTATCCGACACGTTATCCAGTGCCCGTTCCAGGTCATCCAAGATGGGGAGCAGACTCAGCATGAGAGCAGCATTAGCCAGCTTGGCGAATTCACCCCGATCCTGCTCGGTACGCCTCTTATAGTTGATGAAGTCCGCCTGCGTCCTCTGCCAGTTGGACAGATAATCCTCCGCCTTGGCTGTCTCTTCGGCAAGCGCTTTCTTTAATGAAACTATAGTTTCTTTCCCCTTCGCTTTTTGTGTCTCTTTTTGAGTTCCCTGTTCCCTCTCTGTTTCCCTTGGTACCTCTTCAGCAAAGGTTTCCTTCTCTCCCATATCAGACCCCCGTATGCCCAGCTTCTATCAAAATTTACCCGCTGTATATCTCGGCAGCGAGATTGCTCATCAAAGAACCCATGTAGCTGACGGTGGATATCGCTTTCCCGTAAGGCATTCGCGTAGGGCCGATAACCCCGATGGCACCCCTGACCCTGCCTGGTACTCCGTACTTGGTGACAACCAGGCTGCAGCCCTTCATGCCATCCTCCCTGTTCTCGGCACCAATAAGCACCCTGATACCATCGCCTACAAGTACTTTGTGAAGCATGGCCCTTACCACATCCCTGCGTTCCAGCAGTCCTATCACTCCCAGCATGTCCCGGTGCAGGGCGAACTCAGGCTGAGCCACAATATTGCTCAGCCCTTCAATATAGGGCTCTTCATACAGCTGCTCATCCTCCGCCGCCATCAGTTGTATGACCGAATCCCGTACCTGTTCTTCTATCGGTGACAGTTCTACCCTTTGTGCCACGATTTGAGGCCAGGTGAGATCGTGAAACAGGCAGTTGAACTGGTTGGAGACAACATCGAGTTCATCCTGGGTAACGCCTTCGCTGAACTCGATCAACTGCTGCTTCAGTTTCGCCTGGTGAAGTAGCAGGATAAGCACCGCCAGCGATCGTTGAAGCGATACCAGCTTCAAATGCTTGATACGAGATTCAGCTTCCTTGGGGAAGGTAACCACAGCTACATTGTGTACCATACGCGAGAGTAATACTGCGGCGAGGCGGGTCCACTCCTCCAGCTCCCGCTCCACCTGATGGAACAGATGAGCAATCATTAGCCTTTCCTCTATGGGCATGTTCTCCGTTCCCTGTGTCAGCGACTCCACATAGTACCGGTATCCCTTATCCGAAGGGATGCCGCCACCAGATATATGACGCCTGACGATATATCCTTCTTCCTCCAATCGCGCCATCTCATTGCGGATGGTGGCGGAGCTCAATCCCAGTCCGCCCATGCGAACGATTGACTGTGACCCCACTGGCCTGGCCGACCCTACATATTCGCCAACGATACTTTTCAAGATTTGAGCCTGTCGCTCAGTTAGCATGTCTATCTCCCGTTAGCACTCGCGCGCTGTGAGTGCTAATCGATTTAAATGTACTATCTTTTCTCCTTGTTTGTCAAGAGGCCGGGCCTTATTCCATTTAGCTTGAAACAAAGCTAGAGATATAATATAATATAGTGTTAACCGTCACCTGAAAGACAGATGAGAATGGCTGCAAAACGAGACTATTACGAGGTTCTGGGGGTGAAGCGTTCGGCCTCTAGCGAGGATATAAAGCGGGCCTTCCGGAAGCTCGCATTCGAGTGCCATCCCGACCGCAATCGTGATGACGGAGCCGCCGAGCGTTTCAAGGAGATAAATGAGGCCTATGAGGTGCTATCCGACTCCAAGCGCAGAGCTACCTATGACCGCTTCGGGCATGTCTCCGAAGGCTTTGGACAAGGCTTCAGTGACTTCGACATATTCGGCTTCGGAGATATATTTGATAGCTTCTTCGGTGGCACGACCCGAAGAGCCAGACGCGGCCCGCAGAGGGGCGCCGATCTTCAGTATAGCCTGAGCATAAGCTTCGAGGAGGCCGTTTTTGGATGCGAGAAGGAGATAGATATACGGCGCAATGAGAATTGCTCCGCATGCAGCGGAATCGGGTGCAAAAAGGGGAGCCAGCCCGAAAGATGTCCGCAATGCGGCGGCAGTGGTGAGGTGCGACGGTCGCAGCGGAGCCTGTTCGGGCAGTTCGTGAATGTGGTTCCCTGCCAGCCCTGCGGTGGGGAGGGACACATTATTGCCCAGCCCTGCCCCGAGTGCCATGGCTCCGGCAGGAAGCAGAATTCCCGCCGCATAGCCGTCTCCATCCCCGCCGGGGTTGACGACGGTTCACGCCTCCGCATCAGCGGTGAGGGCAACAGTGGAACCAAGGGCGGAGCGGCAGGTGATCTTTACGTTATCCTGTCGGTTCAGCAACATGACCTGTTCAAACGCCGGGGTGACGATATTTTGTTAGACTTGCCCGTCAACTTCGCGCAGGCGGCCCTGGGGGATTCGGTTGATGTGCCTACAGTGGATGGAACGGCACAGCTCAAGATGCCGCCGGGAACTCAAGCGGGCAATATCTTTCAACTCAAGGGGAAAGGGGTGCCCCATATCAGGGGAGGGGGCCGGGGTGATCAGCTGGTCATGGTACATGTAGTGACTCCGGAGACTTTAAGCACTGAGCAACGCAAACTGTTCCAGGAGCTATCTAAAACCCTTGACCCGGCATCAATGCCCAAGGAGGACAGGGGGCTCTTCCACCGGTTCAAGGATCTGTTTGAAGCCTGAATAATTTCCACCGCAGTTGAATAACATGCACCGCTTTTTTGTCCCCGCCGAATTCATTCGCCGTGAAAACGTAGCCATAAAAGGCGGTCTGGTTCACCAAATAAGAGACGTGATTCGCCTGCAGGCAGGCGACCGCATAGCTGTGCTGGACAACAGCGGCTGGGAGTACGAGGTATCGCTGGAGAAGGTGTCCAGGGAGCTTATCGAAGGCAAAGTGTGTGAAAAGGTGATTATAGCGGAACCCGGCACCGAGATTGTCCTGTATCAAGCACTGTTGAAGAGCACAAAATTTGAGTTTGTCCTACAGAAATGTACCGAGATTGGCGTCTCCGCTTTCGTGCCTGTGATCTGCGAGCGATGTGTGGCCAGATATCCCAGCGGCGACAGGCTGGAACGCTGGCGCAGGATTATCGCAGAGGCCGCCGAGCAATCGGGACGGGGGAAGCTACCCCAGCTCAGGCCAGCAATACAATTCCATCTGGCATGCCAATCGCTGGCAGGCTCTTCGTTCATAGCGCAGGTAGAAGGGGAGGCGCCGGGGCTGCGCTCTGCTCTAAGAAGTAAGCCGCTCGACACGAGCTGCGACGTTCTCGCCAAGGTGAACCTGTTTATCGGACCCGAGGGCGGTTTCTCTCCTTCAGAACTGGAGGTTGCTTCACGCTGCGGAATAGTACCGGTAAGCCTGGGCAGACGGGTGCTGCGCGCCGAGACCGCCGGCCTTGCTGCCGCCACAGCGATACTGTATGAATCGGGCGATCTGGAACCCGAGCCTCCTCTTAGCACCAATGAAGCTTGACTATTGTCCATAACTTACTATAATGCTTGTATAGCAATAAATAGTGAGCCGGCCAATGCTAATAAAACAGATTACAACTATAGGGATGTTGGTAATAATATCTCTGCTATTGATTCCTGTCGCATGTTGCACGCCCCAACAAGAACCGCCCATTACCACTATAGAGCGCATCGCCTTCGTCTCGGACCGGGATGGCAACCTTGATATTTTCGTGATGGGGGCCGATGGTTCAGACCAAACCAATATCACCCAGCACTTGGCTGACGATGAGTACCCGTGGTGGTCCCCCGACGGCAGCAAGATAGCCTTCCAATCCAACCGTGACGATGATGCAGAGATCTACGCCATGAATGCCGATGGCTCTAACATTGTGAAACTCACCGACAACACAGCCCAGGACTACCAACCGTGCTGGTCACCTGATGGTAGCAGGATCGCTTTCGTCTCCGACATCAAGGGTAATCCGGAAATCCAAGTTATGGATGCCTACGGCTCGAATCCCATCACCATCACCAATCATTCCGCTGCCGATTGGGCCCCTACATGGTCTCCGGACGGTACCAAGATCGCGTTTCACTCCGAGCGTGATGGTAATCACGAAATCTACACCATGGACACAGACGGTACCAACCTGAAAAGATTAACCAACAGTGAAGGGATTGACGCATACCCCCACTGGTCGCCTGATGGAACTAAGATCGTTTTCCACTCCGACCGCAGCGGTGACCTCGAAATCTACACCATGAATGCCGACGGCTCCAACCAGAACAGGATTACCAATAATCCGGCAACAGATTCTGTCCCCCGGTGGACAGCGGACGGCGACAGGATTCTCTTCTCATCCGACCGTGACGGAAACCTCCAGATCTATTCAGTCAAAGCCGATGGTTCCAACCCAATCAGGGTTACCAATAATGAGGCATCCGATGCGCTCCCCTGCTCATCAAAGAGCTACTCAGTTGGCCCCACCGTTTCAACAGTCCCGACGACATCGCCAACATCCACAGAAGTTCCTACCATCACACCGATAATAGAACCAGCGCGAGACAAAATTGCCTTTATGTCCTGGCGTGATGAAAACTGGGAAATCTACACAATGAACATCGATGGCTCAGACCAGACTAACATCACAAATAACCCTATCGATGACTGGAATCCCGCGTGGTCACCGGACGGACGGAAGATTGCTTTCCACTCTGACCGCGATGGCTACGGTTGGGACATCTATATTATGAACTACGATGGCTCCAACCAAAGCAGGATTACTAATATGGCAGCTCATGAAGGAGCGTGCTGCTGGTCTGCAGACGGTAGTAGGATCGTCTTCGAACATAAAGATTCCTCACAAACCGAGGCAGATATATACGTAATGGACGCAGACGGAGCTAATATCATCCAGCTTACCACTGAATTAGGTTATCATTCACACCCATGGTGGTCTCCGGACGGAAGTAAGATCGCCTTCGCATCTGATCGTGTTGAAGGGGATTTATGGCAATTCGAGATATACGTAATGGATGCGGATGGCTCTAATCAAACAAGGCTCACTTACATGAACAATAGCTGGGACGATTTCCCGTGCTGGTCACCGGACGGCAGCAAGATAGTATTCCACTCGGGCACCGAACATTTAGTGGAGAGTGATATCTACGTGATTGACGCCGACGGCTCCAACCTGAAGAAGCTGACCGACGATCCAGCTAATGATGCTTTCCCGCGGTGGTCTCCAGACGGCAGTAAAATTGCCTTTTCATCCGATCGTGACGGCGATTTCGAGATCTACGTTATGGATGCCAACGGGGGCAACATTAAAAAGCTTACCGACAACGATGTTATCGATCTTTTCCCCACGTGGTCACCATGAGCGACAATGGGCGGGTGCGCGTCGTGGAAAAATCGTTTGAAGATCCAGCAGCCGAGCGTGACGCGCCCTACAGCGAGCCTTCCCCCAGCAGCTCGGCCATAGCCTGCGCAGGGCTGTAGCCCTCGAATAGCACCCGGTAGATACGCTCGGTGATGGGCATGCTCACCCCCAGCCCTTGAGCCAGCTTAAGTGCGGCGGCAGTTGTCGGCACACCCTCGACCGCGCTGCCGATGGAAGCCATCACCTCCTCCATGGAGCGACCCTGGGACAGGCCCTTTCCCAGCGTGTGATTGCGGCTGAGGTCGCTGGCGCAGGTGGCGAGCAGGTCGCCCAAGCCGGAGAGGCCGAGAAAGGTGAGCGGGTTGGCCCCCAGCGCCGCGCCGAGGGCGGCTATCTCGGTGAGGCCGTGGGACATGTAGGCCGCCTTGGCATTGTCGCCGTAGCCCAGCCCATCGACCATCCCCGCCCCTAGGGCGACGATGTTCTTCAAAGCTCCCCCCAACTCCACCCCCACCACATCGTTACTGGTGTACACATGGAACGTCGGCGAGTGCATGATCGATTGTGAGCGCTGCGCCACACCGCCGTCCTGCGCAGCGATCACCGTCGCCGCCGGCAGCCCCCGTGCGATCTCCCGCGACAGGTTGGGGCCGGAGAGGACGCCGACCTGCGAGCCGTAATCGGGACCTAACTCCTCGATGACCACCTGAGTCATTCGCTTGGTGCTCTCCCTTTCGAAGCCCTTGGCCGCGCTCAACACGGGCACACCCGGGGCGATGTGACCTTTGACCAGCACCACATTACGGCGCATCTCCTGCGATGGCACTGCCAGGATCACCAGCGATGCCCCGTTCAGCGCCTCGCCCGCGTCGGCGGTCGGCAGCAGGCGATCGGGGAAGGCGATACCGGGAAGTCGGGCCGCGTTCTCCCTCCCGCGACCGAGCCTCTCGGCTTCATCAGAGGTTCGCGCCCACAACGCCACGTCTATGTCCCTGCGGGCGAGCATCACCGCCAGCGTGGTGCCCCAGCTCGTGGTGCCTATAATACAGACCTTCATCCGGTCTTCACCCTCTGCCCGATCTTAGATTCCGTCCCCGACAGCAATCGCTGGATGTTGCCCCGGTGTCGTAAGATGACCAGCGGCGCAACCACCGCTGTGAACACTATATATGCGATAGGCTCTACATCGTAGATTATAAACGGTATCAGCGCCAGCAGCATGGTGACGGCGCCCAGCATGGAGCCCAGCGAGACATAGCGGGACAGGACCACCACTGTGAGGAACACGGCGAGGGCTATCAGCGCCACCGGCCATGACAGTACCAGTATGGCGCCGAAGCCGGTGCTGATGCCGCGCCCGCCCCTGAAGCCGATGTAAACCGGCCAGCTGTGCCCGATGACCGCGGCTGTGCCGCCGGCGACCTGTCCCCAGAAGAACATGTCAGATGACGAGCCGATAATGGCCCAGGCCAGTGCCACGGCGATGGCTCCCTTGGCCACGTCGGCGAGGAATACGAAAGCTCCCGCCCCGCGCCCCACGGTGCGCATGACGTTGGTCATCCCCATGCTGCCGCTGCCGTGCTCCCGGACATCGATTCCCCGCCTCAACCTGCCGACGATTACCCCCACCGGGATGGCACCGATGAGGTAGCCCAGCACGACCATGCCGATGACCTGCAGCGCGATCATTTCTTGCTCCTCCGATTGAATATCAGTTTCAACGGCGTCCCCATAAAATCGAACCGCCGCCGCAGCTCGTTCTCCAGATAGCGCTGGTAGGAGAAATGCAGCAGTGCCGGGTCGTTCACCGAGAACACGAACGTCGGCGGGTTGGTCTCGGCCTGGGTGGCATACAGCACCTTGAGCTTCCTGCCGGCCATCGCCGGGGGGGCGTGCCCCGCCATGATATCCTGCATCGCGCTGTTCAACTGTGAGGTGCCCACCCGTCTCTGCCGGCTCTCGAATACCTCTGCGGCGGCGCTCAGCACGTCGCCGACGCCCTTGCCGTGCAGGGCGGATGTATATACCACCGGCACGTACGGCATGAATTTGAGCCTCCGCCGCACCTCCCGGGTGAACTGCTTCTGTTCTACCTCCCCCTCTACCAGGTCCCACTTGTTGACCACCAGCACCATACCCTTGAACGCCTGCTGGACGTACCCCGCGATGTGGGCGTCCTGCGCGGTGACCGGCTCGGTGGCCTCGGTTACGAGGAGCGCCACGTCGGCGCGGCCGATGGCGCGCAGCGCCCGCATCACGCTGTAGCGCTCGATGCCTACATCCACCCGGCCACGCCGCCTGATGCCCGCGGTATCGATGAGCAGCATGCGACCACCCTCATGCTCGAACACGGTGTCGATGGCGTCCCGGGTGGTGCCCGGCCGGTCGTCCACGATGGTGCGCTCCCGGCCCAGTATGGCGTTGAGCAGCATCGACTTGCCCACGTTGGGGCGGCCCACTATCGCCACCTTGAGCATGTCCGTCTCCTCCTCGGGAGGGACGTAGGGCAGGCGCTGTACCACGCCGTCCAGCAGGTCGGTGATGCCCAGGTCGTGGTACGCGCTGACGGGGGTGGGGTCGCCCAGGGACAGCTGGTAGAACTGGGCGGCATCGTAGCTTCTTTGCTCGTTGTCCGCCTTGTTCACCGCCAGCGCCAGCGGCTTGCCCGAGCGCCGCAGCATCTCGGCGAGCTCCTTGTCCACGGGGGTCACCCCGTCGAGAACATCCACCATGAAGATTATGCTGTCCGCTTCCTCGATGGCCACAGCCACCTGGTCTTTCACGCTGCGCTCCATGACGTTCGGCGAGTCCAGCAGCAGGCCGCCGGTGTCCACGATGGTGAAGGCGCTGTCCTTCCACTCGACATCGGCATACAGCCGGTCGCGGGTGGTTCCCGGCTCGTCCTCGATGATGGCCACCCTGCTGCCCACCAGCCGGTTGAACAGGGTGGACTTGCCCACGTTGGGCCGGCCCACGATGGCCACTATCGGCTTGGTCATCTCACCAGCTTCGTCAGTATCGCCTTCTGCATGTGGAGGCGGTTCTCCGCCTGGTCGAACACCACCGAGTGCGGCGAGTCCAGCAGCCCCCTGGCGATCTCCTCGCCGCTATGCGCCGGCAGCGGGTGCATGAACAGGGCGTGCGTCCGCGCCAGCGACAGCGTCTGCTCGCTCACCTGGTAGCGGGCGAAGGCCTTGCGCCGCCTGGCCGCCTCCTTCTCCTGCCCCATGCTAGTCCACACGTCGGTATATATCACATCGGCGGCGGTGACCGCCTGCACCACGTCCTCGGTAACCGTTACCCGCCCCTTGAACTTGCGCGCCAGCGCCAGCACCTCATCGCTCGGCCCGTAGCCCTTGGGCGAGGCGATGCGTATCTCGA
>CAYUWM010000037.1:14119-17518 GCA_964448395.1 uncultured Dehalococcoidales bacterium
GCCAGCACCTCATCGCTCGGCCCGTAGCCCTTGGGCGAGGCGATGCGTATCTCGATGCCCGCGATGGCGCAGGCCAGCAGCAGGCTGTTGGCCACGTTGTTGCCGTCGCCCACGTAGGCTATCGTCAATCCCGACAGCTTGCCCTTCTTCTCGTGGATGGTCATCAGGTCGGCGAGGGCCTGGCAGGGGTGCTCCATATCGGACAGGCCGTTGATGACCGGAACCGTGGCGTGCCTGGCCAGCTGCACCACCGTATCGTGGGCGAAGGTGCGGGCGACGATGCCGTCCACGTACCTTGACATCACCCGCGCCACGTCCTCCACCGGCTCCCGCTGCCCCAGTCCCACCTCCGCCGGCGACAGATAGATAGCGTGCCCGCCGAGCTGGCTCACCGCCACATCGAAGCTCACCCGCGTGCGCAGCGACGGCTTCTCGAAGATGAGCGCAATGGTCTTGCCCTCCAGGTGCGTCTGCCTGGTGGGCTTCTTCATCACCAGCGCGCCCTTGATGAGCTGGTCGATCTCCTCAGAGGTGAGGTCTGCCACGGATACCAAGTCTTTCATAGCTGTATGTCCTTATCGAATTAATAGTATAGCACAATTAAATTCAAAGCCAAAATAGGGGAATAGAGAAAGAATTGCCGGGTTCTACAAGGCACCGCTGGGGTAAGGGTTATCACCTCTAATCGATCTTTGGATTATTATACCCTTTCATCATTTTTGTAGCAGTTCGGGGTGATTCTTTTGCAGCCATTCCATTGCTATGTTGCGGAGCTCCTGCGCCAGAGTGACCATCTCACCCACTTCCTGCTCCGAGACCATGCCGATCATCTCATAATCACTGATGTTGCGCTTCTGGCGGAACTTGTTGAACTGTTTAATCATCTTGGTATCCGGCTTTAGAGTAAAAGCCAGGGATTGAATGGTCCGGTAGTGGCCGCCTTCGCCGGATGTTCGGTAGCCGCTGGCAGCCAGAGCCGCTCTGGCTATCATGAGTGCAGCGTTGTATGCCGTGGTGAATTTCCTGTCATCGCTCACCTCCTCTGCCTGAGCATCCGCCATATCGCGTTCGAACACTGCAAGAAGCTGCTCGATTTCTCTCCGGCTGGTTTTATGGGGCTTTAATCGCCCCTCACTCAGCCAGTCTTGCAAGCTCACTTTCGTCTCCAATTAGAAATATCTTCTCGCCTTTGAGCACGGCTTTAACAAAATGGTGGTCCTCTCTCACTTTTCTCTTAAACTCCGCCATCGGATAGACAACTGTGTTCACCTCCCGACCCAGCTTTTTTTCCGCCTCGGAAAGAAGGGAGACTACATCCACGGAGGAAATGTCCCCAACCACCATTACATCTATATCACTGGATTTGTCTTCACTGCCACTGGCGATTGAACCGAATACGAAGGCCACTCGTATCTGTCCCACAGCCGGGGCCAGTGCGGCGCGAAAAACATCCACCAAACCTGCGGTTTTAACGATAAGGCCATGAAGCTCGTCATAGATTGGGCTTTCCCTGTTTACCCTGTAGTATTTCTGTTTCCCTTCCATGGTCGAAACAAGAATACCGATCTTCTCCAGGCGTGCCAGTTCACGGCTCAAATTCGTGGAGTCCTCTTTTAACAGCTTGGTGAGCTGACGGACAAAATAGCGCTCATCCGGATGGGTGAACAACCATCCCAGCACCTTTGCCCTGAGCCTTGACCCGAAAAGCGTTTCTAACATCGCATTTCCCAGATATTGCAGTATTAATTACTGCTATTGCAGTATAATACACTGCAATACTTTGAAAAGTCAATCCTGTATTATCATGTTGAAGTGCTCAGGTGATGAGATTTCACCCGCCAAGGTTGCGCGGGGGGTTGTTTCTTTATATATGCATTTTTCTAAACACACTGCCACAGGAATAAATAGTATAGCATAATTAAATTCAAAGCCGAAATAGGGGGATAGTGAAAGAATTGCGTGGTTCTAAAAGGCACCGCTGGGATGAGAAAGTATTAACTAACAAGCACTGCAATTATAATAGCTAGCACAACTAATATAAATACAATACCCAGTACAACTAACTCTGGTTTCTTCTTCGAAGAGTAAACACCAGTAGCCGCTTGTATTTCACGTTGAGTTCCGCCTTTAATAGTAGAGCCACACGCCTCGCAAAAACTATCTTCTTTGCGTATTTCAGAACCGCAATTCGCGCAATAAAGCTGCTTACTCGATCTTGGCTTACTCGGCCATAAGAATACAATGGACTTTATAGCAGAAAAGGAGAAAATGCCTATCGTACTTAAGATATAGAGAACAAGCATGAATGCTGGCCAAACCCATAGAGGAAAGATTACCCAAAACCAACTCACATCAATAGTATCGGTAAGCTTTAAAATTAGAAGGACAATAAAAGCTAGAAAACGGTCCCATAGAATTACTCTACTTGAAATGAATCTATGACATCTCGCCCCTCAGGCCAATTAGTGCTCTCAAGGTAAAACAACGTGTAGTTCATGTATTCTGTCTCTTTTATTAACATCTCACCACTCAATTCCGTGTTATCAACCATAAAAGTAAAAGCAGCAACCCAATCCCAGTAGCCCGATGTCGGTTCGTTTCGATATATTTCCAGGTCAGTTCCACTTAGCATGTTACAATATAATTCCATTGCGGCCTGCACAACATCAACTATAAATGATTCTGAATACCCTCCAATTAGTTGCCCATGCGATGCCCCTATTTGAACCTGATTGTAATCGTAATACTGCGGTTTTACACCAATCTCATTTTCACTAATTTCTTCAAAGTACCAGCAATCTGGGTAAGCTATACTGTAGCCATACTCATTATTCTTATATTGTATCAGTTCTCCTGTACAATGGTCTGCTGCCCAAGGACCAGCTCCTACCAGGTATAACACAAGGAAAACTATTCCAGCAGTGGGTGCAACAGCAAAAAAAAGCATAACTGGTATCGCAATTATGCCACCAAATATAGAGACTATATATTCAAAAAACCGTTTCAAGGGCTGCCTTTTTTGACTAACAAAAGAGGAATACTCCCGATTAGGCGTATAACCCGCAGCACCATCTGCCTCATTCCCTTTTATTAGATTCATACCGCAACCAGTACAGTAGCTGGCTGTCTCCTTGACTTGTTTACCACAGTTAGGACAATACGGCATGGTTTCCCATATTTATCGCGAATTTACACACGGCCGCACGTTTGTTAATGCTCCAGCGAAAGAATCACTCTCTTAGCCTTTTAATTAGAACATCAACTGTATCGTTGGTATTATGCGCAATATCAACCAGAATATCGATTACATAGGCTATCGCGAAAAGGGCGAGGCCGTATACCAAAACAACATACTATATTCTTTTAGTCAACAGCCCCGGCGAAATCTCACCTACAATT
>CAYUWM010000038.1:0-17033 GCA_964448395.1 uncultured Dehalococcoidales bacterium
TCCAGGTGGGCCACAGGGTCATCGACTCGCCGCGGAACACCTGCGCCTGCCCGTCCACGCCGGTCGGTATGGTGCCCGGCGGGGCCTCGGCGCCCACGTACAGGGAGCCGGAGCTGGCGGAGCCGATGAACTGCATATCGGAGATGCGAACGGCGCCTAGTCCCCTCGCCTGTACCAGCGAGGGCCCGGTAACCGTGGAGCGCCCCACGATGCGGTACACATCATCTGCGCCGCTTCCATCGATGCCGACGAATACGTTGTTGGCCCCGCTGAAGTCGTCGGCCACCTCAATGACCGCGGCCCACGCCTGAGCGCCAGCCGCGATCAGGCCGTTGGTTGGCGAGTCAACGTCGCCGCCCCACGCCCCGTCTATCCCGTCCCACAGGCACAGGTAGATGCCTATAGGCATTCCGGCAGGGTCAGTTAGGTGAGTCACGTCACTGACCACGGCCATGAAGATCTGGTCCTCGGTGTAGGTCGGCGAGGCCTTCACCGCTATCACGTCAAGGCCGTTGCCCGCGGGCATTGTCCCGGGGAAGGGCGCCGGGGGCAGGGCGTTGGATACCTGCTTGTCCCGCCAGTCGCGGTCGTTGTCCTCGTTCCAGGTGTAGACGCCCTCGCCCCTCAGGGCACCAGGACCGCCCAAACCCAGGCTGGAGACGCCCACCAGCGCCATGAAGGTGCCGGGGTGGTCCGTGTTCTCCGCCACGTCAATGGAGGTGATGGTGCCGCCGGCCACCAGGGTAACCGCCGGGTTCCTCGGGGTGACCCGCGTGAAGCTCTTGCCGCCGTCGAAGGAACGGTAGATGTTGCCCTCATTCGGGCCGCCTACGAAGGCGCCCGGGGCCCATCTTGAGAGATAGCGCGTACCCGTGGCCACGAAGACCACATCGTTGGCGGAATCGCCCTCGATATAACCCGGCTGGGGCACCACCGCTAACGGCGCACCGACATCGGAAGACGGCTGGTGCCACATGATCTTCCAGGTGTAGCCGCCGTCGGTGGACTTCATCAGCGCCACGTCGGAATAGGCGGGGAACACCGCCCAGCGCAGGCCGTCCCAGACACCAGTTAGGCCAGCGGCAGTTTCCAGATCTACCACCCCGCTGGTGTCCTCCACCAGGGCGAACAGGGTGCCGTCATCGGCGGCGACCAGGTCCCATATATCGGTGTTGGGGGCCATCTGCCAGTAATTGGTGGTGGGCAGGTCGTGCCGCACCCAGCTGTTCAGCCCGCCGGATATGGTGGGCCCGCCCTGCGCGCTGGCTACGGGGGCCACGGTGGCCACCATGCTGAGCACGAGGGCCAGCGCCACGAACGCCATCAGTGTAATGGACAATCTTCCTCTCATCTCTCGCTCCTTGTTTTTTCTATGATCGCTACGGGTATAATCACATCAACAGTGGTAAATACTACTCGGCAGCGTCATTGCAGAACCACCTGGGTTGCCCTAGAGGCATCGACGTCGTCGCTGCTGCCGGTGCGGCGTTCACGCCGGATGACGGCATCGGTGTGCAGCCGGACTGAATCGTTATGCAGCAGTTCTTCGGCTGGGCGAGAAACCCGTTGGTATAGGTGGCCGCCCCCAGGTCCTGCGCGGCGGGCATGTTATACCGCATCCATCTGGCAGCGCCGTCGGGCGCGGCCCCGCTGTCCTGCGCTATAGCACCAGGGGCCAGTGTCGCCACCAGGCTCAGCACCAGCGCCAGAGCCACCAGCGCCATAAGCAAAACGGGCAATCTTCCTCTCATCTCTCGCTCCTTGTTTTTTCTATGATCGCTATGGGTATAATCACATCAACATGTGGTAAATACTACTGAATAGTTACCCTGCAGAACCACCTGGGTCTCTCAATGCAATGATTTTGCGCAGCGCTTAAATCAACAATACCGTTGGGGTGGCCGCCGTACTCAACCGTTATGCAGCAGTCTTTGGGTATAACCATGGGCGGCGGGTTTACGCTGGTCACTATCTCCCACTGCTCACCGGTGGGCAGCTTATACCGCCCCCACTTGGCAGCGCCGTCGGGCGCGGCCCCGCTGTCCTGCGCTATAGCACCGGGGGCCAGCGTTGCCACCATGCTCAGCACCAGGGCCAGCGCCACCAGTGCCATAAGCATTATCGGCAGTCTCCCTCTGATTTCCCTCTCCTTGTCCCGTATATAATCATACAAGATGTACGCCGATATTAATCGATACCCACGCAGAACCACCTGGGTCTCGCCGGACACGTACCCGTTGCTGATACCGGCTCGGGGTTGGTGCCGGATGTCGGTACGGCCGTAGTTATCGGTGGTTGGCAGCCGTGCTGAATCGTTATGCAGCAGTTCTTCGGCTGGGTGACGAAGTTGGCGTGGGCGACTGTACCCCACTCCTGCGCCGCGGGCATCTTATAACGCATCCACTTGGCAGCGCCGTCGGGCGCGGCCCCGCTGTCCTGCGCGATAGCCCCGGGGGCCAGCGCCGCCGCCAGGCTCAGCGCCAGGGCCAGCGCCACCAGTGCCATAAGCATTATCGGCAGTCTCCCTCTCATCGCTTTCCCCTCTTTCTCAACTCTCCAGATACAGCTATAGCGGATATTAAGAATAATATCTATCAATAAATAGCATAACGCGGCGGTTTTGTCAATGGAGAAAGAGGCCCAAAATGGAACGTTACACAAAAGGGGAAAACAGCCGGGCGGGTGTGCGCCCGCCGATTGACTCCCCGGGTTTTAGGGGGTAGGATATGCAGGAATCGCCAGCGTCAGGGGGTGTACTATCGTGTTACAGGAATACAGCCTTAAGGGCAAGGTGGCCGTCGTGACCGGCTCGGGCAAGGGCATCGGCAGGGGCATCGCCCTGACCCTGGCCGAGGCCGGCGCCGATATCGTGTCGGTGGATAAAGCGGCGGAGGACAATGAGCGTGTGGCGGAGGAGATTATTAAGCTGGGGCGGAAGTGCCTCGCGCTCACGGTCGACGTTACTCAGGATGAACAGGTGCAGCGTATGGTCGCCGATATCATATCGCATTTCGGCCACATCGATATACTGGTCAACAACGCGGGCAAGGGCAGCCGCAAGGTGGTGGTGTCTTTGCCGGATCAGGACATCCGTGCCATAACCGACGAGAACTGGGACAGCGTGATGGAACTGAATGTCAAGGCGGTGTTCCTGTGCGCCAGGGCGGTGGGACCCCACATGATTGAGAGGAAACAGGGCAAGATCATCAACATCATCTCGGCGACGGCGGTCAGCTCCTTCGACTACAACAGCCTGTATTGCCTGAGCAAGGCGGCGGTGGCACGCTTCACCCAGACGCTGGCGCGGGAGTGGGCGCCGTACAACATAAACGTCAACGCCATCGGTCCCAGCTGGACCATGACCGAGGGGGCGAAGTGGATGCTGGAGATGAAGGGCGAGGAGTACCTCAAGCGGGAGATGGCCCGCATCCCGCTGGGGCGGGCGGCGCAGCCACGGGAGATAGGCCTCCTCGCTGTATACCTGGCTTCACCAGCCTCCGATATGGTCACCGGCCAGAACATCTACATAGACGGAGGCTTGACATCCGGCGGGTAGGGTTTTATGCTCAAGCATTGACTTAAAAAAACCCAATCGAGTAAACTGGTAGTTAGGGTATTAATAAAAAGCACAAGGGTTCCCTCGTAACCCCGTCCCGGTGCTGCCTGAGGCGGCACCTTGAAAGGAGGCGCGGATTGGAAACCTCGGTAAAGTCTAAAGCCCTGGATACGTTCAAGGAAGCCACCCAGACTATCCTTAACCCCGTGTTGAAGAAGTGGGTGGACGGTGGCGGCAAGGTGATGGGCTACTTCTGCTCCTACGGGCCGGAGGAGATTATCACCGCCGCCGGCATGGTCCCGATGCGGGTGAGGGGCACCGGCAGCACCAGCACCGAGCTGGCGGATGCGTATCTCAGCAGCATCAACTGCAGCTTCTGCCGCCACGCTTTCAACATGGGGCTCAGCGGCGAATACGATTTCCTGGAGGGTGTGATGTGGCTCAACAACTGCGACCATGTGCGCCGCATCTATGACAACTGGAGGCGCAAGGTAGATACACCTCTACCGATTATGCTGAGCCTCCCCAAGATGACCACCGATACACAGGTCGAGTGGTACAAGGACGAGCTGACGAATCTCAAGGAGGCGCTGGAGAAGAACCTCGGTATCACCATCACCGACGACAAGCTGCGGGAAGCAATTAAGACACACAACGAGACGCGGCATCTGCTCAGGCAGCTCTACGACCTCAGGAAGAAGGACAATCCGCCGATCACCGGGGCCGAGACGCTGGCGGTGGTGGTGGCCAGCACCTGTATGCCCCGTGCGGAGTTCAATCAGATGCTGAAAGAACTGCTGGAGGACCTGAAGGGTGCGGAGGGCATCAAGGACTATAAGGTCAGGTTGATGCTGGTGGGCAGCATCCTCGACGACCCCAATTACGTCAAGGTAATCGAGGATATGGGCGGCTTGGTGGTTACCGATTCGTTGTGCTTCGGCACCCGTATCTTCTGGACGGATGTGGATGAGAAAACCAAAGACCCGTTACAGGCACTCGCCAAGTACTACATCCAGGACAAGCCCGCCTGCCCGCGCATGTTCGATACTCAACCGCAGAGGTCCAAGTTCATTCAGGACATGGTTAAGGAGTTCAAGGTGGACGGGGTCATCGGCCTGCGGATGGTGATGTGCGACCTGTGGACCGGTGAACTGTTCATGCTGGATAAGGACCTGAAGGCGGCCAAGGTTCCCCTGATCAGGCTGGAGAGGGAGTACGCCGTGGTGGGCGCCGGCCAGCTGAGGACCAGGGCGCAGGCGTTCATTGAAAGCATAGGAGGCAGACGATGAGCAGGGTTCCAAAGCAACCGGAAAAAGCAATAAAACTCTATAAAGATGACGTAGCCTATATGCAGATGCTGCATGACATGCTGGCGGGTGATGAGTCGGAGGAGGGGGCGATCAACCGCGCCGTAATTCAGGCGGTGATGGACAGAAGCAACGAAGTGTTGCAATGTATCGAGAAGGACGAGCCGTTCATCGCCAGCTGGTACCCCTATTCCGCCGAGTTCCTGACCGCCATGGATGTGACGTGGTGGATGTTCGCCCAGACGGCATTCCTCGGTATCGAATCCCCGCACGTCTGTGATGACATCGACGGGGGTGAGAGGCTGCTGGGCAGCGATTTCTGCACCGTGCTGCGGCTGCTGCTGTACTACGTGGAGGCCGACATTAGCCCCAAGCCCAGCGCGCTGGTGGCCCTTCTGCACCCCTGCGACGGCACGGTCATCGCCCACCAGGCTATCAAGCACGGCAACTGGGCCGATGTCCCCATCTTCGGCGCCGACCCGCCCTACTGGGACAACGAACGGGCGATTAATTATTATGCTAATGAGATGAAGAAGCTGGTTAAGTTCGTTTCCGAGATTACCGGGAAAAAGCTGGATATCGACCGCCTGCGGGAGGTATGCGAGGAATCCAATAAGATTTATGCCCTTTGGCAGGAGTACAACGAGCTCAGGCGTGCTGTACCTTGCCCTCATGACTGGACACTGGGCCCGCCGCAGGCTTTCGCTATGGCAACCTACTACAATGTCGGTAAGCCTGCCGGTGAGGAATGGTTCAAGAAGCTAATCGCCAATGCCGAGAGGCGGGTGAAGGAAAAGATCGACCCTATAGCTGGCGGGGAGAGGATAAGGGTGCTGTGGTTCGATATCCTGCCCCTGATGTGGCAGTTCGACATTCAGCCGTGGCTGGAGGCGGAGTGGGGGGTGAACCTGGTTATGAACATGTTCGGCTATACCCCCTATACCCCGATCGATACCAAGGATGAGAAGACCATGTTCCACGACATGGCCAAGAGGTCCCTTAACGATTTTCCCATGATTCGTCAGGCGCGCGGGGTGGCGGACAACTTCCTCTCCGATATAGAGAAGATCGTCAAGGACTACAGCATAGACTGCGTTATCTGGCCGGGTCACATGGGGCACAAGGACGGGTCGGCGAGCATTGGCATGATGCGGGAGAAGTGCCGCGAGATAGGCGTTCCTTTCCTGTACATCGGGCTGGACCTGTTCGACAAGAGATATACCTCGCCGGATGAGGTCAAGAACATACTCTCCAGGTTCTTCAGCCAGCACGGGCTGGGGAAGAAATAGCGTACAGGGGAGTCAGAAAGAAGGTACGTACAATGATCGTTGCAGGATGCGACATAGGTTCCACCACCGGCAAGTCGGCGATAATGGTGGACGGGAAGCTTGAGTCCTACACCATAATCCCTTCGACCACCAAGCCGGAGGAGACGGCGCGTAAGTCGATGGAGGAGGCCATGGGCTTTCTGGGCATAGTGTCGCTGGAGGAGATAGACTACATCGTCGGCACCGGCTACGGCAGGCTCAAGGTACCCTTCGCCAACGAGAACATCTCGGAGATCACCTGCCATGCAAGAGGGGCGCAGTGGATGTGCCCTTCGGTGAGGACGGTGGTAGATATCGGGGGGCAGGACTGCAAGGTGATGGCGCTGGACGAGAGGGCCAACGTCCTCGAGTTCGTGATGAACGACCGCTGCGCTGCGGGGACGGGCAAGTTCTTCGAGGGGATGGCGCGCGTGCTGGAATGCGGGCTGGAAGGCATCTCTAAACTCTCTCTGGAATCGAAGAATCCGGCCAATATAACCAGCCAGTGCAGCGTGTTTGCCGAGTCGGAGGTGGTGACCCTGATAAACGAGGGCGTAGACGTGATCGACATCGCCGCCGGCGTCAACAATTCGGTTGCCGGCAGACTGAATTCGATGGTGAGAAAGGTCGGTCTGGTGGAGGACGTGGTGCTCACCGGCGGCTGCGCCAAGAACGAGGGCCTGGCCAAATCGCTGGAGCAGAAGCTGGGGGTCAAGGTCGTACACCTGCCGGAGGACCCTCAGATTGCCGGTGCGGTGGGTGCGGCGGTCATAGCTGCGGAGAAGGCGAGCCAGCAGGCGGGGGCAGCGTCCGTTTAACCGCCCCTAGCAGGCAATACTGATATACATTCACTATTGCCACCTGGGTGATGGTGAAAGAAAGGTCGGTTTGTTTCGCTCAGGGTTGAATCTTTAACCCTCTGTTTCCTCCCTATCAATATTCCAGACAGAAAGAAAAACGATGGCTATCTTTGACTCTTATATAGAGAAGCTTTCCCGGTATGTAGAAGATCTCAAAAAACAGGGGAGACAGGCAAGCGAGTTCCGTTGTCCCTCCGCCGCAGATGAGATAGTATCGGGGTTGCCGATACGGGTGGGCTCCAGTACCGGCGGAGGTGTGATACTGCGCTCGGACACCTTCACCGAGATGGGGAGCCCGGATGCCGGCTCGGTGTCGTTTATGCTGTGGACCGACGATCCATCGCTATTGCAGGACGGCAGGATTACCCTCATCGGCCCTGACATACCGCAGTCGGAGGACGCCAGCCTGCCTTTCGGTCAGGTCCTGCTGATCGGCGGCAAAGGCCTGACCGCGGAACAGCACGGGGAGCTGGAGCGCAGCCAGCATGTCGGCGATCAGATAGAAGGATACATGATCAAGAGCGTGCCCCGGCGCACGTGGAGCAGGGTCAGCCGCGAGGCAGTTGCCAAAGGGTTCAACTTCGAGACGCTGGGCAGTGCACTGGTCGCCATTTACAAGTCGGCGGTACCCGATATAGAGGCGATGGAAGTGCTGTTCGTTACCTCCGGCAAGGAGGATTTGGAACCGCTGCAGAAGATTGCGGAGCAGGCTCAGGAGATATCCGAGAATATCGTAAAGGAGACATGGAAGGCCAAGGGCTACGATATCGAATGCTTCTCGACCTATGACTGCGATTCCTGCCCGGATAAAGTGGTGTGCGACGATATCAAGGGGATCATCAAGGTAAGAAAGAAGACCAAGAAGGCAAAGAGCGATGGCGGGTCGCAGGGTGGCAAGGAGATAACAGATGGCTGAACCGGTGACTGCGAAAAGGAAACTGATCGCCGTGTGCGGAAAGGGTGGCACCGGCAAGACGGCGTTCACCGCGATGGTGACCAAGGTCCTGCTGGACAGCGGGCGCGGCGGCAAGCTGCTGCTGATCGACGCCGATCCCGCTATGGGGCTGCCCCTGGCCCTTGGCGTGACGGTTGAACGGACCATGGGCCAGATACGGGAGGAGATAATCAAGACCGCCAGGCATGGTGGGGAGGAGGAGAAGAGGCGTGTGGTGGACATGATCGACTACATGGCGTTCGAGGCGCTGCATGAGGAGGACGGGTTCGCGCTGCTGGCCATGGGGCGGACCGAGACGCTGGGCTGCTTCTGTCCGATAAACAGCATTTTGAAGGAGACGATTCAAGCCCTGTCGAAGAGCTTCGATACTATCATCATCGACGGGGAAGCCGGCCTGGAGCAGATCAACCGGCAGGTGGTGGGCAAGGTCGATATGCTGATAATCGTCTCCGACGCCACCTCGCGCGGGCTTCTGACTGCGGCACAGGTAAGGCAGTTGGTGGTGGATGATAAGGTGATAAAGTGCGAGAGGCTGGTGCTGGTATTCAACCGGGTGCAGGGCAACGAGGACATCCTGCAGAAGGCCGCGGCTGATATCGGTATAGAGGTGTTGGGTTACGTCCCTCAAGACGAGAAGGTCGCATACCACGATCTGGTGGGCAAGCCGATAACAGAAATATCCGATTCGCCGGGGATTCAAGCGGTCCGCCGCATCGTAGAGGACGAAATCTTCCCCGAGCGCTTCGCCGCCAGTCGATAGCGATCGATAGCGATTTACCCCGAATTCCGAAATCCGGCCTCGAAACTATTGACATTCACGCTCCAGTAGTATATGCTCCCTAAAAAAATGGGAGGTAGTCGAATGCAAGCATATTGTATGAAGTGCCGTGCCAAGAAGGAGATGAGAGACCCCAAAAGCATCAAGATGAAGAACGGCAAGCCGGCTACTCAGGGCGTGTGCCCCACCTGCGGCACCAAGATGTTCAGGATCGGAAAAGGCTAGAATCCAAGCCCAGCGTATTTAAATTTAATAAACAAGAATGAGGTCAGGCGCCCGTAAAGGACGTCAGGCCTCTTTTTGTTAGTTGACATGTCGATTTTGTCCTTAACTGAATCGGCGGGCTAGCGCTCTAACTTCAGTTTCTCTTTTATGCTGTCCCACAGGTCTGCGGCGCTGTCCCGCAGGTCGCTGAAGTCCATCCCCCGCCGTTTCATGATCCACAGCCCTACCCCAATGGCCAGCAGTATCACCACCGCCACTATTATCCCGATCAGGGCGCCGGTGCCCAGTCCGCTGCCTTCCGCCGGTGGTGGTGTCACTGTCGGCTTGGGGGTCTTGGTGGGGGCGGGTGTCGCTGTGGGTACGGCGGGTGCCGCCAGCACCCCGTAAATGGTGAAGTGGTACAGGTCGAAGGTTATGGTATTGTTCTCGGTGTCCACCGTGCCGCTGATGAAGCTCCACTCGCCGGTCTCCTCGTCGAGCACGGCGATGACTATGTTCTCTGCGCTCATCCCGTCGGGTATATCGCTGGTGTTGAAGCACAGCGTCGCCTCCAGCGCCTGGCTGAAGGTGGCGCCGTCAGGCTCGAAGTCGAAGGCGGCCAGCACGTAGTGTCCCTCAGGCGGGTCCGGCAGCGGCTCCACCGGGGTTAAGTCTATATAGCGCAGCCGGTAGCCGCTCGAGTCGCGCGCCTCGGTACCCTCCGACAGGCGGAGGGCCACGCACCCGTCCCTGGAGGTGGCCTCGAAGTCCTCGCCCACTATGCCGTCGCTGTCTATGCTGCAAGATTGGGCTCTGTCAACCACATCCACCATCAAGCCCGGGAGCGCCCCACCTCCACCGCCTCCTCCGCCTCCGCCCCGCGGGCGAACAGGTGTGGCCGTGGGCTCGATCGTAATCGTAGGACCAGGTGTGGTCGTAGGTTCGGGTGTGGCCGTCGGGCCGGGCGTGCCAGTACCTGTAGCTGTAGGTGTGGCAGTCGGGCCGGGCGTGCCTGTTGGACCGGGTGTGCCGGTACCTGTGGCAGTAGCTGTCGCGGTAGCGGTGGCGGTTGCTGTCACGGTAGGCGTAGTCGTGGCTGTAGACGTAGCGGTGGCAGTTGGCGTGGCTGTGGCCGTAGCGGTGGCTGTAGCGGTGGCAGTTGGCGTGGCTGTGCTCGTAGCCGTAGCTGTAGCTGTAGGTGTGGGCGACGGTGAAGGTGTTGGTGTTGCCGAAGGCGTGGGCGTGGGCCATCCGGAAAGCGTGGCGCCGTATATGTCCCGGTCTGCTACGTTGCGCAGGTCGTCCCACACCACGGTGTCCCCCCAGACATCGGGGTAGCGCTGGTCATTCGAGGCGTTGCAGATGAGGAACTCGGTGGAGGTGGTTAAATTGTAACCGTAGATGTCCCAGTTGCCGATGGCGGACGTGTAGTCTTGCCACACCACCAGGTCACCCTGTATGGCGGGCTGGGCCTGGTCCCCTGCCTTGACGCATATAGGGAACTCGGTAGCGGATGACAGGTCGTAGCCGTAGATGTCCCCGTCTGGCCAGTCGTTGCGGCGATCCTCCCACACCACTATGTGCCCCCAGATGTCGGGATTCACCTGACCGGAGGTGGCGGTACAGATGGGGAACTCGGTGGAGGTGGTCAGGTCATAGCCGTAGATGTCCCCGTTGTCCCATCGCTGGTCGGACCACACGACGATGTCCTCGGAGACAGCGGGCTGCTCCTGTTCGCTCAGGTTACTGCAGATGATTAACTCGGTGGCAGATGACAGGTTGTATCCGTAGATATCGCCCTGGCTGAGGCGGTGGTCTTCCCACACCACGATGTCTCCGCAGACATCGGGATAATACTGGTCAGATAAGTTGTCGCAAACTATAAAATCAGGGGGTGAAGACAGGTCGTAGCCGTATATGTCAGCATTCGAGTTGCGGTAGTCTTCCCACACCACGATATCGCCGGAGATAGCGGGAAACTGCTGAACGAATGAATTGTTGCAGATGAGAAACTCGGGGGATGGAGGCGTGGGCGTGGGCGTGGGCCAGCCGGAAAGAATGTAGCCGTAGATATCCCGGTCTGTGGTTGATTGATTTCGTCGGTCGTCCCACACCACGATGTTCCCGCAGATGGCGGGCTCCCGCTGCTGGTTCGTCTCGGTACAGATAGGGAACTCGGTGATAGTGGGGCCGGCGGCGATGGCCGGCAGCACCGTGGCGAGGTAGCCTATCGCCAGCGCTAACGTTATCAGTCCATATATTATTTTTCGCATCGCTTACCACTTCCTCACAGGAAAAATTAGCGATTATAACACTGGCTGGATGGTTTGTCAAGTTTTGAAGCTAGGCTTGAGGTTACGCGCTGTTGGCGACATGTGGGAGATGGTATTTGGTTTTCATTGTCCTGAGCGAGCCGAGTTTCAGCTTTTAGCCAGCCCGGTCACCACCTCGGCGGCCTGGGCCGTGATCCCGTCGAATAACTGCTTGACGGTGGGGATATCGTGTATCTGGCCGATCCCCTGCCCGCAGGAGACAATGCCGGCATCCAGGTCGCCCTCCAGGTATACCTTCCTCGCTCGCTCCCCGGAGACGATGTCGAGAATATCTTTAAAAAAGTCCGCCCCCCTTTCCTCCATCTCGGCGCACCTGCTGGCAGCTTCATTGGCCCACACCCGGTGGGTGGCGATGGTCTTCATCACGATCATGGTGTCCAGCTCGGTGGCGTCGAGCAGCGCCCGCTTGAGCTTGTCGTGCACCGGACACTCTTTGGTCAGCAGAAGGCGCGTCCCCATAAGCGCCGCCTCGGCCCCCAGGGCGAGCACCGCCACCAGGCTGCGGCCGTCGACCACGCCACCGCCGCCGATGACCGGGACATCGACCCCCTTGACCACTGTGGGGACGATAACGATGGTGCCCAGATCGTATCTGCCGGTGGCCCCGCCCATCTCGTGGCCCACCACGGTAACGATATCGGCCCCCAGCCCCTGCGCCTTGAGGGCGTAGCGCAGGCCGGTGCACTTGTGGATCCAGGTCATGCCCGCTTCCTTGAAGCGCTGGCACAGCTCCTGCGGCGGGGGCCTGTGCCCCGATGTCTCTACAATCCGGACCCCTTTCTGCGCCATTATCTCGGTGTACTGGCTCTGGGAGACGGGGAACCGGGCAGGGAAGAAATTCAGGTTCACCGCGAACGGCTTATCGGTGAGCTGGCGGACCCTGTCGATGGCGGCCGCGAACTCCTCTTCAGTCTGGTATATAATCGATGCCAGTGTTCCCAGTCCGCCGGCGTCGGAGATGGCGGCAACGAAATCGGCATCGGTGATGGACATCATGGCGCCGCCGACGATCGGGTACTTAATGCCCAGCATCTTGGTGAGCCTTGTCTCGAACATCGAATCGTCCTCCGTTAATATACTGATGTCTTGATATTATTGGCTTGTCAAGCGGGTGTCAAACCCTCGGTTGACCGCTCCCCCATGTGATGATAGACTGCAACTACTGACTGAATCGAGCAACGTTGAAGGAGAGCGCAATGGCCAAGTTCGAGAAACTGTTCCAGCCGGGCAATATCGGAAAGATGCACCTCGAGAACCGGCTGGCGATGGCCCCTCTGGGGACCATACTGGTTGACAGCGAAGGGGGGGTCACCGATGCCCTGTGCGACTACTACCGGCCGAGGGCGGCCGGCGGCGTGGGGCTTATCATCGCCCAGTGCGCCTCGCCCAGCGCGGAGGCCAAGGCGATGTACTCGCTGGGCATATACGACGATAAGTTCGTGCCCGGGCTCAAGCAGCTTTTCGAGGTCATCCACCGGGAGGGACCCAGGGTCGCCGTCCAGCTGATGCACCCGGGGCTGCTGATTATAGCCGGAGGGTTGCTGGCTCCCGGCGTATCGGTACGGGTGCCGTCGATAACATCCTGGATGCCGGGTCATTTGCCCCTGGTCGAGGTTGGAGAGGCGGACATCGAGCGCTACGTGGAGGACTATGCCGAGGCGGCGCGGCGCGCCAAGGAGGCGGGTGCCGATGCGGTGGAGCTGCACGCCTGCCACGGCTGCCTGGTGGGCGCGTTCATGACCCCGGTGATGAACAAGCGCACCGACCGCTACGGCGGCAGCAGGGAGAAGCGGGTGCGCTTCCCTCTGCAGATACTGGAGCGGATTAAGGCCAGGCTGGGGAAAGACTTCCCGGTGATAGTGAGGCTCAGCGCCGCCGATGATTTCCCCGGCGGGATTACCATCGATGAGGCGATATATCAGGCGACTACCTTCGAGAGGGCGGGAGCGGATGCGATCCACGTCTCTGCCGGGATCGAGTATCTCACCGGATTAAACATACCGTGCTACCTGTATCCCGAAGCGCCGATGCTGCCGCTGGCGGAGCAGATCAAGCAGGCGGTCGGCATCCCGGTGATGGCGGTGGGCAAGATAAGTCCGGAGCTGGCGGAGAAGGCGGTCGGGGAAGGCAGGGTGGACTATATCGCGATGGGCCGCCCCCTGCTGGCCGACCCCGAGCTGCCCAACACGCTGCGAGACGGGCGAATCGAGGACATCCGCCGGTGCATCCACTGTAATAACTGTGTCCGGCTCAAGCTGCCGCTATCGTGCACGGTGAACCCGTTCTTATATCGCGAGAGCATACCGGCCCCGGCAGCTATCGACTCGCCGAAGAAGGTGGTGGTGGTCGGCGGCGGGCTGGCCGGGATGCAGGCGGCGGTGCTCATCAAGCAGCGGGGACACGACGTATCCCTCTACGAGAAGGGCAACGAGCTCGGCGGGCAGTGGAACATCGCCGTCGCCGCCCCGGGCAAGGGTGAGTTCGCCGTCTTCACCGATTACCTCAAACGCGCTCTGGATAAATCGGGAGTGCCGGTTACACTGGGCACCGAGCTCACCAAAGACAAGATACTGGAGATCAAGCCGGATGCGGTGGTGGTGGCTACCGGCGCCGTTCCCGCGGGTCTGGATATGCCTGGCGCCACCGGCAGCAACGTGGTGCAGTCCAACGATGTGTTCACCGGCAAGGCCAGGGTCGAGGGCAGGGTGGTGGTTATCGGGGCGCGCTTCAACGCCGTCGAGGTGGCCATCATGCTCGCCGAGCAGGGGAAAGAGGTGAGCCTGGTCAGCCGGGGCAGGCTGGGAGGCAAGAAAGGCCCCGAGGAGACATTCTCGTTCAAGTCGCTCTCCCGGCGCCTGCTGGAGCTGGGCATACCCCAGTACCTGAACACCCCGGTGCTGGAGATCATCGAGAACAGCGTGGTCATCAACTGGGAGGGGGAGGTCCTGTACCTCCCGGCGGACACAGTGGTGCTGGCGGTGGGGGCGCGGTCGGACAACGCGCTGGCGCAGGAACTGAAGGGCCTGGTGCCGGAGGTGTACAAAATCGGCGATGCCGTCTCTCCCCGCGATGCCGCCTCGGCGACATACGATGCAGCCCGCATAGCCGAGAAGATATAGTACCGAGGCAGGCTATATCGACAGGGCGGCGCGATAGCCGTCCTCGACCGTCCCGTGTATCAGGCGCAGGCCGGTGCAGTCGCCGATGCTGATTACTTGGGGCGCCTTGCCGTTCAGCGACTCCGCCAGCGTCCTGTCAGGCTCCATCCCTCCCGATATAATTACCGTATCCGCCCTGACGGTGCGCTGCTTGCCCTCGCCGTCGGTAATCCTGACCCCCGCCGGCTTTATGGACTCGATGTCCACATTCCGGAGTATTTCGACCCTCTCATCGCGGAGACGTTGCAGGAAGTTCCAGCGTTTGCCTATCGACATCTCCACCGCGATGTCGGGGCCGGTCTCCAGTATGGTCACCCTGCGCCGCCTATCCACTAGGAACTGCGCCAGCTCGCAGGCGACCATGTCGCCGCCGATGATGGCGACCACACCGCCGATGGGCATCCATACCTTTGTCAACCACTTTACCACCGATATCTTTAGCATGAAAGGCATGAGGCGAGAGACTATAAACATGCCGCCTCTCCACCACCAGTCGAACTTCTTACCCCTGCCTTTCATCAGGCCACGGAGGTCCTTGCCGGTGATAACGTTATGCTGGTCGGAGCCCGGTATCTCGGGCGCTGTCAGCTTGCCGCCGGTGGCTACAATAACGACGTCCGGCTTCAACTCCTCGATGAGTTCCGGGGCAGCCTCCTGCTTGAGCTTGACATCTATCTGCAGCTTCTTTATCTGGTTGACCAGATAGTCCAGAAAGTCGTTGTTATCGGGGTCGACTACGGAGGCGAAGACCAGCGAGCCGCCCAGTCGCCTGCCCTTGTCGCAGAGCGTCACGCTGTGCCCGCGCAGCGCCGCCACCCTGGCCGCCTCCATACCGCCGGGGCCGCCACCTACAATCAGCACCTTCTTGGGGCTGGCGGCGGGCTCTAGCCTCAGCTCGGACTCCCTGCCGGCGGCGGCGTTCACGCTGCAGAACACCGGCTCCCCCCAGAAGGCCTGGGAGACGCAGTGGTAGCACATGATACACGGCCGTATGTCGCCCATCCTGCCGGCGGAGACCTTGTTCGCGTACTCTGGGTCGGCCAGTACCGCCCGCGCCATGGCGATGAAATCGGCTTTCCTATCGTGTAGCAGCTTCTCACCGAGGGCGGCATCGATGCGGCCCACCGCCATCACCGGGACGTTGACCACCTTCTTGATGCCGGCAGCCAGCGATATCAAATTGCCGCGGGGATAGCACAGCGGGGCGTCGTAGAAACCGCCCCTGATGCCGCCGTAGCCGCTGACGTTGATGGCGTCGACCCCCGCCCCCTCGAACATCTTCGCCAGTTTCCTGGCCTCTTTGACGGTGATGCCGTCGGCGATGCCGTACTCCCGGCCGTCCATGCGGATCCACACCGGGTAGTCGGGGCCCACCCTGTCCCTCACCGCGGCGATGACCTCCAGCACTATCCTGGCGCGGTTCTCCACGGAGCCGCCGTACTCATCGGTGCGCTGGTTGCAGGCGCCGGAGAGGAACTCGGAGAGCAGGTAACCGTGCCCGGCGTGTATCTCCACCCCGTCGATACCGGCATCCTTGGCTCTCCTCGCCGCCTCGCCGAACTTGGTGACCACATCGCGTATCTCATCCAACGTCAGCTCAACGGTCTCCAGCTTGGCCGGCATCTGGGTGTAGCGCGCCATCATGCGCGGTATCTCCACCGACGCCATGTCCTGCATCGCCTCCTGTACCGGCAGCGCTGAGCAGGACGAGCTCTTCGGCTGGCAGCCCTTGGCCATATCCTCGGTGGCCAGCTTGCCGCCGCGCTGCAACTGTATCGCTAGCTTGGTATCGTGTTGGTGGATCGATTCAGCCAGTTCTTTTAACCCCGGTATGAACTTGTCGTCGGAGAGCCCCAGCTGGCCGGGGAGCACCTTGCCGTCGGGGTGGTCGATGGCGCCGACCCCCATCACGATAAGCCCCACGCCACCCTTCGCCCGCTCCTCGTAGAAATCCTTGATCCGGTCGTCGACGAAGCCGTCCTCGCGCTCGAGGCTGGTTCCCATCGCCGCCTCGACGATGCGGTTCTTGAGCTCCATCGACCCGATGCGGCCGGGCTGGAACAGCTTTCTGAATCGGGGATCTGCTTCCATCTTCTGGGCTCCTTTCATAACTTAGTAACGAGACCGGATCAATAAACTCTGAGGACTACTGCCGGGTTTTGTGCAGACCCAATTGTCATCAGTATTATGATAGTTAACACATCTCATAAGTTCGGCACTAAGTTCTTTCTTTTTGTTGTATTACTCATTGGTCGCGTAGACTAGCGTGAAGATATATCAGCTTATCCGAGTCCATGTAAATTGTAATAGTAGGAGATGTACCGTATGCATCTCCACTCCACCCGTCGAATGCCCGCAGAAAACTTTCTGTAACCGTGACATTTACATAGGTCCCAGCTTGATAGGTACCTCCATGCGGGTCAACAGCGATCCCTTCAAACTCACAGCCAGTATCATGTCTGCAAGTACCCCATTCTGTGCATGGACACTTTTCTCCACGTGCCAGATATGGTTCGCAGCACTCCCAGGGCAATATTGTGAGAGTATAAGTTGTAGGCAGAGGCTCAGAAATTGG
>CAYUWM010000039.1:0-16383 GCA_964448395.1 uncultured Dehalococcoidales bacterium
CACGGATGAGTACCAGTACACCTCGGTTTTCAAGTGCGGCGACTACGCCGAGATAGTGCACAATAACGCCGAAGAGGCGGGGATACGTGCCGGTTTCGCCGTGGTCTATCTTGAAGAGTGGGATGAACTGCACGGTATAAACGCCTTCGATACGGTGGATGAGGGGCTGGTGTATATCGACTGTACCGGCCCGGATTGGGAGTCCTATTGCTCCGCCGATAAGATAGTAGATATCGATGCGGGCTACGCGTACATACCCGAGCTGATCTTCCCCTGCCCCGAGGACCCTGATTATACATGCGAGAACCTGGGCACCGTCAGCAGAGTGAACATCCACTGGTAGCGGCTGTGGGTGGTATCAGAGCAGACTATTCTAAATACGCGTCGTTGGAGTAGCCGCGCCGGGTGGGAGACACCCCAGAGCTACTTCTCCTTCGGGCCCGGACTGTACTAAACCGATAAAGTATCAGGGCCCGATTCGATAGAAAGAGCGCCACCGTAACAGTGGTGCTCTACATTTTAAACCGTCAGTTAGCAAAGATGGTTATATCTCAGAACGGTTTCTGCGGTTTATGCTGACGCCACATCTGGTGGCGTATCACGTTATCCTCGCCGGTGTGTACCGAGTCCAGCGGGTTGGCGCCGCCGCACTCCGTTCCGCAGTAGAGGCACTTCTGATGGCCGGCGAATATGGTCTTGCCGCAGGAGGCGCACTGCCTGACCGCCGTCGTCACCTTGCCGTCCAGCTTGCCGTCCCGCAGGTCTATCTCGTTGACCTTTTCGGTCAGGTACTCATCGGTGAGGCCGTTCTTCTCCGCCATGATCTCCCACAGCGCCCTGTTGATCAGCAGCAGTTTATCGATTGCGCTGCGCAGGGTCTTGATCTCCGTGGTAAGGTCCGTCGCCTTCCTGCTGGCGTGTTGCGCAGCGTCCTGGGCATAGGAGATATCGCGCTGCTGGTGCAGTTCCCAGAATAGCCCGCCGTTCATCATTGCTCTCTCCTTTCCCGGCTGCCGGAACCGTCAACCGAATGAGATTCGCATGTATTATATCACAGCGTGGCGACCTCAATCGGCGTACTCTACATCCGCATGCCATTGACAAAAACAGCCCTACAATGTAAGCTTGCGGCACATGAGGTAGTATATTAACCCATGAAACAGCTTATTAAAAAGAGACATACATTCTTCCAGCGATTTATGTCGTTGACATGGCCGCGAAAAGACAAGGGAATCGACAACCGGACGCCGGGTGAAGCCTTTGGAGAAACGGAGCGGCCGTAGCTTATGCTTTTTACGATACGTTTATCCTTGATACTGCTGATAGCCGGCCTCTTCCTGAGCCCCCAGATTATCGTTTACGCCATCGTCAGATTGGCGGCGCGGTGTTGTAGGCTGATGCTTAAAGCTATTACCCGCATTAGAAGAATCGCGAGGCGATTACCGGTATCCGGCTCTACAACTGAACAGGAGGCATCATGAAAGCAGCAGTCACCGGAAGCACCGGACTGGTGGGGAGCCACCTGGTGGAATGCCTGCTGGAGCAGGGGCACGAGGTGCGAGCGCTGGCCCGCAAGACGTCCGACCTCAGCCACCTGAAGACCACCGGCGCCGAGATCGTCATCGGAGATGTAAAGGATTACGATAGCCTCAAGCCCCTGGTGCAGGGCATTGACATCGTATTCCACACTGCGGCCAAGGTGATGCCGGGCTGGGGGAAATGGGAGGAGTTCGAGTCCTGCATCGTCAAGGGCACCGAGAACATGCTCAATGCAAGCATCGAGGCGGGGGTCTCCCGCTTCCTCTACTTCAGCTCCGAGGATGTCTATGGTGAAGGCTTGTTCGGTGAAACGCCCGCCGACGAGTCCACTCCGGCAGAGGTGGAATTCACCCCGTATACCTACTACTGCTACGCCAAGCTCCTCGCCGACCGGATGGCCCGCGAGTACCACGAACAGGGCAAGATAGCGGTTACCGTCGTGAGGCTGTGCGGGGTGTACGGGCCCCGGGACCGGCTGCTCACCGACCGCTTCTACGGACTGATCAAATCACCGATCGTCATATGGCCCGGCAAATCGAACCCGAGGACCACGCTGGCATATGCCGCCGACGTGGCCCAATGCGCCATACTGGCGGCCACCAGCTACAAGGCGATAGGTGAGGTCTATAACGTGGCCCCGCCCGAAGAGCAGCGGTGGGGCGACTTCGCCGACGCCATCGCCCGGGCGTTGGGCAATTCCAACCGCCGCTGGAGCATCCCCATGCGCCCGGTGTACGCCGCGGCCTTACTGATGGAGTTGTGGGGCAGACTGTGGCACCTCAAGGAGCCCCCCTTCCTTACCCGCGCCGACCTGCGGCTGTTTGAGAAAGGCATTTACCTAGGCGGCTCCAAGGTCAGGAAAGAGCTGGGCTGGGAACCCAAGGTGTCGCTGGACGAGGGCACCCGGCGCTACGTGGAGTGGCGGCGCGCCCAGAGCCAGAGATAACCCGGTGCCCCGAGCGGGCAAGTCACGGCAGGTTATACTCGAAGGCGGAGGTGTTCTCCCCAACGGCTTCCTCGCCGAATATGTAACTATAATAGCCTTCGAGTCCCTTCAGGTGGTACTGGAACCAAGAGGTGAAATAGGTAGACGACACGTTGCGCTGTGCCGCAAAGCCGATGGTGCACGGGTTATCCCTTCCGATTATCTCAGCGAGAACGGGCTGTTCCTGTCCGATATTTTCGGCAACCTCGGCGAATACCTGATTGAGGAAGCCTATGTGATTGCCGCCGTCTATCTCCACGTACTCCTTGACCGTGGTATCTGGTATGAGGTCGGAGTAGAACGGTAACGCCCGTTCGGGCGGTACCATGGCATCGGCGCTCCCCACCTGAATCTGGATAGGCACCGTTATGTTCGCCGCCGCCGCCATGACAGATGTAGTATTCCCAACTGCAAGCCTGTCGGTCTTGTAACCGCCGGGCGCCAGCGCGACGGCAGCGTCCACCTCCGAGCCAACAGCGCCCGTAGCCTCGATGGTTCCACCACCTCCCATGGACAGGCCGATGATGCCGAACTTATCTATATCCAGCAGACCATACATGGGAGAGCCGATCTGCCCGCTCTGCCGTTTCAGCTCCTGTATGCCCTCGGTGAAACCGTCAGCCCACTGGGTCCAGACGCCCAACCCGGGATCGGGCGGGGTGAAACCCAGTGTAACATAGCCGTGCGATGTCAGGTGGTCGGAGATCCAGGTGACGGAATACTCTCCCCCATGCAAGCCACTGGATACCACGATGCCAGGGTAGGGCGCTCCCGATTCATCCGGCCCGCCGTCGCTCAGTACCGGGTAGCGAATCTTGGCATCGTATGTCCCGTAGCCCGACACGTTGTAAGATACCGTGTAGTTGCCGACGAGGTACGGCCCCGGCTCGTTCGGCTGGGATACCGGCGGCGGGCTTGATATGGCCCACAATATCAAAACGATACCTATACCGATAAGGGCCAGCGGCAGGACAATTCGGGGAACCTTCTTCTTGCCCTTCTGCCGGGGGTTATCCATCATCTTCTGTGTCCCCTTCCTGTTGCTTCTCTTTTCTCCACTGTATGAAGAACCCCAACGCGCAGATGGCGAACAGGATAGCGGTGGCGCCGTAGATCCCGATCCCCACCCAGTCTTGAGGCAGACGTCCGGCCTGCCTGGCGGTGCCGATCACATGGAGGACAGTTCCGATGCTGAAACAGACGGCCCCGAACAGCCAGCCATTTGCGCTCTGCATCTTGGACATAACGATTTGTTCCCCCGTTCTCTGTTCGATTATACCAGAGATTGCATCAAAGGTAATAACCGGTTGGTGATACGTTGACAACCGGCAGGCGGGGGCTATAACATGGCATCAGATGGGCACGCATTTCGAACGGCCGATGATCATCCGCCCGCCAAGCGAGAGGCTGAGCTATTTCCTGCCGCTGACCGCCGGCTGCTCCAACAACACGTGCACCTTCTGCGGTTATTACGGGGCCAAGCTCCAGATGAGGGATGTCGAGGACGTAAAAAACGAGATAGACGCTCTGGCCCTCTACATCGAGCGTGGCATCCGCCTGCCCACCGTCCCCGACATTGTCTACGGCATCGCCCGTCAGTGGGACGGCCGCAGGGTGTTCCTCCAGGATGGCGATGCGCTGATCTACCCGTTCGATAAACTGAAGGATGTCCTGCGGCACCTTAACCAGAAGTTCCCCGCGCTGGACCGGATTGCCACCTATGCCACCCCCAGGAGCCTGCTGCTGAAGACCCCTGAAGAGCTTGAGGAGCTGCGAAAGCTCAAGCTGGGCATCGTCTACATGGGGATCGAGAGCGGCGATGAGGAGGTGCTGCGTCACATCGACAAAGGGGTTAGCCGCCGGCAGATGGTGGAGGCGGGGAGGAAAGCCAGGGATGCCGGCATCATCCTTTCGGCAACCGTTATCCTCGGCCTGGGTGGAGTCGAGGGCAGCGAGCGCCACGTAGCCGAGACGGCCCGAATACTTACCGATATCGACCCCGAATATGCCGGGGCGTTGACACTTACCCTCGTGCCCGGCACCCCGCTGTATGAAGAAGCCAGGCGCGGCGATTTCCACCCCATTTCCCCATTCCAGTCCCTTGAGGAGCTGAAGGCTATTATCCAGAAGGCGCGCTTCACGGATTGCTTCTTCAGCTCGATGCACGCCTCGAACTACTTCTCGATCCGGGGAAGGCTACCTCAGGAAAAAGGGGGGATGATACAGGAACTGGATGAAATCCTCGCCAGAAGGGACCCGGCCCTGCTCCGGCCGGAATTTTTAAGAGGGCTTTAGGCCCTTACCGCCGACCATTTGATGGCGCGGGGCGGGTAAAGGGCTTGACAGATGTCGTCGAATTAGGGTATAAGTATTCTCGCCAGAGGGCAAGAAAGGAGAAACATGGCAGAAAGCGTCTATAAAGTCATCACGCTGGTGGGAACCAGCACACAGTCGTGGGAGAAGGCTGCCGAGGCTGCAGTTAACATGGCTTCAAAGAGCCTGCGGGACATGCGCATCGCCGAGATCCAGGAGCTGGATATGCAGCTCGAGGATGGAAAGATCCGGGCATATCGCGCCAAGGTAAGGGTCTCCTTCAAGTATCAGGGCAAAGAGTAATTCAAAAAGGTTTATTCTAGCCCTGTAGACTGAGTTGATTCAGCAAAAGAGGGGATATCTTCTAAGGTATCCCTTCTTTTAAACTGTAAGCCAGGCCTCAGAACAAGCTTGATTTTGCCCTTGCCAAACTGTACAATAGAATGACCTTATACTAAGGAGGCCGACATGGGTACTGACGAGAGATACGATGTAGTTATTGTGGGTGGCGGGTTTAATGGCGTGACCACTGCAGCCTATTTAGCCAAATGCGGGCTCAGCGTCTGTGTATTGGAGGAGAGGGTCGAGTGCGGAGGCGGGTGCGAGAGCTCAGAGCCGATAGCCGGTGTGCGCATCAACCCCCATGCCATTATGATGTACGGGGCGCCGGCCCCGGGCTTCGAGCAGCTGGAGCTGCATAAATACGGCTTCCGTATGGACTGGAACCCCAAGCTGATAGATATCACTAAGCAGGTAGGCAGGGGCGCGCTGACCACCGAGGGAATGGCGCCCATGGCGGAGAAGGACATGATGGGCTGGGCCAGGTTGAGCGGCATGCTCGGCGACCCGCCCTTCCTGTGGGACCTGCTGCGTGCCACCTTCTGGTGCCCGCCGCACCCCCCCGAGGTGGAGGTGAATGCGGACACCATCCCTTATATGCAGGTCTACAAGCAGCATGACCCCGGCATCTGGACCGAGGAGCTCCTCGACATGACCATGTTCGACCTCCTGGATGAGTACTGCGAGAGCGAGCATTTCAAGGTCCAGCAGGCAATGGTGGCCTGGTATTCGGGGGCCGCCGCCCACTGGGAGGGGATGGCCATACCCGCACTCGCCTGTGACTGCACCCTCACGCTGGTGGGTAAGGTCAGCGTGCCGCGCGGCACCATGCACGGCTATTTCCATTCCATCTTCCGCTGCGCCGTGGACCACGGCGTGGTGATGCGCACCTGCTGCCCGGTGGACGAGATTATCGTGAGCAACGGCAGGGCGGTGGGCGTGCGCATGCGGGATACCGCAGCCGTCAAGGAGAAGACGATCTGGGCGGACAAGGCGGTGATCAGCGATGTGGATATCTACCAGACCTTCAACAAGCTCATCGGCCCGCAGCACCTGGACCGCGCCTTCCTGCAGCGGGTGAACGACGTCAGCCTCAAGGGGGGCAGCATCTACGTTTCCCACATCCTGAGCAAGGAGCCACTGCGCTGCAAGCAGAAATTCTGGAGCGAGCTGATGGAGTACGAGTCCTCTCAGGGACCGTATCCCTGCGACTCCCGCGAGATATACTACGAGCACGCGGCGGATGTGGACGGCCACAAGGGCGATCCCACCATGCCACCGGAGCGGCTGATGTGGCTGGGGACCCCGGCCAACCGGTTCAGCAACCATCACAAGCAGTGCACCATCCCCGATAAGTTCCTGATATCCCCCTTCTACGTCTACGTCCCGCCTCCCGAGTACCACATAGAGAGCCCGGACGCCATCGACAAGAAGAAGGAGGAGCTAAACGCCTACATGCGCAAGGCGTTCAGCCAGGTGATAGAGAACATCGATGACGATAACGTGCTGTTCCACTGGGCGAACACGCCCTACGAGTCGGAGTTCCGCAACGCCGGCATGGTCGGCGGCACCTGGTGCGGCACCCGCCACTGCGAGGACCAGTGGTTCAAAGAGCGCCCCATGCCGGAGATGTCTCGCTACCGCACCCCCATCGACGGGCTGTACATCTGCCACCAGACGGCGGTGCACCCCGGCGGCCTGTGCCTGATGGCCATCACTTACAACATGATGCACATCCTCATCGAGGACGGGCTGGTCGAGCCCGGCGACTGGTGGTACCCGTCGCCGTGGTACATACCGGAGAAGGGCAAGATCTCGGCGGTGCCCCGACAGGGGAAAATAGCAGCTTAATAGAAAATCGATCGGAAACGAATTGAGAGCCCCCGCCGCAATCGGCGGGGGCTTGTTTTAACTACCAGTCGATCTATCCCGAAGCACCCCGGCGCAGGGTCATCGCCGCCAGTATCGATATGGCGATGGCGAAAGCAATCAGTATCCCCAGTTCGAAGCCTACATCCAGCAGGCTGTCCCCGTTCAGCATGATGCCCTGCATGCCGTCAACCGCGTACTTCAGCGGCAGGAACTTGGCGATCCACTGCAGGGCGGTGTGCATACCCTCCACAGGCCAGATGACCCCGCAGAGGAATATCTGGGGGAACAGCATCAAGGGGATGAACTGGACCATCTGAAACTCGTTCCTGGCGAACGAGGAAGCGAATATGCCCAGGTTGACCGCCATGGTCACTATGAAGATGAGGAACACGAATATCTGCCACAGGTCTCCGAAGTAGGTGACATCCAGCACGTAGATGGTGAACAGCAACACGATGAGCGACTGGATTAATGCAAATATGAAAAAACCGAGCAGATAGCCCAGGACCATGTCCAGGCGGGATACGGGGGATGCCATTATACGTTCCATGGTGCCCTGCGTGCGCTCCCGCAGGAAGCTGATGCCGGTGAGCAAGAAGCTGAAGAACAGCGCCAGCGTTGCCAGCAGCCCGGGCGCGTATATGCTGAGGAAGGCGCCCTCCTCGGGGAAGCTGTAGCAGACGATGGTCATCACCACCAGCGGCACCATTATGATGAGTGCCAGGGTGCGGCGATCTCTGACCAGCTGGCGTACGATGCGCCCGGCGATGGGCAGAGCGTTACCCGGCATCCTTGTCTGCCTCCTCCCGCTGTACGAAATACAAAAACGCATCCTCCAGACTGGCGCCGGGTTTGCCCGTGGCCTGCCTCAGCTCGTCGGGGGTGCCATCGGCGATGATCCTGCCCTGGCGTATGAATGCCAGCCGGTCGCAGTGGGCGGCGTCGTCCATGGTGTGACTGGATACGATGATGGTGATGCCTTTATCGGTCAGTGTCTTAAAGAAGTCCCAGAAGGTGACCCTCAGCGCGGGGTCGACGCCCACCGTGGGCTCGTCGAGGAACAGCAGCCGCGGGGCGTGGACGATGGCGCAGGCAAGGCTCACCCGCTGCTTCATGCCCCCGCTCAGCTTGTGTATGGAGTCGTTGCGCCGCGGCCACAGGTCCACCAGCTTGATGGCCATCATCACCAGCCTGCGCCGCCTGACCTTGTCCCGGATGCCGTAGATGCGGGCGAAGAAGTCCACGTTCTGGTATATCGATAACTCGGCGTACAGCGATGACAACTGAGGCATATACCCGATGTGCCGGGACAGCGAGCGCGAATGCCGCCTGCCGAATATGCGGATGCTGCCCGAGCCCGGCCGCAGCAAACCCACCAGCAGCCGGATCAGGGTGGTCTTCCCCGAGCCGTTGGGCCCCAGCAGGCCGAAACTGATGCCCTGCGGCACCTCCAGCGACAGCTTATCGACCGCCCTTATCTCTTTATAGTTGAACGATGCGCCGTCTACCTTTATCGCCGGGCCGGCATATCTGGGGTTTGGCATGTTCCTGCTCCATTCGATGCTGCGCTGCCCCCATCATAGGGCTGGTTTACCAGCTTTGTCAATTCGATCAGTGACGCCCGGCAGCGACCGGTTCAAGTTGACCGGGTGGGTCCCTTTTTGCTAAAATTCATACGATGTGTCTATCCTGGATAAGTTTGCCCTTACCGATAAGGTTGCGATAGTAACGGGTGCGGGCAGGAGCATTGGGAGGGGGATCGCGCTCGCCTTCGCCGAGGCCGGCGCCGATGTGGTGTGCACCGCCCGCACCGGGAGCGAGATAGAGTCCGTAGCCTCGGAGATACGGAGCCTGGGCAGGAAAGCCATCGCAGTTCCCTGCGACATCTGCGAGGCCGAGCAGGTCGAGGCCATGGTGACGAAAGCGGTTGAATGCTTCGGCCGAATCGATATACTGGTCAACAATGCCGGTGCCGGATACCTCAGGCCGGCGCTGGATACCAGCCAGAGGGCATGGGAATACCAACTGCGATTGAACCTCACCGGCGCCTTCCTCTGCAGCAAGGCCGCAGCCAAGGTGATGCTGGAGCAAGAATCGGGATCAATCATCAATATCTCCAGCCGCTCCGGAGACCAGCCAGCGGTGGGGATGATCGCCTACGGCGTTTCCAAGGCGGGGATGAACCACCTCACCCGCACCCTGGCGTTCGAGCTGTCGCCCCACGTGAGGGTCAACTGCATCAGCCCCGGCGCCATCTGGACCGAGACCAGCGCCGAGACCCTGGGGCCGGCCAAGGACAGGATCATACGCGGCACCCCGCTGCAGCGCATGGGCACACCCGAGGACATCGCGCTGGCGGCGATATACCTGGCCTCCCCCGCATCCGACTGGATAACGGGTAAGATACTGGAGGTGGATGGGGGCATATACGGCCAGATCTTCAAACCAGGATAGAACCGCATATATCTGCGGTAATATGGATACAATCGAGAAAAGGAGGACAAATGTCAGAGGAGCGAAACGACTACAGCGGACCGTGGATCCGACACTTCAGGTATGAGGACTTCTCCAAGGAGTTCCTCGGCAAGCTGCTGTGCGAGTACGGCCGCCTGTACGAGCTGATGGACGGGCTGTGGTACACCACCACCGCCGAGGATGTGGGCCCGGAGAAGGCGTGGGAGTGGGAGATGAAGGTCTGGCGCAGGATAGTGAGGCATGTGCTCGGCGGGCTGCAGAAGGTGGCCAACATCCAGGGGGACGACCTGTATGCCATGTTCAAGGGGGTGCAGCTCGACCCGTGTTACACCGAGGGCCTGTATGAGTACGACATCTATATCCGGGACCCGAAGTACGCCATCATGACCATCTACCGCTGCCCCTCGCTGATGTACTTCGAGAAGACCGACCCCGGCAGGATCAAGCCGCTGTGCCACGACCTCGAGCCGCCGGCGTTCCAGGACTACGCCGAGCACTTCAACCCCAAGATCAAGGTGCGCCCGATGAAGCTGCCGCCGCGCGAGAAGCCGGGCGATATACCGGTCTGCCAGTGGGAATATATCCTGGAAGACTAATCCAGCGGGTGAGCGCGAGAAAAGGGGTGCTATGGCGGAGCTAGAGGACTATAGCGGGGAGTTCAACGCCGACCTGACGCTGCCGGACTTCTCCAAGGAGGCGCTGATGCGGCTGCTGGTGGCCGCGGGCAAGCTCTATCTGGGGATAGACGGCCTCTGGACCGGCCTGATGAGGAAGAAATACGGCGATAAGACCGCCTTCGATCTGGACAAGGAGGTCTGGTTCTCCAAGGCGCTGGAGCTGGACATAAAGCAGACCTGCGAGGCGATGAACATAGAGGGGAACGATATCCCCACGCTGTTCAAGTACCTGCAGTTCGGGCCGGCGTTCTCGGTGATATACGTCGGGCCACCGCCCAAGTTCGAGCCCCGCGTGCAGTTCGAGCTCAAGGACAGGAACCACGGCATCATGACGGTCACCCGCTGCAACTCGCTGGAGTACTTCGAGAGGCACAAGGATACCGCGCTGCAGAAGCTGGCGTGCGAGGAGATCGACCTGCCGGCGTTCAAGTGGATCGCCAAGCGGTTCAACCCCAGGATCGAGTGCGAGCCGATAAAGCTACCCCCGCGCCAGAGCCCGGACGATGTCGCCTGCCGCTGGGAGTTCAGGATGGAGGGTTCGGATGGGTGATCTGCAGGACTACAGCGGCAAGTACAATCCCGATATCGAGTTCGAGGACCTCTCCAAGGAAGCGCTGATACGGCTGCTCAAGGCGTATCAGAAGATATTCGTGGGGGCGCTGGGCATCTGGAACACGCTGAACCGGCAGCGGATGAGCGTAGAGCAGGTATGGAAGCTGGACGGGGATGTTTACGAGCTCCAGCTGAACACGTTCGAGCTGCCCCAGGTTACCAAGGCGCTGAATATCCAGGGGGACGACGTCGCCACCATGCTGAAATACTGCCAGATGTGCCCCGACGGTGCCCGCAAGGGGCTGTACGAGTTCGACTGCGACCTCAAGAACAACAACCACGCTGTGCTGACATTCACCAGGTGCCCCACCCTGTTCTACTTCGAGAGGCACGGCAGCGAGGAAGATATTAAGTGCCTCTGCGGGCCAGGCAGCATCGAGGAGCGGGCCTTCGACGCCATCTGCAGGTACTTCAACCCCAAGATCAAGGCCCGGGCGCTGAAACGCCCTCCCCGCAGCGGCGAGGACGAGATCTGCTGCCAGTGGGAGTTCAAGCTGGAAGAGTAACCCGTTTATCGAAGGAGACTATTATGCCAGAGCTAGATGACTATAGCGGCCCGTTCAACCCCGATATGAAACTGACCGACTTCTCCAAGGAGGCGCTGGCGAGGCTGCTCCTGGCTGCGTCCAAGATGTACCTGGGGGCGGACGGCATGTGGACCACCGTCATCCGCAAGAAGTTCGGTGAAGACGTGGCGCTGGAGTGCTCTAAGGAGGTGTGGGCCACCAACTGGAAGCAGGAGGTGCGGCGGCCCACCGAGGCGATGAACATCCACGGGGACGACATCGCCACCATGTTTAAATTCTTCCAGGTGGACCCCGGCTTCGCCGTGATGTTCGATATGGAATTCGAGCTCAGCGACGACGGCAAGCGCGGCAAGCTGACGGTCACCCGCTGCCGCACGCTGGAGTACTGCGAGCGGCACAACGACACCTGGCTGCAGAACCTGGCGTGCAACGAACTGGACGGGCCCCTGATCCCGGAGACCGCCCGCCTGTTCAATCCTAAGATGGCCTGCCGGGCGTTAAAATTGCCCCCGCGCAAAAGTCCCGACGAGATCCCCTGCCAGTGGGAATTCTGGATCGAGGAATAGCTATAAAGCGATAATCAATATCTAGAAGGAGGAAAGTATGGGAAACCTACCCGATATGAGCGGCCCTTTCGACCCCAACTTCAAGCCGAGCGACCTTACTTCAGAGGCGCTGGAGAAGCTGCTGATCATGGCCGGCCAGCTGTATCTCGGCGCCGACGGCATGTGGACCACCGTCATCCGCAAGCGGTACGGCGATGACGTAGCCCTGTCGTGCTCCAAGGAGGTGTGGGACACCAACTGGCGCCACGAGATCGACCGCCCGCGGAAGTGGGCCAACATCCAGGGGGACGATATCGCCACCCTGTTCAAGTGCTGGCAGATCGACCCCGGGTTCGCCGCCATGTTCGACATCGATTTCGAGATCAGCGAGGACGGCAAGCGCGGCAAGCTGACGGTCACCCGCTGCCGCACCCTGGAGTACTGCGAGCGGCACAACGACACCTGGCTGCAGAACCTGGCGTGCAACGAGCTGGACGGGCCCCTTATCCCCCGCAGCGCGGAGTACGTCAACCCCAAGATCAAGTGTCGCGCTACGATACTTCCACCGCGCAAAAGCCCCAACGACATCCCGTGCCAGTGGGAATTCTGGATGGAGGACTAGGCGGGGACATAAAACCGAATAGCAAAAAGCCAGCGACCCGAGAGGGCAAACGCTGGCTTTTTTATTCTCGAGCGATGCCTACATCGGCTGGTAGTCTTTGCCGATTATCTCGCGGGAGATGTTGAGCTTCATGATCTCGGCGGTGCCGTCGCCGATCTCGTTGCCGATCACATTCCTCAACCGCTGCTCCGCCGGGCACTCCTCGCTGAAGCCGATCTGACCGTGAATCAGCAAGGCCTCGTGGCAAGCCTCCATCGCCACGCGGGCGCCGTACCACTTGGCCATCGACGCCTCCTTGAGGTTGCGCTCGCCCCTGTCCCTCAGCGACATCGCGCGGTAGCACAGCAGGCGGGCGGCCTCCAGCTTGGTGGCCTCCTCTGCGATCTTGAAGGATATCGCCTGGAAGTTGGCCAGCGGCCGGCCGAAGGCGGTACGCTGCTTGGCGTACTCGATGGCCTCGTTCAGCGCCCCCTCGGCTTGCCCCACCGCCTGCATGGTCAACGCCACCCGAACGACCCCGATAACGTTCATCGCCAGGAAGAAGCCCTGCCCCTCCTCACCCAGCAGGTGGTCGGCGGGTATCCGCACGTCGTCAAAAAAGAACGACGCCCGCTGCGCCGACGGCCAGCCCATGTCGGGGATGGCGGAGCGTGTCAGCCCCGGCGTGTCGGTGGGCACCAGGAAAGCGCTCACCCCCCGGGCGCCGGCGGCGGGGTCGGTCTTGGCGAACACTATGCCGAAGCCGGCCTGCATCCCCCAGCTGACCGATGTCTTCTCCCCATTGATGATGTAATGGTCGCCGTCCTTGACCGCCTTAGTCTTTATCGCCACCGCGTCCGACCCGCAGTCGGGCTCGGTGAGGCACAGGCAGGTCAGCATATCGCCCTCGATAACCGGCCGGTACCACTTGTCCTGCAGCGCTTCCGGGGCGTACGACAGCGCCTGGCCGAGGTAGCCGCACGACCCGATGGGCAGCACGCCGACGGTGAAGTCCGCCTTGGACATCTCCTCGATGGCGATGCCCACGGTGACCCAGCTCACCTGCTGGCCGCCGTACTTCTCCGGCACGTTCATCGCCAGCAGCCCCATGTCGGCCATCTTCTTCACCACGGTCATGTCGACTTGCGTCTTCTTGGCCCGCTCCCTGGCGCCGGGGGCCAGCTCCTTCTGGGTGAACTCCTGTATCTGCGTCCTGAACAGTTCCTCTTCTTCGGTAAAAGCAAACGGCATATATCACTCCTTCTTATCTGTTGATTTTATCTCAGAGTTAACGAACTCGATAACCTTGTTGGTCAGGGTGTGCGGCTGGAACGCGCCGGTTACCCCCATCTTCTTCAGCCTTGCGAAGTCCTTCTTGGGTATCACCCCTCCCACCGCCAGCTTGATGCGGTCGTCCACCCACTTCTCCTTCAACAATGCCATTATCTCCTCCGCCAGCGCCACGTGCCTGCCGAGGTGGCTGCTGAGGAAGATGAAGTCCACGTCCTCCTGCACCGCCGCCGCCACGATGCTCTCCGGCGTCTGGTACAGACCGGTGTAGATCGTCTCCATGCCGGCATCCCGCAGCCGAGACATCAGGATGGACAGCCCCCGAACGTGGGTGTCCGGCCCCGCCTTGGCCAGCAGTATCCGTATCTTCCGCGTGGTTTTTGTCGCTGTTCCTGCCATCGTCAGGCTCCTTTGGCCCAGTCCGGGGGGATAAGGCAGCTCTTATCCTCACCCAACGTCTCTTTAAGCGTGCCGAATATCTCCGAAGTGGTGCAGTGGGCCTTGGCCGCCTCCACCATGATCGGCATCAGGTACCCGTCGCCGGCGGCGGCCTCCCTGAACTGCGCCAGCAATTCCTGCACCCGCCCGCTGTCCCGTTCCTTGCGCAGCTTCTCCAGACGGCGGGTCATCTCCTTGACCGTGGGCGTGGGGTCCTGCTCGAATATCTCAATGGGGTCAACCTCGCTGTCATCCGGCTCGAACTTGTTCAGCCCCACGATGATGCGCTCCCCGCTGTCGAGGTCGAGGGAGTCCTGGACGTTCACCGCGGCGATCTCCCGCTGCAGGTATCCCCGCTCCAGGGCGCTGATGTAGCCGCCCATCTCGTCCAGTTTATCGATGTACTCCCAGATGGCCTTTTCCATGTCCCGGGTGAGCGCCTCCACGTAGTAGGAACCGGCCAGGGGGTCGGCCACGTTGCCGATGCCGGTCTCGTGCTCGATCACCTTGCCGGTCAGCAGGGCGATGCGGGCCGATTCCTCGGTAGGGGCGCTGAAGGCCTCGTCCATGCAGGTGATGTTCAGCCCGCTGGCGCCGCCGAAGACTGCCGAAAGCGCCTGCACCCCCGAGCGGAACACATTCAGCAGCGGGTACTGCGCCGGCAGGGTGGAGGCTGATGTCTTCACCTGGATGCGCATCCTCAGGCTCTTATCGCTCTTGGCGTTGAACCGCTCCCGCATTATCTGGGCCCACACCTTGCGCGCGGCGCGGAACTTGGCCACCTCCTCGAAGAAGTCGCTGTAGCAGGCGAAGAAGAAGGTGAGGTGCTTGGAAAGCTCGTCGATGTCCAGGCCCTTCTCCAGGCAGCCCTTGACCACCTCCATCTGGTCGGCGATGGCGAATGCTGCCTCCTGGGCGGCGGTGCACCCCGCCTCGCGGCTGGAGTACGCCTGCACGTCGCTGGCGCGGAAGTAGGGCATCTCGTCGGTGACGAACTTGAGCGTGTCGACGATCAGCCGCAGGCAGCCGCGCGGGGGGAATAAATGAACCCCCTCGCCGATGGGCCCGTGCAGCGAGTCGTTCAGCGTGGCGCCGATGATGTTGCTCCGGGGGATGCTGCGGTTGTCGGCGATGGCGATGTAGTGCGCCACCCGCCAGTTGGGGGCGTAGGACAGCGCCCCGTGGTACACCCCCTCGATGGGGATGCCGTCCAGTATCATCTCGCTGTCCACAATGGAGTTGCACGGCGGGCCGTTGACCCCCACCCACTGCGCCATCCGCGGGTCGTCGGAGTCGAAGCCGTAGGCGCTGGTCATGTCCATGGTCAGGTTGTAGCTGGGCATGCCGCTGGGGGATGCCATCCCGAACTGCAGCAGGTACTTGATACGTTTATTGGTCTCCTCCGGCAGGCCGTAGCCCAGCACCGGCCGCTGGCCGAAGATGACGCCGCGGGCGCCGCTGTAGATGCCGCGGGTGAAGGGGTACTCTCCGGGGTCGCCGATGTCCTTCTTGTAATCCAGATCCTTGATATCGCTGGGGGTATAAACCGATTTAACGGGGATGCCGCCGGCGGTATGTCTCTGCTCCGGCGGCGGGGATTGCTTCTTCTTATCTTTCGCCATGTATCCTTTCCTGATTCTCGTGTTGCGACGGTGGTCGATTCACCCTTTCTCGACGCAAACCGCAACCATTATATAACATTTGCCGCTGTCGGTCACCATCGAGACGACGCCCCGGCTGGCGAGGGTTGACATGAGCGCCGCCGCGTTTCATACTATGCAATCGAACGTGTATAAACGGAGGGTGATATGAAAAACGTGGCGATAACCGGAATATCGGGCTATCTGGGCACGCTGTTCCTGCGCCGGCTGGACCGTGAAGATGAAATCGAGAGCATCATCGGCATCGATATCATGGCGCCGCGGATCGACTCCCCCAAGCTCAAGTTCTACGCCCGGGACGTGCGCTCATCGTTCACCGACCTGTTCGCCGAGCACAAGATCGATACCGCGCTGCACCTCGCCTTCCAGGTGACGCCGATACACGACGATACCGGCTCCCACCGTATCAATCTGGAGGGTTCGCAGAACTTCCTCAAGGCCTGCGAGCAGGTGGGGGTCAAGCAGCTGTTCTACATGAGCAGCTACACCGCGTACGGGGCGCACGCCGA
>CAYUWM010000040.1:0-15868 GCA_964448395.1 uncultured Dehalococcoidales bacterium
GCCCGATCTCGGTATGCCCCACAATGCGGTTCTCCCGGTTCCACTGCGTTTCGCCATGCCTGACCAACATGAGTCTCATCGATTCAAACCGCCTTGAGATCTTATCAACCGGCCAGGATCAACCGCGTGCGGTGGATGCCCTTCGGCCTGTCAGCAAGCCCCAGCGCCCGGGTTACCTGCTCCGCCCTTCCGGTGGCATCGCTTCCGGTGCGCAGGCACATGCCTATAGAGCACCCCGACTTGCGCCAGTCGATGAGCCAGAGCCCATCGACGAGAGCACGCAGATCGTACTGGCGTACCTCACCCTCGCGCTGGTGCTGCCACGGGAAGTGCTCCTTAGCCATAAACGAATTGAGAGCCTGCTCCACATCGGCCTTCTCCTTCTCGGCCGCTAGCTCCACCCTGTACTCAGCCTGCCGCACCTGAGATTGCAGCGATGGCAGCTTGGGTGACACCTGCTCAACCGCGACCAGAGCTATTCCAGCGGGCATCTGTTCCGACATCGCCTTCATTAAAAAATAGGGGGATATTGTCTTGCGCAGGAATAGATCCATCAACTCACCATCGCTGGTAACGCCGATGGGCAACGGGGCCGCGATTGAGATCTTGGGGTGCGGGCTGAAACCCTGGGAGTAAGCAAGAGGTATGTCAGCACGCCGCAACGCCCGCTCCCACAGCCTCATGATATCCAGATGGGAGAGATACTTGACCTCCTTACCCCTTGAGAAGGTGACACGCAGTCGCTGCATATCACTCCTTGGTTACCAGTATTTTCTCGATCCTCTGCTCCCGCATCTGGGTGACCGCTATCTTCAGCCCGCCGTACTTTATCTGCTCCCCTTCCCGCGGTATATGCCCGAGGAGGTTCAGCATGAAACCGGCCACGGTGTCGTATTCTCCAACAGGCAACTCCAGCCCCAGTTCCTGGTTGGCCTCTTCCAGCCTCATACCACCATCTATCTGGATTGTCTTTTCGTCTATCATCTCGAAATCCTTATCCACCTTAACCAGCTCATCGCCCATCTCGCCCACGATCTCGCCCACCAGTTGCTCCATAGTAACGATGCCGGTAATGACGCCATACTCATCGACAACCATCACCATGTTATAACCGCTTGACTGCATCTCGGCAAAAAGCTGGGCGATGCGTTTGGTTTCGGGAACAAAGATCACCGGGCGTATAAGTTCATCGATCGCGTCCTTCTTGTCCAGGGAGCCCTGCGCCTGAGCCATGAGCACATCCTTGATAGAGAGAACCCCGATCACATTATCAACGCCCTCACGATATACCGGGAACCGCGTATGGGGGTGGTCTGCATATATCCCCAAAAAGTCGAGTAGCTTGGTTCCCACCTCAATCCAGATAACCTCCGGACGCGGTGTCATCATCGTCCGAACTGTTCGATCTCCAAATACGAATACTTTGTGCAACAACTCGGCCTCTGACTCCTCTACCGTTCCCTCGTCCCTTCCTACAGCTATCATGCTGCGGATCTCCTCCTCACTCACCAGGGTCTGCGGCATATTGCCCCTTCCGCCAGCAATCTTCATGCCCAACCAGCTCAAGGCGCTGGCGATGGGAGAGAATACGATACTGATTACCTGAAGCGGGTATACATATATCAAAGCCATTCTCTCGCTATGCCTTAGGGCTACTGTCTTCGGCGTCACCTCGGCGAAGATCAATAATATTATGGTAACCACGATTGTGGCTATCAGTATACCTAGTTCCCCTTTCCATATTGTCACCGCCAGTGCCGTTCCCAGAGAGGCAGCGGCGACATTGACCAGATTATTGCATAGCAGGATGGTGGCGAGGAATTTCTCTGGCCGTTCCATAATCTTCTCAACACGGTTTGCCCCATGTACGCCACTCTCCACCAAGTGCCGTAACCGTGTCTTGGGAAAACCGATAAAGGCAGTTTCAGCACTGGAGAAGAAGGCAGAAGCACCGACACAAATAAAAAGAAGCACCAAGTATATTATACTAGTGCCATCCATGAACGGCTCCCTCCCCTATTTCTTCGTTCCTCAAGATTGCTGTCCACCTCAATCATATCATCGGCTATGAACACTGTCAAAATTACTGATCTTTTTACCTTGCGCTGCAATGCCAGCCAACTAAAGAGTAACGCCCGGCGCGATTTACACAACAGGCGACATTTGGTATATTTTACCCAGTATCAATGGTATAAAAATGCTGATCCTAGGCATCGAGACTTCCTGTGACGAAACGGCAGCGGCCGTGGTCCGAGACGGGCGTAAGATCCTCTCCAATGTCATCGCCTCACAGGTGGACATTCATTCCCGTTACGGTGGTATCGTCCCCGAGGTGGCATCACGGCAACACCTGCTCACGATTATCCCCATAATCACTGAAGCCATGTGCCAGGCCGCAGTGAGGTGGAGTGGCCTCGATGCCATCGCTGTCACCCACGGTCCCGGCCTCGCCGGCTCCCTGCTTGTCGGGGTCAACATCGCTAAGGCTATTGCCCTGTCCCACAATTTACCGTTGATCGGCATCAACCATCTCGAAGGGCACATCTATGCTAACTGGCTGGAGGGAGAGCCACCCGATTTCCCCGCATTGTGCCTGATCGTTTCCGGCGGGCACAGCGACCTGCTGTTGATGCATGGTCACGGAGAATACCAGCCATTAGGCAGGACGCGGGATGATGCCGCCGGTGAAGCCTTCGACAAGGTGGCCCGCATACTGGATTTAGGCTACCCCGGCGGTCCCGCAATCGAGAAAGCAGCGCGGAAAGGGTCCAGCATACACCATCTACTGCCCCGTGCCTGGCTCAAAGGCACCGACGATTTTAGCTTCAGTGGGCTGAAGACTGCAGTACTCCGCCTGGTGGCGGGAACAGACGGGATGGCGCAGCCACAAAGGGGCCGAACCGATGGCAAATTCGAAATAGTCGACATCGCCGCCAGCTTTCAGGAAGCGGTGGTCGATGTCCTGGTCACCAAAACCGTATCTGCTTCCAGCCGATTGGGTGCGCGCAATATCCTGCTATGCGGCGGCGTAGCTGCCAATAATGCTCTGCGCGTTGAATTAGCCAAGCGTTCCCCCATACCCACGATTATCCCCAGCCCTGTTCTTTGCACCGACAACGCCGCCATGATAGCCGCCTGTGCACATTTTCACCTCGCCTCGGGCGAACGCTCAAACTGGCAACTAGATGTTATTCCCAACCTCAAATTGAGTTAATGTACAGAATAGGCTCATTTACAAGAGATATAGCGAGTATTAGAGGTATTTACTACCTATATTAATAGTGCCATATTGCTCTGTATCCATACAAGTCGCCATAAATCAATATAGTGCTGGTTGCTACATTCCCCGTTTTAGTTTAACATACTAAATTAGCACTCTAACATCGAGACTGCTAAAAAGGAGGAGGTTAAACGTGGCATTAAAGTTACAGCCGTTGGCAGATCGGGTGATTGTTAAACCGATGGAAGAGGAACAGGTTAGCAAGGGGGGTATTATTCTGCCCGACACCGCCAAGGAGAAACCGCAGAAAGGTCAAATAATTGCGGTGGGGCCGGGAAGATTGGATGACTCCGGCAAGAGGATTGCCCTGGAGGTCAAGAAGGGCGACAAGGTTATCTACCAGAAATATGCCGGGAGTGAGCTCAAGCAGGATAAAGACGAGTATTTAATCCTGAGGGAGAGCGATATCCTGGCGATAATCAGCAAATAAGGAGAGGAAATGGCAAAACAGTTAGCTTACAGCGAGGAGGCAAGGCGCCATCTTAAGATCGGAATGGACGCCCTCGCCGATGCAGTGAAAATCACCCTGGGCCCGAAGGGGCGAAACGTAGTACTCGACAAGCGATTCGGACCGCCCACTATTACCAACGACGGAGTAACCATTGCCAAAGAGATCGAGCTGGATAATCCCTTCGAGAACATTGGAGCGCAACTGATCAAAGAGGTGGCCACCAAGACCAACGACGTCGCCGGTGATGGTACCACCACCGCCACCGTGCTGGCCCAGGCGATGCTCCATGAGGGGATGAAGAACGTTGCCGCCGGCGCCAACCCGATGGCGATCAAGAGGGGCATCGAAAAGGGCTCGGCGGCCATTATCAACGCCCTGAAAAAGATGAGTACCCCGGTCACCACCAAGGAGCAGGTGTCCCAGGTCGCGTCCATCTCAGCGGCCGACGAGGAGATCGGCAACCTCATCGCCGAGGTCATGGAGAAGGTGGGCAAGGACGGGGTGGTAACCGTCGAGGAGGGCAAAGGGATAAAGTTCGAGACCGAATATGTGGAGGGGATGCAGATCGACCGCGGCTACCTATCTGCCTACTTCGTCACCAGCCCGGAGCGGATGGAAGCCGCTCTCGACGATCCGTATATCCTGATCACCGACAAGAAGATATCCGCAGTTGCCGACCTGCTGCCCGCCCTGGAGAAGATACTTCAGGTGACCAAGAACCTGGTTATAATCGCCGAGGATATTGACGGTGAGGCACTGGCCACCCTGGTGGTCAACAAGCTCAGGGGCATCATCAACTGCCTGGCGGTCAAGGCGCCGGGCTTCGGCGACCGGCGCAAGGCCATGCTCGAGGATATGGCAATCCTGACCGGAGGCACTGTTATCACTGAGGACATGGGCCGCAAGCTCGAGTCCGTTACCATCGATGACCTGGGACGCGCCCGCAGGGTTGTCTCGACCAAGGAGGAGACCACCGTAGTCGAGGGTAAAGGCTCGGATCAAGCGATCGAGGCCCGCATCAAGCAGATTAAGGCGCAGGCTGAGGATACCACATCCGAGTTCGACCGTGAGAAGCTGCAGGAGCGCCTGGCCAAGCTGGCCGGCGGTGTTGCCGTAATCAAGGTCGGAGCCGCCACCGAGGTGGAGCTCAAAGAGAAGAAGCACCGCGTAGAGGATGCCCTATCCGCAACCAGGGCAGCAGTGGAAGAGGGCATCGTTCCCGGAGGCGGGGTGGCATTCATCAACGCAATATCGGCTCTTGACAAGCTGAAGGTTGAGGACGATGAAGCGACAGGGGTTAATATCGTGAGGCACGCCCTGGAGGCACCCCTGCGGATGATCGCCACCAACGCCGGCAAAGAGGGCTCTGTTGTGGTTAACACAGTTAAGGTGTCCAAGACCGGTATCGGTTATGATGCCGCTCGTGACGATTACGCCAACATGAAACAGCGGGGGATCATCGATCCGGCTAAGGTGGTCCGGGCGGAGCTGGAGAACGCATCCAGCATCGCCGCCATCGTGCTCACAACAGAGTGTCTGATCACCGACATCAAGGAGAAAGAGCCCGCCGGTGCACCGCCCGCCATGCCCGAGTATTAATATAACGCCTTTGTAAGAGATAACGCAGCTACGGTCATCAGACCGTAGCTGCGTTTTTCGTTCCATTATATCTTTAGCAGTCTGATCAGTTTACCTTCGTCTCCGACAGGACCGACGACAGCCAGGTTAAGCTTCTGCGTAACCAGAATATGCTCAGCGACCCTCTTTAAATCCTGCGCGGTGATTGAGTCCACAATCGACATTACTTCTTCCACTGTTCGGACCTGCCCGATGAGTATCTCCTGCCCACCTGCCCATCCGGCGACACTCCTGGTATCCTCCATGCTGAGCAGCAGCCGCCCTTTCACCATTTCCTTGGCCTTGGTAATCTCAACTGCTGGAATCTCCTGCGTCAACTGGATCAATTCATTAACGATCGCCTTCAGGGTGTCCTTCACATTACGTGGATCCACACCGGCATAGATGATTACAACACCTGAGTCCAGGAAGTACTCCGCATAGCTATGTATATCGTAGGCCAACCCCCTTCTCTCCCGTATCTCCAGATTCAAACGGCTGCTCATCCCGCTGCCCAAGATGATATTCAGGAGGTCCAGATTGAAGCGTTCGGGATGGTCGAATTGGAGACCGCGAACCGCCAGACACAGGTGGGCCTGTTCGGTATCCCGCCTCTCGATTCGGAGGCAAGGCTCTTCCTGCCTGTCATCGGCAGGCACAGGCGATCGGGGGGTTGTTACCCGCCAATCCCCGAAGGCCCGGTCTATATCCGATAAGACCGGGGCATGTTCAATGTCCCCGGCAACGCTTATCACGGTATTACCAGGGCTATACTGGCAATTCATGTAATCCAGCAGCAAAGCACGCCCGATCGAGCTTACCGTTTCCCTGTTGCCTATGATTTCACGCCCCAGAGGCTGACCCGGCCAGACAACCTCATCTATAAGCCGGTTCACCCTGTCCTGTGGCGAATCCATGCTCTCGTTCAACTCTTCGGTGATGACCTGGCGTTCGCGCTCTATGTCCTGATTATCGAACCTAGAGCAGGATATCATGTCCGCCAGTAAGTCAAGTGCGGTGCCGAAATGTTGCCTTGCCACCTTGCACCAGTATATAGTGAACTCCTTGTCCGTTCCCCCGTTCAGCAATCCCCCTACCCCATCGACAGTCTCGGCAATCTCCTTAGCCGTAGGACGGCTACCGGTGCCCTTGAAGCACATGTGCTCGATAAAGTGTGAGCATCCCGCCTCATCCTCCCGTTCGTAACGCGACCCGGTGCCGACAAAAACCGCGATGCAGACCGATCGGGTATGGGGCATGTGAGTAGTTATGACACGAAGCCCGTTGCCAGTTATTGTCTTGTGATGCATACACAACCTCAAGCAAATTCTAGTTGCCTACCCCACTACTGTCAACTTTGCTCGATCTGCAAGAGCTCCGATGCCTTTTGATTGACTTTGCCCAGTCCAATTGCTAATATGGGCTAACAGGAAGCTGCAATGCAAATAGCCCCAAATATATACGATGTGCCTATCGGCCTTGAATCTAAACTAGGGTTTCTCGCCCCCAAGGTATACCTTGTAGCCGCCAGTGAGGCAGCCCTTATCGACTCGGCATATGGTGACGACGAGGGTACTGCCAATTTGATGCAGTATCTGGGGACATTTCAGCAGCTTCAATTATCGTATCTCATCATCACCCATGCCCACCCCGACCATATCAGCGGCGCTACGGGGATAAAGAGAAAGACCGGCGTCAATATCGTGCTTCACTCGGCGGAAAAAACGGACATACCGATAGACAGAGTAGTGGAGCAAGGTGAAATAATCTCGCTGGGAGGGATCGACCTAGAGGTGGTGCACACTCCGGGTCATAATCCGGGACACATCTGCCTCTATATCAGGCGTGAGAAAATCATGTTCACCGGCGATCACGTGCTGGCCAGCAGCACCACCGCGCTGCAGCCGCCGTGGGGTGATATGGCGCAGTATATAGCGTCTTTGAGGAAACTCCTTGACTACGATATCGATCTGATGCTGCCGGCACACGGCCCCCCGGTAACGCAGCCGCGGCAGCGTGTCGAGCAGTTAATCCAGCATCGCCTGGAACGGGAGGATCAGGTAATCGGGCTACTGAAGCAGGGTAAGGATACGGTGAAAGAGATCGTGGGCGAAATCTATCCCGAGCTCACTGGCTTCCTTCGCGCCGTAGCCAAGGGGCAAATATCTGCCCACCTGGTGAAACTGGAGTACGAGGGCAAGGTATCTATGTGTGGAAACGGCAGGGATGCCCGCTATATCTTGAATTAGACATGAAGGAAAAAGGGCAGTTGATCCTATTCCCGCATACCGCCGTCGTCGCAGATAACCACCTCATCATAGGCGGGTGCGATACGGTTGAACTGGCCGAGGAATTCGGGACGCCGCTCTATATATTCGACGAGGCGACCTTAAGGCACAAGTGCTCCGAGTATCGCGACGGCTTCAGCAAGCACTTCCACGACAGCCTCATCTGCTACGCGTGTAAAGCCTTCATCAGCCGTGCGCTGGCTCGAATCTTCAACGAAGAGGGTTTGGGGCTGGATGTAGTCTCCGGCGGTGAGCTGTCAATAGCCAAATCGACAGGCTTCCCCATGGAGCGGGTATACTTCAACGGCAACAACAAGTCACGGGATGAGCTGGAGACGGCGATAGATTGGGGCGTCGGGTGCATTGCGGTCGACAATTTCCATGAGCTCTCAATGCTCGACGAGCTCGCTCCCGGTATTCGCGATGGTGAACGGACCAAAATACTCATCCGTATCTCGCCGGGGATCGACCCCCACACCCACGCCCACCTGAAGACCGGGCTCATCGACAGCAAGTTCGGCTTCCCTTTGCCCCTCGCCGAGGAAGCGATTACCGAGGCAATGGCATCAAGTTCCCTGGAGCTTGCCGGTCTACACTACCACATCGGCTCCCAAATACTGGACCTCGCGCCTTTTAAGCAGGCGATAGATCTCGCGCTCGATTTCGCCGCCGACATGGATAATAAACACGGCTTCAAGCTCAAAGAGCTCAACATCGGCGGCGGGCTGGGGATCGCATATACGGAGGAGCAACAGCCACCCTCCGTCGACATGTTCGCTGAGGCTATAGCCAATGCCCTCAAGGTAAAGTGCAATCAGCTCGATATTCAACCGCCGCGGCTCATCGTCGAGCCGGGCAGGTCTATCACCGGTCAGGCAGGAGTAGCTATCTACACTATAGGAGCCGTCAAGGATATCGAGGGCGTACGCAAATACGTATCTGTGGATGGAGGCATGGGGGATAACATACGCCCTGCCCTCTACGGCGCAAAATATCAAGCTATCGTTGCCAACAGAGTGGAGGATCAAAATCGCGAGCGGGTCACCGTGGCGGGCAAGTTCTGTGAATCGGGGGATATACTTATCAGCGACATCGACCTGCCGGCACTTGCATCCGGGGACATCCTGGCTGTTCCCTGCTGCGGGGCTTACTGCCTGTCTATGGCCTCGAACTACAACTCCTCGCTCAAGCCAGCTATAGTATTGGTTAATGACAGCGATGCTCGGTTGATACAGCGCCGCGAGACATATGAAGACCTGATGCGCTGCGACATGGTTTGAAATGATAGGGAGCAGCGTGACAACGGCATTAATGCGATACCAGGCTCAGATTACTGAATCAACATGTTGAAGGAAGAATAATGTGGCAGGTAGTGGGACACGAAACGGCTGTGACCCTGCTCCAAAACAGCCTTAATAGCGGCAGGCTTTCGCACGCCTACCTCCTTGTCGGCCCTGAGCACGTGGGCAAGATGACACTCGCCTTGAACTTGGCTCAGGTTTTGAACTGCGAGGCGGAAGAGGCCGAGCGGCCCTGCACCTCATGCACCCAGTGTAAGCGGATCGCTGGCCGGATCCATGCTGATGTTCAGATACTGGGGACCGACGGGCGAACGGAAATCGGTATTGACCAGATTCGCGCTCTGGAGCAGTCCGCCAACTTAAAGCCCTTTGAGGGCAGAACCAGGGTGTTTATAATCGATGGCGCGGAGAAGCTGTCGATAGAGGCGGGTAACTCCCTGCTTAAAATTTTAGAGGAACCTCCGCATTATGTTCAGTTTATATTGCTTGCCTCGAACGAGCGGCTGCTGCTTCCTACAGTGCTGTCACGCTGCCACAAGCTGGAGCTGAGGCCGGTGCCCATCGCGAAGGTGGAACAGTCCCTTATCCAGCGCTGGAACGTGGCGCCGCAGCAAGCTGGCCAGCTGGCGAGGCTCTCAGCAGGATGCCCCGGCTGGGCGGTACAGGCTTCACGAGACGACAGGATCCTCAGCGATCGAGCCTCGCGGCTGGATACCATTCAGCAGCTGGTTACGCAGGGAAGGGCACCTCGCTTTGCTTATGCCAGCGATCTGGCTAACCAGTTCATTAAAAACCGAGCCACGGCCACTGATATTCTTAACCTGTGGGCCTGCTGGTGGCACGATCTTTTATTAACCAAGGGGGGGTGCATTGAGTTCGCCACCAATGCGGACCGGGAACACGTTCTTTCCCGAGAGGCGGCGAACTACCGACTTTCACAAATCAAGGGGTTTATCGACAGCTTGCGAGATGTCACCAAGGCGCTGGAGCAGAATTCCAACCCCCGCCTGACACTGGAAGTACTCATGCTTAATATACCTAAACCGGCAGAGGGGATGAACACATCGAGATGAGTGAAGTAGTTGGCGTCCGATTCAAGCGAGCGGGGAAGATATACTATTTCGACCCCGCAGGTATCGAAATGGGTATAGGTGACTGGGTGGTTCTGGACACGGGACGTGGCCCTGAGTTAGGCCATGTTGTAATCGCTCCCAAACAGGTGCCCGACAACGAGATAACGGAGCCGCTGAAACCCGTAATGCGTAAAGCCGGAGAGGAAGACCTGAACAAACGCAGCGAGTCCGTTCCTAAGGAGCAGAAAATCCTTGACCGGTGCCGCGATATCAGCGCCAATCTGGGACTGCCGATGAAATTTATCTCAGCGAACTACAATCTGGATTATTCCCGGGTCACCATATGCTTCAGCGCCGAAGGGCGGGTTGACTTTCGCGACCTCTTAAAGGAGCTTGCATCGACCTTTAAAAGCCGCATCGAACTTCGGCAGGTGGGGCCGCGCGATGAGGCAAAGATTGTGGGAGGTTATGGACGGTGCGGTCTCCCGCTATGTTGTACCACCCATCTCTCCGAGTTCACCCCCGTTTCGATAAGGATGGCCAAGGAGCAAGACCTGCCGCTAAACCCTGTTAAGATATCCGGCATTTGCGGCAGGCTGCTGTGCTGCCTGGGCTACGAGAGCGAGCAATATCATTTCCTCAAGGAGAATCTGCCACCTGCCGGCCAGCAGGTCTCTACCGCCATGGGGCCTGGTACCGTGATAGGCGGTAACCCGCTAAAACAGACGGTGCTGGTAAAGCTCGATAGTGAAGCTACTGCGGAACTTCCTGTGGGAGATATAAAACGAGAAGGGAAAAGGCCCCCAAAAAAGAGGGGGGGTTAGTCCCCTTCTCCAACCGGCTGCAGCGGAAGGAATTTGTGCCACCCGTTGTGCTTCTCAATATATTCATACGGGACGTAGTAACCACTGACATAAGGGGCAAACGGCTCCCGCATAAGCCTCATCCCCGCCTCTTGGGGGGTATGACCCGCCTTGCGGCTGTTGCACCCGCTACAAGCGCTCACCACATTCTCCCAGATGTGTCTGCCACCGCGGTGGCGCGGTATTACATGATCCAGGGTTAGTTCCCTAGTCTCCGTGCCGCAATACTGGCACATATATTTATCGCGGTGGAACACCTCGTGGCGACTCAACTTCTTCTGCTGACGCGGACGTTTGACCATATACACCAGACGTATTACCGAAGGCTGCGGTATCGCCCCATTGCCGGTGCGGATCACCCCCGTACCATTCTCCAGCATCTCAGCCTTGCCTCTCAAAACGAGAACCACCGCCCGCCGCACCCGTGCCACGTTGAGCGGCTCATAGTTCTGGTTCAGCACCAGTACGGGTGAATTAACCATAATCTAACCTGTTTTCTTCCGCTTGCCCCTCTCCGGAGGTGTAGGATCTGCCCGGTAATCGGGAACCTCAATATTGAACACTATACTGATCCGCGGGTCTACCATCCGCGAGAGTATCCTGGGTTCAATATCCACTAAAGGAAGGCAGGTGGTGATCACCATAGGTAATCTGTCATTATAACGGTGATTAATCAACTGATAAAGTTTTTCCTGAGCCCAGTGGGTACCCGCCTGTTCCCCAAAGTCATCGAGGATGAGTAAAGGCACGTTTTTGACCCTCTCAAATAGCTCATCAGACGATATCTTGCTATCAGGGCTGAAGGCTGTACGCAGATAATCGAGGAGATCAGGGACTACCTTGAATAATACCGGCCTCCCTTCATGTATCTGGTAATTCCCTATCGCCGCCGCAAGATGGGTCTTGCCACAGCCGTTGGTCCCCTGAAACACCACCCACCCAACCGGATTCTCGGCGAAACGCCATGCCAGCTTATAGGCGTCTCCCAAGTTATGCTGCTGCTCTAGCGGAAGGTTAACGCGTCTGTGATCGAAGTTCTCAAACGTCATGCTGCGCAGCAGCTTAAGTCCTAGATCCCCACTATCTTGGCGCAGCCGTAATACCCGAGCCTCTTGAGATTCGCCTTGGGTACATTTACAGGGAACAACCCTAGTATAATCAGGCTCTCCTGATTGAAGCTTGGGATGTAAGAACCCAGCCCCCCCGCATAATTGGCATGCAGATTCATCCACACTAGTCGAGTCGACGTTTGACGAGTGGGCCGTACTTTTGTTTGATGTACTTGTCCCTATCCGCTTTAGTACCTCTCCCAGGCTCTCCATAGCCCTTTCCTTCACTTTCCCAGCGTTTCAATATAGCCGCGATATATCTCCAGTTGCGCTTGTTCAAGCTTACCGCTTCTCTGAATGCATCCTCAATCCAGGATTCCGGATACTGCTTCTCCGCATCCTTGAGCTCCTCAGCGATCATGGGACTCAGCAATCCGATATTTTCCTCGTACAGCGCAAAGATGTTGTGACGCTCTCCGCCTCCCTCGCAGGTCTGCCCTCTGGGCAACATGCCTACATCGATCTCACCGCTCTCGATTTTCGTACGCGCCTCCCGATCGCTCTCCGCGTTCAGGAAATACAGCTCTACAGGCCTTCCATCATTTTCCATAGCCAGGCGCAGTATCGTGCCGCGGCCCACGGCTCTGCCCAGAGCGCTACGCAGTGCACCTTCATTTTCGATAGCTCTCATCAACATCTTATCAGCAACCAGATCATGATCGGTAATGAAACGGGGGTAGCCCTTCCTCTCATACAGGACGTGCAGCAGGTGAATCGTTACCTTTAATTCGTCAAGATCGTCTATCTCCGGCAGAAGCTGGCTGAAAAAAACCTTGGGGATTCCCCCGAAGTGCACATCCCGGGGAAAGCCGGCAAAGGTTCTCATGCCGCCCTTTCTACTTCATAATCGGCGAATTTGACCCATTTATCAATGAACCGCAGCTTTCCCCTACCGACGGGACCGTTGCGGTGCTTGGCTACGATGATGTCAGCAACCCCTTTGGGATAATTCTCTCCTGCATGCTCTTTGTCCCATTCATCCTCTTTGATATACGCATCCTCCCGTGAAATGAAGATAACCACATCGGCATCCTGTTCGATAGACCCGCTATCACGCAGGTCAGAGAGCTGGGGAACATGGGAGGAGCGCCACTCTATAGACCTGGAGAGCTGAGAAACGGCGATCAGTGGCACATCGAGCTCCCTGGCCAGTTCTTTGAGCGACCGGGATATCTCAGTGATCTCCTGTACCCGATTATCTCTGCCATCCCCGCGCAAAAGCTGGAGGTAGTCGACTATTATCAGATCGATTCCATGCTCGAAATCGAGCTGCCGCGCCTTGGATTTCATCTCCGTCACCCTCAAAGCGGGCGAATCGTCGATGAAGATCGGCGCTTCTGACAGCACCCCGGTGGCTTCAATCAGTCGCTCACCTTCTGCCTCCAACTGATGTCCCTGACGCAGTCGGTGGGAGTCCACCCCCGCCTCACTGGATAGCAACCGCTGCACCAGCTGATCCCGCGACATCTCCACGCTGAATATGGCCACGCGAGCATTCTGGTTGACCGCAGCGTTCCTGGCGATGCCCAAGGCAAGGCTGGTCTTGCCCAGGCTCGGCCTGGCGGCGAGAACGATCATGTCGGAGCGACGGAAACCGCCCAATACATCATCCAGCGCCCTGAACCCGCTATACACCACCTCGCCATCCATCGGGCGCATCTCAGCATCCTCAAAGTAGCGGTGGAGAAGCTCGCGTATGGGCACGAAATCCCTCGGCCGCTGACCTCTACGCAACTTCAGCAGGACGTTTTCCGCTCTGCTGAGGGCTTCCTCCATATCCGGCCCCGCCTCGTAGCCAATGGCTTCGATTTGAACCGCCGCACTGATCAGACGGCGCATGACGGACATGCGGTGGACTATCTGAGCATAGTGTTCAATATGCACCGATGTGGCTACATTGGACACCAGATGGCTAAGGTAGGCGGCACCACCGACCGCCTCCAACCGCTCCTGCTGGCCCAGTTCATGAGCCACCGTGACCTGGTCTATCGCCTCGCCCCGCTCGTATATAGCGCAGCAGGCTGAATATACCCACTGATTCTTCTCCCGATAGAAGTCTTCCGGCCTGAGGAACGTCGCAATCTTAACGATGGCATAGCCGTCTACAAGGAGAGCGCCCAGAACCGCTTCCTCCGCCTCAATGTCGTGCGGCGGCAATCTATCGTTAGACATGATCTGTCTCTCTATTCAGACGGCTCTTTGAATACATCTTCGGCAGCTTCTTCCGTCTGTGCTCCCGATGCTTCCGCTATAGTATCTTCAGTGCTATCGTCAGCAGGCGCTATCGGCACTTCCCCAGAAGCCTCCGCACTATCTGACCCTGCCGCCAACTCTGCATCCGGCTCGATATCTGTATCCTTCTTCCTGCCCTTCTTTTTCTCTGCTTCGACTTCTGCTTCCTCCACCTCTCCTTCTCCCCCGCTTTCCATCCCCTCAGCAGTAACCATCACCTTTAATGTAGGTGCCAAATCCCTCGATAGCTTCACTGTAACCTCATGCTCGCCCAGATGGTGAATCGGCTCATGCAACTCGATCTTACGTTTATCGATCTCATGACCGATGAGCCGTTGCGCCTCTTCAGCAATGTCTGAACTGGTAACCGAGCCGTACAGGCGACCCTTATCACCCGCCTTGGCCTTGATATTAACCTCAAGCCCATCGAGTATGCCAGCCAGCCCCTCCATCTCTGTGTTGAGCGCCTGCTGCCGTCGTTCTTCAGCCTTCCGATACTCGCCCGCCCTCTTCAAGCTATCCGCCGAGGCCAACTCGGCCAAACCTTTCGGCAGAAGGTAGTTGCGCCCGTAGCCATTGGCTACGTCCTTGACCTCTCCTGCCCTACCGATCCGATCCACATCCTGGATTAAAATTATTTTCATATATTCTCCTCATGAACAGCGTCTGAACGACATCATTATAATCCACGTCGAGATTATCTACAATAATGGCCCAGCACTGTCCATCACCATTTTCTCGAACACCCTTTCAATATCCATTTCTCCACTAAAACAGAAAACCCGACCACGAACTTATGGTCGGGCTGGCAGAATGTCTAATCGGTACTGCTTACCCCCCGGCTAATAGCTCAGTAACCACCTCGTTCACCTCTTTCCCATCCGCCTTACCCTTCAGCTGAGGCATCAGCTGCCCCATCAGTTTTCCCTTATCGGCGGGGCCGCGGGCGCCGACCTGTTCCATAACCTGCCTCGCTAGAGCCTCTATATCATCCCGGCTCATCTGCTCGGGCAGATACTCCATCAGTATAGCGAGCTCTTTCTCGTTCCTATCCACCAGATCCTGCCGATTTCCTTTGGCGAACTCGACGATGCTCTCGCGGTGCTGTTTCGCTTCCCGGCTCAACACCTCGATCACGCCAATATCATCCAGCGTAGCCCGCTTATCGATCTCGGCATTCTTGATCCCGGCAACAACCAGCCTTAACACCGTCATCCGAGCCTTATCACCGCTTTTCCGCGCCTGTATCAGGTCAGCCGACAGCCTTTCCTTAAGCGTCATCACTACCTGCCAGCAAGTTCGTTAGCTATTACGGGCGCTCTTGCGCCTCTTTGCTGCTTCCTTCTTTTTACGTAGTGTACACGGCTTCTCGAAAAACTCTCTTCGCCGAAACTCGGAGAGAATACCGGCCTGCTGCACCTTGCGATTAAATCGCCTGAGTAGGTTATCGAAGCTCTCGCTTTCCTCAAGCCTTACCTCGGCCACACAATCCCCCCTTTCTACAATGCGATATCGTCAGTATTCTATCCACTCGTGATTCAGGTGTCAAGTGAAAAGGCTTTCCGGCAGTGGCATATTTTCCGCAGCCGCGTGCGCGACCAGTATCGTCTGCGCTGAGGCGTTTCACTTCCGTGTTCGGGATGGGAACGGGTGG
>CAYUWM010000041.1:0-14059 GCA_964448395.1 uncultured Dehalococcoidales bacterium
ACAGCGACGGCCACTGCCACCGCCACCACAACCCCCACGGCGACGACAACCGCTACATCTACGTGGACACCCAAACCCACCAGGAAACCCGGTGGAGGCGGAGGCGGAGGTGGTGGAGGTGGAGGCGGGGCTGCGCCCGGCATCATGGTGGACGTGGTGGACAACACCGAGACCTGCCCTGTCGATGCCACCGGGGAGGTGGTCAACGACTTCTCCGCATCGTCGCGTGACGACTGCGTGCAGGTGCAGCTGGACGCGGGGACGGACGCGGAGGACAAGAATGGAAACCCGCTAACCTACCTGGATATATCGCCGGTGGACCCGCTGCCCGACGCGCCGGAGGGGCACTTCGTGCTGGCCGCCTTCGACTTCTCCCCTGACGGCGCCTCCTTCAGCCCGGCGCTGCAGGTGACACTGTGCTACGACCCCGATGAGATACCCGACGGCATGATCGCGGAGAACATAGTCATCGCCGTGCTCGATGAAGACACCGGGGAGTGGGACTTCATCGGCGGAACGGTGAACCCCGACGACCACACCATCACCTTCTCCACCAAGAGCCTCAGCATCTACGGCGTGTTGGCGGCGCCCGCTTCGGCCACGCCGACGCCCGGACCGGCCACGCCGACGCCCGCGCCCACCAAGACATCGAAGCCGGGCAAGGGCGGTGGTGGCATAAGCACCGGAGTCATCGTGGCGATAGTAGTCGTGGTGGTGCTGCTGTTGTTAATCGGCGGCGGCATATGGCTGATGAAGCGCAAGAAGATGACCTTCAAGGATGTGTGGAACAAGCTGAACCAGTAACCCATCCTTCAGGATGATAAGGGGGCTTGCTGACGCAAGCCCCCTTTACTATTTCACTTGCCGATGCAGAAGCTGCTGAAGATGGCATCCAGCAGCTCCCCGCTGACCGTCTCGCCGGTTATCTCGCCCAAATCATTCAGGGCGGCGGTGAGGTCAATGGTAACAAAATCGTCGGGCATACCCTCGGCGATGCCCGCCAGCGCCTGCTCCAGGTGGCCCTGCGCCCGCTCCAAGCACGCCTTGTGCCGCGGGTTGGATACCAGCAGGGCGTCCGATGTCGCCACGCCCCCACCGAGGGCAAGCTCGGCCATCCGCCGCTCCAGCGCGTCGAGACCCTCGCCGGTAAGGGCCGATACACTGACACTGTCCCATGCGAGGTGGCCCAGGGAAGCCCGACGCCGGCGGTCGCACTTGTTGGCCACCGCCAGCACCGCTTTATCACTGAGATCCGAGAGCAGGGAGATCAGCTCCCTGTCGCTGTCCCGCAGCGGGGCGCCGGCATCCAGCACCAGCAGCACCAGGCCCGCCCGCTCGACGGCGGCGCGGCTGCGCGCCATGCCCAGCGACTCCACCACGCCCTGCCGCCGCGCCATGCCTGCGGTATCCACCAGGACGAAAGGCACCCCCCGGATGTTGGCCACCTCCTCCACGGTGTCCCTGGTGGTGCCCGGCACCGGGCTGACGATGGCCCGGCTCTGTCCCAGCAGGCGATTGAGCAGACTGGACTTGCCCACGTTGCGGCGACCGACGATGGCGGTCATCACCCCCTGGCGGTACACCATCCCGCGGTCGGCGTTAGATATAAGCTGTCTCAATATCTGTTGTGCCCGCTCCAGCGCCGGTTTTACATCCCGCTCCTCGACCTCGTCATCGGGGAAATCGATCTTGGCGGTGAGGTAGGCAAGGGCGTCCATCAGCCCGGCGCGCGCCTCTTTCAGGGGTCGCGACAGGCCACCGCCGAGGCCTTGCACCGCCACCCGCAGGCTGGCCGCGGTCCTGGCGCGCACCACGTCCGCCACCGCCTCCGCCTGGGACAGGTCTATCCTGCCGTTGAGGAAGGCCCTCAGGGTGAACTCCCCCGGATTCGCCAGCCGGGCGCCGTGCTTCAGCGCCAGCTCCAGCACGCGCTGCAGGGGCATGGGGCCGCCGTGGCAGTTTATCTCCACGATGTCCTCCCGGGTGTAGGTACGGGGCGCTGCCATGTACGACGCCAGCACCTCGTCGACCGTTTCGCCGGTGTCGGGGTCGATGATGCGACCGTAGGTAAGGCGTCGGTCGCGCAGCGGGCGGTCGAACAACTTCCCGGCGATGCTCAGGGCATCGGGGCCGCTGAGGCGCACGATTCCGATGCCGCCCTCGCCGAGAGGGGTGGAGACGGCAGCGATAGTGTCCTGGTACATGGCGTGGTCAGTATACATCCTGCAATCGGGCAGGGCAAGGATACGACGGGATTCTGTATCGTGAGCGGATGCTGTATACTGGGGTGCGGATAACCTATGGATAGTACTCCTCGAACTGAAGGCGCACCGGGGAAACATCTCGGGGTCAGCCGAAACGTTTTCATCCTCGGCTGGGTCAGCTTCCTCACCGACCTGTCGAGCGATATGATGTTCACCGTGCTCCCTCTTTTCCTGATGAACGTGTTGGGGGTGGGGGCGGCATTTATCGGGATTATCGAGGGACTGGGCGACGGTGCCGCCACTGCTCTGAAGGTGGGTAGCGGCTGGGCCAGCGACCGCTTGGGGCGCCGCAAGTGGCTGACCGCTGCGGGGTATGCCCTGTCCACCCTCGCCAAGCCGTTTCTGCTCATGGTATCGAGCGGTGGTGTGGTGCTCGGCATCCGCCTTGTGGAGCGGGCTGGTAAAGGTATTCGAACTTCGCCCCGGGATGCGCTTATCGCTGACTCCACCACTGCGGGGACTATGGGGCGGGGCTTCGGCTTCCACCGCGCGATGGATACAATGGGCGCAGTGGTGGGTATCGCCATCGCTGCGATAGTGCTCTATGTTTTGCTGGGCAGTGAACAGGCGCTTACCGTGAGCAGCTTCCACTGGCTGATTATTATCGGTGTGATACCGGCGGCGCTGGCGGTCCTTCTGATCGTGTTTTTCGTACGCGAGTCGAGGGCGCTGCCGCAGGAACATGTGGGCACAGATAGCAGCCCGTCGACGATTAGAAACAGACGATTTGTAGCCTTCCTGACGGTAATGGTTATCTTCACACTGGGTAATTCAGCCACTGCCTTCGCCATCCTGCGTGCGGACGATGTGGGGCTATCTCCATTCCACATTCTCCTGCTGCTGGTGCTTTTTAACTTGGTCTATGCCCTGGTCGCTTATCCAGCGGGGAGGTTGTCGGACAAGCTGGGACGAAAGAGGGTCATAATAGCGGGATGGGTGATATATGCCATCTCCTATATAGGATTTGGGCTTGCCGCCTCATCGTGGCATTTAGTCCTGCTGTTTGCGGTCTACGGTATGTATTTCGGTATTGCTGAAGGGGTCACCAGGGCGTTTGTCGCCGATGTGGTGCCTCCACGGAGCAGGGGCACGGCATATGGTCTGTATCACGGGGCGATCGGGTTCAGCCTGCTGCTGGCGAGCGTTATCGCCGGGGCGCTGTGGCAGTATATAGGCCCGTCGGCACCGTTTTTCTTCGGTGCTGCGATGGCCGGAATTTCGATACTGGGGTTCGTTTTGTTTATCGGGGAACCGCGTTCACCCTAGCGGGCGGGCTGGTTTGCTCTTCATCCCTTGACTATTGGCAGCGTTGGTGTTAATATTACGCAATTTTATATATACGGTGAAATGGTTTATAATGTAGATTGGAGGTGAATATGGAAGGAAGGGTGGCAATATTTATAGACGGCAGCAACCTGTATCACGCGCTGCGCTCGAATTTCGACCGGCACGATTTGAACTTTGCCGAGTTCGCCAAGAAGCTGTGCGGGGCGAGGCGGATGTTCCGGACGTATTACTACAACGTCCGGCAGGAGCCCGGACAGCGGACCGATGGCCACCGCGAGCAGCAGGATTTCATCAGCGCTCTGCGGGAAACGCCCTATCTGGAGGTGCGGCTGGGGGGCACCAAGCTGTCCCAGGGGATAACCGTAGAGAAGGGAATCGACGTTATGCTGGCCACCGATCTGCTGCACTTCGCGTGGAACGATCTGTATGATATCGCCGTGCTGGTGAGCGGGGACTCGGACTTCGGCTATGCCCTGCAGGCAGTGAAGGATATGGGCAAGCATATCGAGGTGGCCTACTTCGAGAACAACATATCAAGAGACCTGCTGGATATCGCCGATAACCGGCACCTGCTGGATGAGAAATTCTTCAAAGGATTGTGGTCCGGCAAGCGGCCGCCCCAGCGGCGCAGGCGCGGTCTACGTAGCGCGGTGAAATCGACGACCAAACCGGAACCAAAGAAGTAATTATATAACCGTTTGTAGATTTTTTGTGAAGATATCGGCTTCCTGCTGAATAAGAGGTGAAATCGATGGCCACTTGTCCCAACTGCGAAGGCTTCGGCAAGAAAGTTGTGGAGACCGCCTCCGGCACTGCGATGCTTCAATGCGTCTCGTGTTACGGCACTGGTGAGGTTAAGCCACCCTTCGATACTATGGAAGTCTGCAAGGAGTGCGATGGTCTGGGCTGCAGGGTGGAGACCGGCACCTATAAGACGGGCTTTACCGGCACCAAGATAACCTGCAAAGCGTGTGGCGGCAAGGGGCTGGCTTGACGCGGCGCTGGCGCTGCCAGCATAGTGTTGTTTGCTGCATCGTGTCTTGACAAGTTCGGATTATAGGCTTACAATTGTGCAACCTGCTCCTCGTAGAGTGAAAGGGGGGTGCTTAGTATGGCGGTTTGTCCGAACTGTAAGGGTGAAAAGAAAAAGTTCGAAGAGCTTAAATTCGGCATAAGGATTACAACTTGCCCCTCATGTAACGGCCTCGGGAGTGTGGCCCCCTCTCTGGCTAAGAAAAAGGTGTGTTCTGCCTGTAACGGCCTGGGATATGTATATGCAGACCCCGAGGGTTTTAAGAAGGGGTTCATCGGCAGCAAGACACACTGCAAGGCCTGCAACAGCACCGGGCTGGTGTAGCAATTCATAAAAAAGGACACCGGCTTCTCGCTAGCTATCGCCCGTGACCCGTTTCAAGAGATATCGTCTCGTAGTTTTCCTCTTTATCAGTGAGAGGGGTGAGTTGTTTGGCCGTTTGTCCCAATTGCGGCGGCGATGGTAAGAAGGTGGAGGAATTCCACTTCGGGACCAGGGTGATAACCTGCCCCTCCTGCGACGGCTGCGGCGAGGTCGGAACCCCCTGGGATACCGGACAACCGTGCGCTGCGTGCGGTGGGCTGGGTTACGTGTACACCGACAAGGCTGGCCGCGAGAAGGGCTATATAGGCAGTAAAACGCAGTGCCGCGCCTGCGGCGGAATGGGGCTGGACTGAATCCGAATCGGCGGGCGTGAACTAGCTACTCTGCTGTTTGCTCCAGGATGGCGTTGTCGATCAAACGTGTCTTGCCGATCCTGACCGCCAGCGAGACCATGGCGCGGTCGCCAACGGTGTCCAGTTCCTGCAGCGTCTCGGGGTCGGCCACGCTTACGTAGTCGATATTGGCGAAGGGCTCGCGCTCAATGAGCGATATCATCTCCCGGCGCAGGACCGCGGCGTCGTTCTCCCCGTTGGACCACTGCCCTCGGGCGAGGCACAGTGCCTTCCACAGCACCACCGCCGCCTGCCGCTCCTCCTTCGTGAGGTAGGTGTTGCGGCTGCTCATCGCCAGGCCGTCGGGCTCGCGCACGGTGGGGATGCCGACGATCTCGAGGTCCATGTTCAGGTCGGATGCCATCTTCTTGATGACAACCAGCTGCTGGGCGTCCTTCTGCCCGAAGTATGCCCGGTCCGGCTGGACGATGTTGAACAGTTTGCACACCACGGTGGCGACCCCCCTGAAGTGGCTGGGCCGGGTTTCCCCCTCCAGCGACTCGGAGACCTTCTCAACGTCCACCCAGGTGCTGAAACCGTTGGGGTATATCTCCTCTGTGCCGGGCATGAACACCAGCCTCACGTTCTCCTTTTCAAGCAGATTCAGGTCCCGTTCGGTATCGCGGGGGTAGCTGTCGAAGTCTTCCTGGGGGCCGAACTGGGAAGGGTTGACGAAGATACTGACGATGACGGTGATATTCTCGGCGCGTGCTTGCCGCACCAGCGCCATGTGCCCCTCGTGCAGGTAGCCCATGGTGGGCACGAAGCCAACCGAGCCGTGGATGCGGCTCCGCTCGGCCCTCATCTCATCGATAGTTTCGATGACTTTCATGGTGTTGGAGGGGTACGGTGGGCGATTACTTCTTCTTATGAAGTTCGGCTATGAAGTCGTCGAGCGAAAGGGCGGCCAGCGTTGTTGTCTCCAGCGTTCCACGGGCGCCCAGCTCTACCGCCACGCTGGCTATGGTCTCGTTGTCCGGGGCTTCGAGTACATTAATGAAATCGTACTCGCCGAGGGTGGCGTACTGCGCCAGTATCTTGGCCCCCATCGCCTCAACCTCTTTGTTGACCTCTTTAATTCGCTCCGGCCTCTCTTTAACCGTCTTCCTGCCCCACACGGTCAGTTTGGAAAGCATAATATATAGCGGCATCTTTCCTCCTTCCATTGATGGATTTGCGGGAATGTGCGCTCCCTATGGGGGCATATTATATCAGCTTTGTGTAGAGGCTTCAATATGTGCCAGGATGGACTCATCCATATCGTAGCTCTGCTGCTGGGTGGGAAAATCCTCTGATTTCACCTCGGCGGCGTAGTCCTTGACCGCGGTAACTATCGCGTCGCTCAGCTTAACGTACTGCTTGGCATGCCTGGGTACAAAGTCGGTGTACAGGCCGAGGATGTCGCTTATCACCTGGACTTGCCCGTCGCAGTATTTGCCGGCGCCGATGCCGATGGTGGGCACCGAAACGCGCTCAGTGATCAGCCGCGACAGAGGTATGGGCACACATTCGAGGACGATGGAAAATGCACCGGCTTCGTCCAGTGCCTTGGCGTCGTTGAGGAGGTGTGCCGCGACCTCCGGCGTTTTACCTACGACCTTGTAGCCGCCGAGCTGGTTTACCGACTGCGGGGTGAGACCGATATGGCCCTGCACCGGTATGCCGCACGCTACCAGCCTTCTCACCGTATCGGCTACCACCTCGCCGCCCTCCAGCTTAACCGCCTGCGCTCCGCCTTCCTGGATGAAGCGGGCGGCGTTGCGCATAGTTTCCTCCGGCGATATGTGATAGGTCATGAACGGCATGTCACCGATCACCAGCGCGTGCTTCGCCCCGCGGACCACCGCCTTGGTGTGGTGGATCATCTCATCCATGCTGACCGGGATGGTGGACTCATATCCCAGCATCACCATACCCAGGCTGTCGCCGACCAGGATCAGCGGGATACCCGCCTCATCAACCAGTTTCGCGGTGGAGTAGTCATAGGCGGTGAGCATGGGGATCTTCTCCCCCCGCTGCTTCATCTCCCTTATATCGCCGATGGTGACCCTCATCGTAACAGGGCCTCCTTATTTACTGATTCGATAGCATTACGCTGATTTACATATATCAGTTTCGGCTTCGCTTCCCTGGCCTCCTCCTCGGTGAGCGTCATGTAGGAGAGGATAATCACCTTGTCGCCTACGGATACCAGCCTGGCCGCCGCGCCGTTGATGCATATCTCGCCGGAGCCTCTCTCCCCGGTGATAACATAGGTCAAGAAACGGGCCCCGTTATCGATATCGAGCACGTGGACCTGTTCATAGGGCAGGATGTCCGCCGCCTCCATGAGCGTTTCATCGATGGTGATGCTCCCCTCATAGTTGAGGTTGGCATCGGTGACCCGCGCCCGGTGTATCTTGCTCTTCAGCATGGTTCGCATGACGCCTTCTCCTTTTTCGTCCTTTACATCTTATTTCTAAGCCATTGCACTGGCTTAAGAATACGAGCCGTATACTTCAACTTAAAAGTCTGGCCAATTCCTTGGCTGCGTTCTCATCGATCCTGCCCTTGGCCAGAGCGATGGGTATCGTCTGTATCCCCAGCTCGCGGTAGGTTGTCAGAACACCTGGAGCCGCTTGCTCAAGGGCGGCTATATGCTTGGCAATGGTCCCCGAATCCCCGCGGGCGAGGGGCCCGGTGAGACAGTCGGGAATGCCCACATTCTCTATATTATTCAGCGTCCCCCGCAGCAGGGGAAGCAGGGCTTTGGTTGCCTGCTGGGGAGAGGCGCCAAAGTTTTGCCACAGGTCGGTTGCCAGCTTTACCAGGGTAACCAGGTAATTGCAGGCGATAACCGCCGCCGCATGATATAGCACCTTGTCTCCGGCGGTAAGCCTGACCCACTCACCACCGAGGTCGGCAGCCATTTTCTGGAGCGTGGAAAGCAGCGGCTCTTCGGCTTCGATGGCGAAGGTGGAGCCGGGGATATTCTCGATGGCATGCTCCACGCTGGCGAAAGTTTGTAACGGGTGAAAGCCGCCGACATAGGCACCGAAGCCTTTCGCTGGCTCCAGTGTCTGGCTAGAGTCGGCGCCGCTGCAGTGGAGCACACCCTGGCCGCGGTACCACTGCAGCGCGGAGACCACGCCGGCGATGGCATCGTCCGGGGTGGTGATAAACACGATCTGTGCGTTATCGACCACTTCCTGCGCGCTGTCGTAGGCCTTGCACCCGGGGACGGCGTTTGCCAATCGCTCAGCAGATGCTTTAGTCCGGCTGGATGCGGCGACTACGGGGTATCCCTTGCCGCTGAGCCTGACCGCCAGCGCGGTGCCCACGGTCCCGGCGCCGATAAAACCTATCCGCCGCTGGGTGCTTTCCCTTTCTCGTTTGCCTTTCTTCATAGCTTCTTGAGGCCTTCCCGGTAGCGCTGGCACAGGTCCACATAGATCTGCTTGCCCAGCTCCCACATCTTCTGATGCTCGGCGGTGACGTCGCCGATGAGCTTTGAAGGGATGCCCACGGCGATTTTCCGTGGTGGTATGACCCCCTTGACGGTCACCAGGCTGCATTCACCCACTATGGCCCACTCGCCCACCGTTGAGCCGATGCTGAGTACGGCCCCCATGCCGACGGTGGCGAAGTCCCCCACCTTGGAGCAGTGCACTATCGCCCCGTGGCCGACGGTGACGTCACTGCCTATCTCGCACGCCGATAGCGGGGCGGCATGCACCAGACATCCTTCCTCGATGGCGGTCCTTGGTCCGATTATCACCGCGCCGTAGTCGCCCCTGATTATCGCCCCGGCGCCGATGAAGCACTCACCGCCGATATTCACATCACCTATGATCTGGGCACTCTCATGGACGAAGGCGCTTTTTGCGATCCGTGGTTCTTTCCCTTCAAATGAATACAGCGCCATCAGCTATCTCGTTCCTTCTGATTAACGTCCCGCATAGCCGGTACCCCGGCAAGGGAATCGGCCTGCCGCACCGCCCTTACGATCGCCTCCGCCACCACCTCCGCCGCTACCGCACCGATCACGGTGACGTCGCCCGGTCCATGCTCCCCGGTAGCAAGGGCGAATAACACGTCCCCATCGAACATTGTGTGGGCCGGCCGTATGGCTCTGGCCAGTCCGTCGTGCGCCATCTGGGCCACCTTGTTTGCCCCTTCCTTGTCGAGCGATGCGTCGGTGACCACCACGCCGATAGTGGTATGGGTGAAGGAGGCGATGATCGGCTCTCCGGCCCGCTTCATGATATCCATGGTATCGGTGAAGCCCCCTTTCTCGATATCGCGGGGGCCGGCTATGGTCTCGCCGGTCCGGGGGTCGATCACGTCGCCGAACGCGTTGACCGCGACGACGGCCCCGATGGTGATTTCACCGAGTTCCTGGCACGCCGTACCCAGGCCGCCCTTGGTCATCCTCTCCGCTCCCAGTATCTTGCCCACGGTGGCCCCGGTTCCGGCGCCAACGCAGCCCTCTGCCACCGGCCCGCCGGACGCAGCCAGGCACGCTTTATACCCTTCCTCCGGCCCCGGCCTGACATCTGCTTTTCCGATGCGCAGGTCGAACAGGATAGCCGCCGGAACGATGGGCACCCTGGCCGCCCCGGTATCGAAGCCGTGCCCGTGCTCTTCCAGATAACGCATCACCCCGCCGGCGGCATCCAGCCCGAAGGCGCTGCCCCCGCTGAGCAGGATGGCGTGTGCCTTGCCCACCAGGCTCATCGGGCGCAACGGGTCGGTCTCCCTGGTGCCCGGCGCCGCTCCGCGAACGTCGACGCCGGCGGTCGCCCCTTCCTCGCAGAGGATCACGGTGCAGCCGGTGGCGGCCTCCCTGTCGGTGTAGTGCCCCACCTTTATGCCGGCGATACCGGTTATCGCGTTATGCGTCATCTTTAAACGTATAAAGCCTTCCCGCACATGCCGAGAAGGCTTCTAAAGGCTGCCCCTTTATACACCGTCTCGGTCGTGCCCGATCCAAGCGATTCTTTTTTCGATTTTAACCTGCTGGCTTCACCGCCCCTGAAACGGGGTCGCTGTAGTTCTAAATTAGCATATGCCGCCGCGGCTTGTCAATAGCTCAGTTAAGCGATTTTTGAATTATTTATAATGATTTATTACGTTTACTTTGCCGCTTGTGGTACGGCTGGCAGCGGGGGCAGAAGTAGCTGCCGCGCTGGCGGATGGGTATGCGCTCGATGGGCGTCCCGCACGACGGACAGGGCTGACCCTTGCGGTGGGCCACCTTGAACGCGGTCTGCGCCGTGCCCGGCTGGCCCCCGGGGCGCTGGTAATCGCTGATACTGGCCCCGCAGCAGTCGATCCCCCGCTCCAGCGTTTGCCGTGTCGCAGAGTATAGCCGCTTTGTCTCTTTATCCGACAGGCTGTTCGCCGGCCGCAGCGGGTTTATACCGGAGGCGAACAGCGCCTCGTCGGCGTACATGTTGCCCACCCCGGCGATGATGCCCTGGTCGCAGAGCAACGCCTTTATCGGCGCCGAGCGCCTGCCGACCCGCTCGCGGAAGACATCGACGGTGAACCTGTCGCCGAGCGGCTCCGGGCCCAGCTTGCCCACCACATCGTCGGCGTCCTTTACCAGCCACATCACGCCCAGCTTGCGCGGGTCGCGGAAGCACAGCTTGCTCCCGTCGTCTAGGTGGAACACGGTTCGAGTGTAGGGATCGGACTCGCAACCGGGCTCGATTAGCAGCGAGCCGCTCATCCTCAGATGCAGGATTAAAGAGTCGCTACTCTCCAAACGTAGTATAAGGTATTTACCCCGCCTGTCGAGCTCGTGGATAGTCTGGCCTATCAGCTCACGCTTGAAGGCCTCTAGTGACGGAATTTGCACCGTTCTAGGCCAGTTCAGGGTCAGGCCGACGAAGCTTTTCCCCGTTATCCGGGGGGACAGCTCCCTCCTGATGGTCTCAACCTCGGGCAGCTCCGGCAAATTTGAACCTTTCTTGTTCGTGGACTTGGGGCTACGGTGAAGCCGATGGTCTAGCGTTCTTTTCGACCTTCCCCCGCACGGGTTGGCGACAGGCGGAGGTTGCTGTAACAATAAACCGGTGCGTTTACCCCATCTCGCCCCAGTTGTCGCCGGCCTTGACCTCTACTGTGAGTGGCACGCTCAGCTCGAGGGCGGCAGGCATGATATCCAGCACCAGCCGCTCCATCTCGTCACGCTCCTCTCTCGGTACCTCGAACACCAGTTCGTCGTGCACCTGCAGGGTCATCTTCGATTTCAACCCCCGCCTCCCCATCTCCCCGGGTATCCGGATCATCGCCAGCTTGATGATGTCGGCAGAGGTGCCCTGCACCGGCATGTTGATCGCCATGCGTTCCGCCGCCGCCCTCGCCTGACCATTGGAAGCGTTGATATCGGGGATATACCTCCTCCTGCCGAGCAACGTCTCGACGTAGCCCTTCTCGCGCGCCTGCTGTTTGGTCGCCTCCAGATACTCCCGCACCCCGCGGTACTTCTCGAAATAGGTCTTGATGAACCGGGATGCCTCCTCGCGGGAGAGCTCGGTGGCCTGCTCCAGCCCGTAGCCGCTCATGCCGTACAGCACGCCGAAGTTGACCACCTTGGCCAGCCGCCTCATGTCCGGCGTCACCTCGGCGGGGGGCACGCCGAAGTACTCGGCGGCGGTGGCGCGGTGGATGTCGTCGTCGCGCTTGAAGGCCGCCAGCAGCCTCTCGTCCTGCGACAGGTGCGCCATCACCCGCAGGTCGATCTGCGAGTAGTCCCCACTGAGCAGCACGCACCCGTCTCCGGCAACGAACGCCCTGCGCACCTGTCGCCCCAGCTCCCCCCGCACCGGTATGTTCTGCAGATTGGGGTCGCTGGAGGACAGCCGCCCGGTGGCGGTGCCGGTCTGGTTGAAGCTGGTGTGTATCCTGCCGGTCCCCGGGTTGACCAGCGCCGGCAGGGCATCGACATAGGTGGACTTGAGCTTGGTTATCTGGCGGTACTCCAGCAGCGGGGCGATGACCGGGTGCAGCTCCCTCAATCCCTCGAGTACGGAGGCGTCGGTCGAATATCCGCTCTTGGTCTTGCGGCCGCCGGGGAGCCGCAGCTCCTCGAACAGCACCGCGCTCAGCTGCTGGCTGGAGTTGATGTTGAACTGGTGCCCCACGTTGTTGTAGATATCGGCCTCCAGCTCGGCGGTGCGCTGCCCCATGCTCTCCGACATGGCCCACAGCGCCTGGGTGTCCAGCGCCACACCGTTGCGCTCCATCTGCAGCAGCACCGGCATCAGCAGCATCTCCACGTCGTGGAACAGGTCCCACAACCCCTGTTCCTTCAGCTCGCCCTCCAGCAGGCATGCCAGGCGGAAGGTCATGTCGGCGTCGGCGCAGGCGTAAGGCGACACCTCGGGGACGGGCACGTAGTCCATGGTCACCTGCTTGGCCCCTGTGCCGATGAGGCTGGTGATGGGGGTCATCTCCACGCCCAGGCGGTTGAAGGACAGCGCCTTCAAGCCTATGGACTTCTCCCCCATGAGGTGGGCGGCAATCATGGTGTCGAATCCCAGCCCCTGGACAGCGACGCCGCTGTTGGCGATCACCGCCATGTCGTACTTGCCGTGGTGCGCCGATTTACTATATTTGGGGTCGGTGAATATCGGCCGCAGCTTTTCGAGAACCTCGCTCAGCGGCAGCTGGTCGCCGAGGCGGTGGCCCACCGGCACGTAGAACGCCTTCCCCACCGCGTGTGAGAAGGACAGGCCTACCAGCCGGGCGTACATCGGATTGAGGCTGGTGGTCTCGGTGTCGAAGGCGAAGGATGTCGCCGACCGCAGCGTATCGACCATCTCGTCCAGCGCCTGCTTCGTATCGACCGTGCGGTAGTCGGTCTCCACCGTCGCTACCTTCACCGCTGTGTCGCACCCGGCGGCGCCCAGCTCGTCGAGCCGCCCCAGCAGGCGGTTGAACTCCAGCTCGCGGAACAGCTCCAGCACCTTGGCCCGGTCGAAGTCCCCCATGGCGCACTTGGGCAGGTCGAGGTCGATGGGAATATCGGTGACGATGGTGGCCAGCCGCCTGCTCTGCCGCGCCGCCTCCTCGTTCTCAGCCAGCGCGTAGTGCGCCTTCGCCGGCTGCACCTCGTCGATATGCTGGTAGATTCCGTCGACACTATGAAATTGCTGCAGCAGCTTGACCGCGGTCTTCTCGCCGACGCCGGGGACGCCGGGGATGTTGTCCGACGGGTCTCCCTTGAGCCCCTTGAGGTCGGCTATCTGCTTGGGCGTAAGCCCGTACCTTTCCTCCACCTTGCCCTCGTCGTACAGCACCGTATCGCTGAACGGCTTGCCCGGTTTGGGGGTCAGCACCTTCACCCTGGGCTCGACAAGCTGCAGGGTGTCCATGTCGCCGGTCACGATTATCGTCTCGATGCCCTCCTGCGACGCCTGCCGCGCCAGCGTGCCCAGTATGTCGTCCGCCTCGAAGCCCTCCACCTCGAAGCTGGCGATGTTGAAGGCGTCCACCAGCTGGTGCACCCGCTTGAACTGGCTCTTCAAATCATCGGGCGCCGGCGGGCGGTGCGCCTTGTATGCGGCGAACTCCTTATGACGGAACGTCGGCGACGGGTGGTCGAAGGCCACGGCGCAGTGGGTGGGCTTGAGCTCGGAGAGCACCTTGAGCACCATGGTGGCGAAGCCGGACACCGCCCCCGTGGGCTCGCCCGTCCGGGTCACCGCCAGCGGGGGCAGGGCGTGGAAGGCGCGGTGTATCAGGGCGTTGCCGTCGAACAGGACGAGGAG
>CAYUWM010000042.1:0-14005 GCA_964448395.1 uncultured Dehalococcoidales bacterium
GGCGGCGGCCACGACGAGCGGGAGCAGACCCTTAACCAGATTCTGGTGGAGATGGACGGGTTCGATACCAGCACCAATGTCATCGTGCTCGCGGCAACCAACCGCCCCGATATCCTCGATCCGGCGCTGCTGCGCCCCGGCCGCTTCGACCGGCAGGTGGTGCTGGACCGCCCCGACATCAAGGGGCGCAAGGGGATACTGGAGGTGCATGCCAAGGGTATGCCGCTGGAGGAGGGGGTCGAACTGGGGACGGTTGCCAAGCAGACGCCGGGCTTCTCCGGGGCCGACCTCGCCAACTTGGTGAACGAGGCGGCTATCCTGGCGGCACGGCGCAATAAGAAGAAGATCGGTCTCGATGAGCTTGAGGAGTCCATCGACCGGGTGATAGCCGGCCCGGAGCGCAAGAGCAGGATAATCAGCGATAAGGAGAAGGAGATCACCGCCTATCATGAGGCGGGGCATGCGCTGGCGGCGAGGATGCTGCCCAACGCCGACCCGGTGCACAAGGTCTCGATAATCGCCCGCGGCATGATGGGCGGCTACACCCGCCTGTTGCCCAAGGAGGACCGCTACCTGTGGACGCGTTCGCAGTTCTATGACGCGCTGGCCACCACGCTCGGCGGGCACTGCGCCGAGGAGATCATCTTCGGCGAGACGAGCACCGGCCCCGAGAGCGATATCGAACAGGGCACCAAGATCGCGCGAAAGATGGTCACCGAATACGGCATGAGCGAGCGTCTGGGCCCCCGCACCTTCGGGCGGAGGGAGGAGCTGGTGTTCCTGGGACGCGAGGTGTCCGAGCAGAAGGACTACAGCGAGCAGACGGCTCAGGAGATCGATGAGGAGGTTCACCGTATCATCCAGCAAGCCTATGGCGTGGCGAAGGACATCCTCACTACAAACAGGGCGAAGCTGGTACAGATAGCGCAGGAGCTGGTTGCCAAGGAGACCATAGAGGGCGAGGAGCTGGAGGAGCTGTTCAACCGCCCGGTCGATGGTGAACCACCGTTGAAGGAAACGACTGCAGAGGCGGCCCCTGAAGGGGTTTCGGAGAACTAGTATGTTCGAGGTAATGTCATCCCCCATCGATCCCCACGCTATCATCGATGGTGTGAGGGGGAATGCCGGCATCGGCGCCACCGTTAGCTTCATCGGCTCGTTGCGCGGGCAGTCCGCCGACGGACGGCGGTTGAGCTATGCCGAGTGCGAGGGAGATAGGGAGGACGCCGAGACCCTGCTCGGCGAGATCAGCGGTGAGCTGAGAGCAAAGTGGGAGCTTATAGATTTCGCCATCTGCCACCGCGAGGGGCGCATCGAGGTGGGGGACGTTATCATGGTGGTGGCCGTCGCCGCCAAGCGCCGCCCGCAGGCATTCGAGGCCTGCCAGTACGCGGTGGACCGCGCCAAGGAGTCCCTCGCCATCCGCGAGGTCATCTAGTACAGAACCCCTTCTTGTGTCAGCCTATCGATCTCGTCTTGAGGTATGCCCAGCAGCTCGCCGAAGACGTAACCGTTGTGCTCCCCGAGGCAGGGGCCGTGGCGGGTAACCTGCGCCGGTGTCTCGGAGAATTTCCACAGCGGGGCCAGCACCTTGCGCTTTCCGAAGGCGGGATGGGTTATATCCATCGCCAACCCCCGTGCCTGGATGTGGGGGTCGTGGAACAGCTCCGCCCCGTCGAACGAGGGGATAGCGGCGACACCGACCCTCTGCAGCATCTGGGTGACCTCGCCGGCGGTGTGCTCTGTGGTCCACTCCCCGATGAGCCGGTCGAGCTCCTCCTGGTTATGCCATCGGCGGTAGGCATCGGCGAACCTCTCGTCGGCGGTCCAGCCGGGGTTGCCCATCACCGCGCACAGCGACTGCCACTCCTCGTCGTCGGCTACGGCGATGGTGACCCACTTGTTCTCGCCCTTGCACGGGTAGCAGTTGTGGGGCGCCATGATATCGTCGCGGTTCCCTTTGCGCACGGGGACCCTGCCGTTCATGAAGTAGTCGAGGAAGGCATCGCCGATGAGCACCGACAGGGTCTCCACGGAGGACAGGTCTACGTGCTGGCCCTCGCCGGTGACCCCGCGGTGGTACAGCGCGACCAGGATGGCGAAGGCGCTGGCGGCGGCGCTGCGCAGGTCGCTGGAGCCCATCAGCGGCACCGGCCGCCGGTCGGGGTAGCCGGTGAGGTGCGCCAGCCCGCTGTGGGCGGCGAAGATGGGGGCGTAGCCGGCGTACTTGCTGTCCGGCCCCTTGGCCCCCATCGATGACGATGACAGCATGACGATATCGGGTTTGATCTTCCTCAGGGTGCCGTAGCCCAGCCCCAGCCGGCCCATCACCCCGGGGCGGAAGTTCTCCATCACCACGTCGCTGACGGCCACCAGCTTCTTGGCCAGCTCCACCGCCTTGGGCTTTGCCAGGTCGAGGGTGATGGCCATCTTGTTGAGGTTGAGGTCGTTGAATATCGGGGACTTGTCCGGGTCCCACGCCACCGGCCCGGTGACTACCGAGCGCAGCCGCGAGTGGTCGGGGCGCTTGCGGGTCTCGATCTTTATCACCTCGGCGCCCATCAGCGCCAGCAGCATGGTGGCGTAGGGGCCGGCCCACGCCCAGCTGAAGTCGGCGATACGGATGCCCTGCAGCGGGGGTCGCTTCGCGTCGCTATCGGCCATTAGATGACGCCACCCCCTCTCATCCGCACCAGCTCTTGCCGGCTGTACCCCAGCCGTTCGCATAATATCTCCCGGTTATGCTGCCCCAGCGTGGGCGCCGACCTGTCGTAGCGTGACGGCGTCCTGGAGAAGTGGTAGGGGGTGGTGGGGCATTTAACCTTACCCATCTGGGGGTGCTCCATCTCGACGAAGAAGTCGCGGGCCTGCAGCTGCTCGGAGCCGGCCAGGTCCTCCACGGTGGTAACCATGCCGATGGGGCAGTTCAGCGCCTGGCAGCGGTGGTAGACCTCCTCCTTGGTGTGCTCCTTCATCCACTCCGCGATGTGAACATTGATCTCCTGCGCGTATATATACTTGGCGCCCTCGTCCGCGTACTTCTGGTCGAAGGCCCACTCCGGGTTGCCCAGCAGCTCCACCAGTCCCTTCCAGTGGTGGTCGCCGCCGAGGGTTATCATCACGTAGCCGTCCTTGCAGCGCTGCAGCCCGCCCACCATGTACTGCACCCACACCGTGCTGCCCCGCTCGTTGTTAATGAACATGCCGATCTCCACCCGCTCCAGCGAGATGAGCGACTCCTGCTTGGAGATGTCTATATGCTGCCCCTCGCCGGAGAACAGCCGCCCGTACAGCGCGGCCACCGTCGCCGTCGCCGCGTTGAGGCCCGCGTCGTACTCACCGAGGAAGCCGTATCCCTTGGTGGGCATGGGCGTCTCATCGGGCATGATCATGGACAGTATCACGCCGAGGCTGCTGCTGTGGTAGGTGTTCAGGGGATATGATTTATACCGGCTGTAGGGGCCGTCCTGCCCGAACGGGGTTATGGAGGTCATTATCAGCCGCGGGTTCAGCCCGCTGAGGCTCTCGTAGTCCAGACCCAATTCCTCCATCGTCCCCGGCGTGGTGTCCTCCACCAGAACGTCGCAGTCCCTGACCAGCTCGCGGAATACCTTGCGCCCCGCCTGCGTAGATATATCGAGGGTGATGCCCAGCTTGTTGGTGTTGAGGAAGAAGAACAGCCCGCTGCGCTCGGGGTGGGGGACATCGTTGAGGAACGGCCCCCGCTTTCTCGCCATATCGCCCGTTCTTGGCGGCTCTATCTTGATAACCTCCGCGCCGAGGTCCGCCAGCAGCTTGGTGCAGTAGGGGCCTGCCGCCAGCTGGGCGTACTCTATGACCTTGAGCCCGTCGAGGGCCGATTTACTCATTATCTACATCTATTGTAGCTTCAAGCGGGGAATAAGGCAACCGAGGGGGATAGAATGAGGTTATAGCTATTGATAGCATACCCGGCTCAGTCTTGAGATTCTCCCCGCCATCGGAAGGCACGCCGGAATCCTAATGCTTCCGCTTCTGCTACTGTTTCTACATAGCATTCGTTACGCTCTTCTTCGACTAATGTCTTGTCGTACTGCTGGTCAAAAGGAAGGTGATAAATCTTCTCTCCGTCTCTACGAGCAACATTACACTTTATACATGGATAAGGTTTAAGCGGGTAATTATCTGTTTGCTTTACTTTCAACTCCTTAGCAAACAGTTTTGCTTTATCTGTCAAACTGGTGGATGTAACGAAAGTGGCTGATACTTTCTGTTTAGGATTGTCTATTCTATAGGCCGTCATAGTTCCAAAAAGCTGGAATATGTGTTTTTCGTGTATCTGCTTATCTTTAGACCAGTATTTACACTGAACAACTTCCGCCTCGTTATTTCTAACACATACTAAATCACGTCCCAAATCAGCCAATCCTTCCACTATACCCTGATAATGTACGGCGTATCCTCTTGACTCATAGAGATAACCGATAAAACGTTCATAATCCCTTCCAATTTCCCATTTGGACTTCTTTTTTGTCCAGTAGCGTTCTAGAGCCTTCTGATACTTCTCAGCTGTTGATAATGTTGCGTACTCCGCTGGTGTTAGCCACTTCTTAGCAGGGTCATCCGGTTCCGGCTCAGTATCCTTCCCCTTTTGCTTCTTCTCTATAATTTCAATTATCAAATCTTCAACATCTTCTCCGCTGAAATCTACCAGCCAAGGGAAGAGATTCTCATAATATTCTAGTTTGTACTTTAGCACTCTGTATAACTCTTCGGCTATCCTACGTTGAGAAGCTATTCTCCTTACTTCTTCAGCTGCTTTTTCTGCTGGATGGGCTTTATGTTCTAAGTAGTCTGCTCTTTTTAAATCCTGATAATGCACATAATCAGCCCAAGCCTTAGATAACCAAGGGAAACCTTGCGTCTTTTCCTTTGATAGCTGTAAAAGAGCCTCCTTGTCCTCTTCATTTCTTTCCTTACTTTTTTGATCAAGTCGAGTAATGTCTTCCTCTATGTTCTTCTTATATTTGGCGAAGTAATCTTTAGCTGCTTTAAGTTCTTTTTCTCTCTCCTTAATTTCTCTTAATGCTTCTTTTCTTTCTTCTTCAAACCTCTTCGCTTTTTCAGCAAACCATGCTTCTCCAGAGCTGGCTATCGTACGGAGTTTTTCTTGTTCCTCTTGAATAAGTTTTAATAGGGAAGTTAGTTCAGACTTTTTTTGTTCATAGTAACTCACTTCTCCATACTCCTCGTGTACCTACATTTTGGGTAATTATTACAACCCAAGAAGTCTCCATATTTACCAGTCCTCTTAACTAGAAAGCTATGACACCGTGGGCATTGATATTCTTTTGGTATGTATTTGATTAAGAAATCATCACCTATAGACTTTATGTTCTCCACTTCTTCGATATAATTAAAATTCTTCAACACGTCGCGCGCAGCATCGTTTGCCAAGTTACCCCTATAAGTATTAATCAATGTTTTTATTAGCAAATAGGTGACTAAAACGCCAGCTATAACTCCTATAACAATGCCCATTGCCTTTACCTAAGAATTAAGTCATACTGTGCCGAAAGCGTACAACGGCGTGGCGAGTTTGTCAACGTCGGCAGGCGGCGGCGCGGTATGGTATCATACGGGGGAGCGTGGATAGCTATGTCTTACGAGCCCGCTTTCCAGAAGGCGTCCGCTGAGCTGAAGGCGCTGGACCCGAAAGAGGTCGCCGCCAACAGCGGCGCGGAGTACGCGGACGGCCGCTTCCGCCTGCGGTTCTTCAACCGCACCTTCACCGTCAGCCTCCCCGATATCGAGGTGATGGAGGAAGGGCTGGTGGTGCCGCCGCCCACCATGATACAGTTCACCCTGCTGCACTACCTGATACGCTCGGGCGGGGTGCGCTCGGTGTGCGTGCAGGGCGGCGAGGGAGATAGCTGGATCGCCTTCCGCCAGCTCCCCGACGGGCTGTCGGCGGGCGGGGTGTTCCAGCAGATGGCGATAAACCCCATGGTGCAAGCCTTCGGCGAGGACCTCGACGGCTTCAGGGCGGCGTGCGAGGCGCTGGGGGGCAAACCGCTGGACATCAGCGGGGACGCCGCCTACGAGTTCCACGCGTTGCCCAAGGTGATCGTTGCCGCCGTGCTGTATCTCGGCGAGGAGGGGATATCCCCCTCGGGCAACATCCTGTACCATGCCGCCTGCTCCGCCTACCTGCCGCTGGAGGATTTGATACTGGTGGGGGAGTACCTCAGCGCCGCGCTGCAGAAGCACAAGGGGCTGGAGCCGCCGTCGGGGACGTACCTGTTTTGAGTCGGAGGATAGAATGGATGGAGTTATCGCCAAGGTGGTATCGCAGAAGGGCACCTGCGAGGCGGGACACCGCGTGGGTGACGAGTTCGTTATCGGGCACCACACCCCGCCGGGGATGTGCGCATGGGCGTTCTACACGCTGTTCCCCTTCGCCAGCGTGCTGCATTTCGATGGAACCTTCCCCTGGGAGAGCGACCCGGACCGCGCCACCGTGGCCTGCCCCGACCCGGCCAACCCGGTGGTGTTCGAGCTGAGGCGCGAGCGGCTGTAGTCGCTCGGGGGCTACAGTATAGAGCCCAGCAGCCAGCCGATGATGCCGCAGATGGGGAAGGTCAGCAACCAGGCGAGGACGATGCTGCGGGCAACGCCCCAGCGCACCGCGGAGATGCGCTTGGTGGCGCCCACGCCCATGATGGCTGAGCTCATGCAGTGGGTAGTGCTCACCGGGATGCCGAAGGCTGAGGCGGCCTCCACCACAGCGGCGGCCGCTCCCGTGGCGGCGAAGCCGTGGACCGGTCTGAGGGCGGCTATCCTCACTCCCACCGTGCGGATAACGCGCCAGCCGCCGAAGGCGGTGCCCAGCGAGATGGAGATGGCGGAGAGGGCGATGATCCAGAAGGGCACATCGAACTCGCTAGCACCGGTATGTATCATCAACGCCATGGCCATGATGCCGATGGGCATCTGACCGTCGTTCTTGCCGTGGCTGTAGGCCATGAAGGCGGCGGTGACTATCTGCAGGTTGCTGAATAGCCCCTCCACCTTTAGCGGGGCTACGTGACGCAGCAGCCACATCAGGGCCACCATGACGAACAGTCCGCCGGCGAAGCCCAGCGCCGGTGCGATAGCTACCGAAGAAAGCACCTTAATGAATGTGCCCCACACTATGGATACGCTGCCGGCGGAGGCAATGCCGGCGCCCACCAGCCCGGCTATGAATGAGTGGCTGATGCTTATGGGGAGGCCGATGCGAGTCGCTGTCCCGCCCCAGATGATGACCGCCGACAGGGCGGCGAGCATCACGCCGTAGTCCAGGTACTCGGGGGCGACGATGTTCTTGCCGATGGTTAAGGCGACGGCAAGGCCGGTGGCGGCCCCGGCGAAGTTCAGGACGGCTGCCATGGCTACGGCCTTAGCGGGGGAGAGCACACGGGTGCCGATTACGGTGGCGATGGCGTTGGCGGCGTCGTTGAAGCCGTTTATCACGGCGAAGCCGACGGCGAGGATGATTACCAGTACGAACAAGTTAAAACTCAGGCACGCTTTATCATGACCCCTTCGAGGACGTTGGCGATGTCCTCGCAGCGGTCGGTGGCGGTTTCCATGTATTCATAGATCTCGCGCCACTTGATCACATCGACGACGTTTATATCCTTATCGTGGAACAGCCCCGCCACGGCGGAGCGCACGATGGCGTCGGCCTCGTTCTCCAGCCGGTTCACCTCCATGCAGCAGGCGGGAAGCTGGTGCAGCAGTTTTCTGCGACGCAGCCTGGGGATAGCCTCGCTGATCTCGTTGGTCATCCTCACTATGATCCGCGCCAGCTCCTGCGCCTTCTCCGTGGGCTTGGCCACCCAGTAGATGAGCATGCTGGAAGCGGTCTCCTCGATGAAGTCGAGGACGTCGTCCAGGTGCTCGGCAAGTTGGGCTATATCCTCGCGGTCGATGGGGGTGACGAAGGTGGCATGCAGCTGGGCGATTATGCGGTGGGTGATCTCATCGCCTTCGTGCTCGATCTTCTTGATCTCCTCGACGCGCTGGGGAACGTTATCCCATTTCTCGATGAGTTCGGAGAGCTGGTTGGCCCCCAGCACTACGTTGCGGGCGCTCTCCTCGAGCAGGTCGAAGAACTTCTCTTCCCTGGGGATGAAGGGGAATCTCAGTGCGTTATCCTCCATGTATAGCTTAATGGGACGGCGGTGGGCTGTCAATATGGTTTTAACCGAATTCTGGTATAATGGGGCGCTGAAATATGGGTGAAAGATTCGAGGTCATAGAGCACACGGCTGACGTCGGCATCGCCGCCTACGGGGCGGACCTAAAAGAGGCGTTCGCCAATGCGGCGTATGGCCTGTTCAGCCTGATGACCGATATCGATAGCGTGGGCGACAACGTTCGCCGCGACGTCGAGGTGACGGCGGATAACCGGGAGGAGCTGCTGGTAGCCTGGCTCAGCGAGCTGATATACCTGTTCGAGGTCGAAGGCGTGCTGTTCAGCCGGTTCGATATCGCTGAACTGGGTGAAACGAAGCTGAAGGCTGGTTGCTGTGGTGAGAAGATCGACCCCCGGCGCCACAGGATAAAGATGGGGGTCAAGGCGGTGACCTACCACATGCTGCGGGTGGAGCAGGGGGACGGTTGCCGGGTGCAGGTGCTGTTCGATATCTAGGGGGTGAGATGATGGCCGGGTCTAAGGTGCTGAACAAGATAGACGATTACAGGTGGGAGATACCGCAGAGCTACAAGAAGGGAATGCGCGTTCCCGGCCTGATATATGCCGATGAGGAGATGCTGTCCCACATCACAGAGGAGGAGGCCATGGAGCAGGTGGCCAACGTCGCTTTTCTGCCCGGCATCGTATCACGGTCGCTGGCGATGCCCGATATCCACTGGGGCTACGGGTTCCCCATCGGTGGTGTGGCGGCTACCAGGGTGTCGGACGGGGTGATCTCGCCGGGGGGCGTGGGCTTCGATATCAACTGCGGGGTGCGCCTGCTGCGCACCAACCTTACCGAGGAGCAGGTTACACCCAGGATAGAGCAGCTGGTAAACGCGCTCTACAGCAATGTGCCCTCCGGCGTGGGCTCGCAGGGCAAGCTGAGGTTGAATGAGCGGGAGATAGATGACGTGCTGCGCAAGGGCTCGCGGTGGGCGGTGGAGCGCGGTTACGGCGAAGGCAGGGACCTGGAGGTGACCGAGGAGGGCGGCAGCATGAAGGGCGCCGACCCGGGGCGGGTGAGCTCCAAGGCAAAGCAGCGCGGCGGTCCCCAGCTGGGGACGCTGGGCGCCGGTAACCATTTTATCGAGGTGGGGATAGTCGACGAGATATACGAGCCATCGACCGCATCGGTGATGGGCATCGAGCGCGTGGGGCAGGTGACGCTCATGATCCACACCGGGTCGCGGGGGCTAGGACACCAGGTCTGCGACGATAACGTTAAGGCCATGGGGGCGGCGGTGGCGAAATACGGCATCGAACTGCCCGACCGCCAGCTGGCCTGCGCACCGGTCAGGTCCCCCGAGGGTCAGTCCTACTTCGCAGCGATGGCCGCAGCCGCCAACTACGCCTGGGCCAACCGCCAGTGCATCACCCACTGGGCCCGCGAGTCGTTCATGCAGGTTTTCGGCATGGGCCCGCGGGACCTCGGTATGGAGATGATATACGACGTGACCCACAACATCGCCAAGATGGAGCGATATGAGGTCGATGGTCGGAAGACCGAGCTGTGCGTCCACCGCAAGGGGGCCACGCGCGCCTTCCCCGCGGGGAACACCGACGTGCCCGCAATCTATGCCGGTATCGGGCAGCCGGTGCTCATCCCCGGCGACATGGGGCGCTATTCCTACGTCCTGGTGGGCACCGAACTGGCGATGAGGGAGACTTTCGGCTCCACCTGCCACGGCGCGGGGCGGGTGCAGAGCCGCTCTGCGGCCAAGAGGAGCCTGCGCGGCACCGATGTGGCCCAAAGGCTGGCGCGGAAGGGCATCACCGTCAGGGCGGGGAGCATGGCCTCGCTGGCCGAGGAGGCGTCGGAGGCGTACAAGGACGTGGCACAGGTGGTGGAGGTGGCCCACCGCGCCGGGATCTCGCGCAAGGTGGCCAAGCTGCGGCCTGTCGGCGTGGTCAAGGGCTGATATCCGTGTATTGAGCCTTTTTCTCACTGGACGAGGGTACAGAAATGGTGGAAAAGGGCGGAAATGCCCTTTACTTCCGTTCTCAAAAGGTATAAACTAGGCGAACGTATCGTTAGGGATTGAAGATGGAAGGCTATATGGGTGCCCTCGAGCTGACCGTGATCGCGCTGGGGGCGCTTCTTCTCATATCCCTCTGCTTCATGGGGCTGACCCGCGCCCTCCAGTGGCTGTCGGCATTCAGCAGCAGGGGTGGGGAGGTTACGGGGGTCATGTACGAAGAACCGGCTGCACCGGGAGCGCCTGTCGCCGGCGCGGCAGGCGGCGAAGGGATCATCTTTTCTCCCATGCAGGGCAAGGTGTTGACCGTCAGGGTCGGTGTCGGTGATGAGGTGAAGACCGGCGATGTCCTGATAGTGCTGGAATCTTGGGGGATGCTTTATGAAATATCAGCTATGAGCGGCGGGAGGGTCAACGAGATTTTCGTGGCTGATGGGGCCTATGCAAAGAAAGGGGAGCCCCTGATGGCTCTCGGGGGATAGGGAATGCTTGACCGCATTGTAGAGTTCTTCCAGAGCACGGGCTATGCCGGCCTGTACTGGGGCAACATCGTGATGTTCATCGTCGCCGGGGTGCTCATCTACCTGGCGATACGGAAACACTATGAGCCCCTGCTGCTGATACCGATAGGCTTCGGCATAGTACTGGCCAACATCCCCCAGACCGGCCTGATGGAGGAGGGCGGCCTGCTCAACTACCTCGGGCTGGGGGTGCACCTGGCCATCTTCCCCCCTCTGATCTTCCTCGGCATCGGGGCGCTAACCGATTTCAGCCCGCTGCTGTCCAATCCCAAGACGTTCTTCCTCGGCGCGGCGGCGCAGTGCGGCATATTCGCCGCCCTGTTCATCGCCCTGGCTGCCGGTTTCTCGATGCCGGAGGCAGGGAGCATCGGCATCATCGGGGGGGCCGACGGCCCCACGGCGATCTACACCTCGGTGCTGCTGGCGCCCCACCTGCTGGGGCCGATAGCCATCGCCGCCTATTCCTACATGGCGCTGGTGCCCATCATCCAGCCCCCCATAATGCGGCTGCTCACCACGTCGAAGGAACGGGCCATCGTAATGGAGAGCCCGCGAACGGTCTCGAAGCAGGAGCTCATCCTGTTCCCCATCGTGATAACCGTGCTCGTAACCTTGTTTTTACCCAAGGCGGCGCCGCTGATCGGGATGCTGATGTTCGGCAACCTGCTGAGAGAGTGCGGCGTCACCGAGCGGCTGTCGAAGACGGCGGGTGGCGAACTGATAAACATCGTCACCATCTTCCTCGCCCTGGTGGTCGGCGCTGAGATGGTCGCTGACCGCGTGATGAGCGTGCAGACGCTGGAGATATTCGCCCTGGGGCTGTTCGCTTTCGGCTTCGGGACGGCTACCGGCGTGCTGATGGGCAAGCTGATGTGCCGGCTCACCGGGGGGAAGGTCAACCCGCTCATCGGTGCGGCGGGCGTTTCCGCGGTGCCCATGGCCTCGCGGGTGGTGCACAACGAGGGCCTGCGCGCAAACCCGCAGAACTTCCTGCTGCCCCATGCCATGGGACCCAACGTGGCCGGCGTCATCGGCTCAGCCACGGTCGCGGGCTTGCTGATCGTGTTCCTGCAGTAGGCGGCGGATCGCTACCCGATGTGCAGGATGACGTGATAGACGCCGCTGTCCAGCTCCCGGCCCACCTTGAACCCGCTGTTCTTCACCAGCTTCATCACCGCCTGGTTGCCGGGGATTACTTCCCCCTGCAGGCGGCGGATGCCCTTCTCCCTGGCAACTTCTGCTATCTGCTTGATGAGGTGGCTCCCGATACCCTTCCCCTGGTATGAATCCTCAACCACGATGCCCGTCTCGGCCACGTCGCCCGGTGGGAGCCGGTAATAGCGGATGACGCCCACGATGCGCTCTTTCCTGCCCTCGCCGGCGGTGGCCACCAGGGCAAAGCTGTCATCGTAATCGACGGTGCAGAAGTGTCTCACCTCTTTCTTCGACATCTGCGTCAGGGCATGGTGGAACCGCAGGAAAACGGTATCGGGGCTGAGGCGGTAGAACAGGGACAGCAGCTTCTTGTCATCCCCCGGCTTGATGGGGCGCAGCCGCATCAGGGAGCCGTCCCTGAGCTTCACCGTGGTCCTGTATTTCTCCAGCTCGCTACGGCCGGGCTTTGTAGGGCGCACCAGGAAGATGGGGCTGGAGACGCCCGTCAGCACCTTGCTGGCGACGCTGCCGTAGGCCCAGCGGCTTATCCCCGAGCGCCCGTGGCTGGCCATCACGATGAGGTTGAAATGGTTCGAGTCGGCGTACTCGATGATCTCATCCGCGGGCTCGCCCTCCAGCACCACCGACTGCACCTTAGCACCGGCTTGCTCAAGACGGCGTTTGACCCTGGTGAAATAGCGCTCGCTGGTGCGCTTGCAGTCGGCCAGCTCTTTATCCGCCTGCTTTTTGCGGCTCCTGGGCATGCCCGATTCCTCGTAGTCGAACGAGATGATCGAGGGCTTGCACACCCGCAGCAGTGTCACCTCCACCGGTCCTATGCCGCGCTGCTTGGCCAGCGTCTCGACGTGGGGCAGCACCGATTCCGCCAGCTTGGAGCCGTCCAGCGGGACCAGGATGCGTCTGGTGGTCAGCTTGTCACGGACGACCTCCTCGGGGACCTCCGCCCGCACCAGCCATACCGGTATCTTCGAGGTGCGCAGCACCTTGTCGGCCACGCTGCCCATGGCCCAGCGCCTGATGCCGGAGCGGCCGTGGGTGGCCATCAATATCAGGTCCGCCTTGTGCGCCTCGGCGTAGCGCAGTATCTCATCGGCGGGGTAGCCCACCGCCACCTCCGCCTGCGCCGGCACCACCTCGCATGCGGGCTTGACCCCGTCTTTTTCCTGCAGCTCCTCGGCCTCGCACTTGGCGACGTCGGCGGCGTGCTCCACGTAGGCGCGGCGCATGGGCAGCAGCTCGCGCTCGTCGGGGGCGCAGACGTGGAGGAAGATTAGCTCCAGCCCCATCCTCCCCGCCAGCTCCTTGGCGTAGGTGAACACCGTCTCTGCCAGCTCCGAGCCATCCAGCGGAACGAGTACCTTTTTATACATGGTCACATCCTGTGTAGATTTCGCCTCAATCTTGCCACAGTGAGTAGGGAAATGCAATAGTGTAATAGGCTCGACGACGATGGCTGGCCTGCATATCTTGTTCTTGCCGCGATGATTTTCGATTCAATAAATCCATCGGTCACACGTTAAACAGGAACGTGATCACGTCCCCGTCCTGCACGGTGTAGGTCTTGCCCTCGGCGCGCAGCAGGCCCTGCTTCCGCCCCTCGGCGATGCTGCCACAGCGCATCAGGTCGTCGTAGCCTATGACCTCGGCCTTGATGAACCCGCGCTCGATGTCGGTGTGTATCTTGCCCGCGGCGCGCACCGCATCGGTGCCCCGCTGCACGGTCCACGCCTTCACCTCGTCGGAACCGGTGGTGAAGAAGGAGACCAGCCCCAGCAGGTCGTAGGACAGCCGGATGATGCGCTCCAGCGCCGCCTCGGAGATGCCCATGTCCTCGCGGAAGGCCGCCGCCTCTTCCTCGTCGAGCTGCGCCAGCTCCATCTCCAGCTTGGCGCACAGCGCAGCGGCGTCCACCCGCGGCCGCTTGAACTTGCCGCGCCAGCCCTGCTCCAGCGATTCGGCCTGCGGCAACCGCCCCTCGCCGATGTTGAACACCTCCAGCAGGGGCTTGGCGCTGAGGAACTGGTAGCCGGATATCGCCTTTCTCTCGTCGACGCTCAGCTCCTGCTCCCGTATCGGCACCTCGGCCTCCAGCGCGGCCTTGAGCCGGG
>CAYUWM010000043.1:0-7787 GCA_964448395.1 uncultured Dehalococcoidales bacterium
TTCGGCGTGGACAGCGCCGACCAGCGCATGCTCCGCAGCCTGGGGCGCGACTTCGGCCCTGAAGACGTGGAGCGCACTGCGGATGTATGTCGCGACAGGGGCATCGTCTTCATGTACGACCTGCTGCTGGGCGCGCCGGGGGAGACTAAGGAGTCGCTGCGCCATACCATCGACACCATGAAACGGCTATCCCCCCACCGCGTCGGCGCCAACCTAGGGGTGCGCCTGTGGCCGGGGACCGCGCTGGCGGAGTCGATACGCCGCCAGGGTCCCCTCGAGCGCAACCCCGGCATCCACGGCACGCCAAGCGACGACCTGTTCGCCCCGGTGTTCTTCATATCGCCGGAGCTGGGGGACGACCCCTTCGGCTATCTCTCCGATGTTATCGGCGGCGACCAGCGCTTCCTGTTCATGGCGGGCGATGCCGCCGGGCAGAACTACAACTACAACGACAACACCCTGCTCGCAAATGCCATCAGGGACGGGTATCGAGGAGCCTTCTGGGACATCCTGAGGCGTATCGATGAGGGCAATAGCTAGCCTTCTTTGACAACGCCCCGTGCCTCGATTAGAATTGCTTCCGGTGTGACGCGATGACGAAATACGACGTTATAATAGTGGGAGGCGGTCCGGCGGGCATCTTCGCCGCACTGGAGCTGTGCCAGAACTCCGGCCTCAGCATCCTGCTCCTGGAGGAGGGGAAGGACCTGGCCGGCCGCACCTGCCCGGTGGCCACCGACGGCATCCGCTGTGTCCAGTGTACCCCCTGCGACCTGGTCAGCGGCTGGGGTGGCGCCGGGGCCTACAGCGACGGCAAGCTGACCCTGTCCCCCGATATTGGCGGCAGGCTCAAGGAGTACCTCGGCCCGGAACTGACGGAGCAACTCGTCAGGTATGTCGACGATATCTACGTCAAGTTCGGCGGCAGCGACAGCGTCTATGGCGGCGGGGAGGAGGTGGACGAGCTGCAGCGCCGGGCCAGCCTGGCCGACCTGCGCCTTATCCCGATGATGGTGCGCCACCTGGGGACCGACCGCTCCCGCATCATTCTCCAGGCGATGCATGATTACCTCTCCGGCAAGGTCGATATCAGGATGGGGACCGCCGCCAGCAAGATCCTCACCAGCAAGGGGGCGGTCAAGGGCGTCGAGACCAGCGAAGGACAGCGGTTCGACTGCCACTACTTGATTCTGGCCCCCGGCCGCGAGGGCGCCGACTGGCTGGCCCACGAGGCCGAGCGGCTGAGCCTTACCCTTGAGGTCAACCCGGTAGACGTGGGGGTGCGGGTGGAGCTGCCCGCGGTGGTTCTCAACGAGCTTACCGACGCGATGTACGAATGCAAGCTGGAGTACTACTCCAAGTCATTCGACGACAGGGTAAGGACTTTCTGCGTATGCCCCGCCGGCGTGGTCACCATGGAATCCACCGGCGGCAGCGAACCGGTGACCACGGTCAACGGGCACAGCTACGCCGAGAGAAAGACCGATAACACCAACTTCGCCCTGCTGGTGAGCACCACCTTCACCGAGCCCTTCCGCGACCCCATCGCCTACGGGCGCTACCTCGCCCGGCTGGCCAACATCCTCAGCGGCGGCGTGATACTCCAGCGCCTCGGCGACCTGATGGAGGGCCGCCGCTCCACGCCGCAGCGTATCGCCAGGGGCAATGTCGTGCCGACGCTCAAGTGCGCCACCCCCGGCGACCTGAGCTTCGCCCTGCCGTACCGCCACCTCACGAGCATCATCGAGATGCTGGAGGCCATGGACCGGCTGGCCCCGGGCGTGGCTTCGCGGCACACACTGCTCTACGGCATCGAGGTGAAGTTCTACTCCTCCCGGCTGGCCCTCACCGGGAGCCTGGAGAGCGAGATCATCAACATGTTCGCTGCCGGTGACGGAGCCGGCGTCAGCCGCGGCTTGGTGCAGGCATCCGCCTCCGGCGTCGTCGCCGCCCGCGAGATAATCGCCCGCTCGGCATCGAGCTAGTTACCACAAGAAACCAGCGCCCATACCCATCGCTCGTTTTCCGCCCGCAATGCACCATTCAGCATGAGTATTATCCGTTATTAAGTATATATACTATATAGTATTTATCTAAAAGTAACGGTAGTAATGCGGTGCCGAAGTGATTAAGCGGGTAAACCGCGACTGTTACGGGCAGCCCGGTGGTGCGCTGGGGGTGAATAAGCGGGTATGAATGGTGCGGCATATTGATTTGCTTTTTAGAGACGGTTATACTGGATAATCACCAATCATGGATGCAGATTCGAGAAAGGGGGGCCTGATAATGGAAGAGGAGATCGGAAGGGTCAGCGATTTCTTTGCCAAACCGGTGGTCGCCGGCATCGACATGATCGGCACTATCAGGGTGGGTGACACTGTCCACATCGTGGGGCACACCACCGACATAGAGATCGCTATCGAGTCCATGCAGGTCAACAACGTGAACGTAGAAGAGGCCAAGCCCGGCGACCAGGTGGGGATAAAGGTCCCCGACCGCTGCCGGCGCGGGGACAAGGTCTACAAGGTCACTTAGCGATGGCCTTCATCAGGTTCGCCATCTCGATGGCAGTCTCCGCCGCGGCGAACCCGGTGTTGCCCATCTTGGTCCCCGCCCGCTCGATGGCCTGCTCCAGCGTGTCGGCGGTGATAACGCCGTAGATGATCGGCACCCCGCTCTCCAGCCCGGCCTGTGCTATCCCCTTCGTCACCTCGCTGGCGATATAGTCGAAATGGGGCGTCCCGCCCCTGATAACTGCGCCCAGGCATATAACCGCATCATATTTGCCCGCCCCCGCCATCTTCTTGGCCACCAGCGGTATCTCGAACGAGCCCGGCGTCCACGCGACGTCGACGGCGTTGTCCTTGACACCGTGCCGCCTGAGGGCGTCCTCAGCACCGGAGAGCAGCTTGTTGGTGATGAACTCGTTAAAGCGGGAGATCACCACCGCGAACTTCAAGCCGTCGCCTACCAGCGTGCCTTCATATTTCTTATTCAATACCCCCTCCTTTACCGTCGGCTGTATATCGATAAGCCTATTGAAATACCTCGTCGCCGCTCTTGCCCCCCAGCACCGGGTGCAGGTCGAAGCGCACCACGCCGATGGAGGTCTTGCCCGCTACCGCCTCGACCACCTTGGCGGTGCCCAGGTGTCCGAAGCCGCCGCACAATTCGATGGCGGCACAACCCTCGTCCGCCAGCTGCTTGGCCTTCTTCACCGCCGCGTCCCTGTCGGGGACCAGCTGCGTTATCAGCTCCACGAACTCGGTGGTCAGCACCGAGCGGTCCTTCTCCGCATCGGAACCGGGCACTATCGCCATAAACGCCAGTTTCATCGCTGCCATGTCTCTCCTCCTGTGTTAAGATTCGCGGTCCAGCCCCTCGACTGCTTCCAGGTCGAGCAGGTGGCCCAGCTTCTGCTTCTTGGTCTCCAGATAATGTATGTTGTTGGGGTTGGGGCACACTTGGATGGGGACGGTTTCCACCACGTGCAGCCCGTAGGCGTCCAGCCCCACCACCTTCTTCGGGTTGTTGGTCAACAGGCGGATGTCGCGCAGGCCGAGGTCCTCCAGTATCTGTGCGCCGATGCCGTAGTCGCGCAGGTCGGCGGGGAACCCCAGCGATTCGTTGGCCTCCACCGTGTCGAGCCCCTTGTCCTGCAGGGCGTAGGCTGCTATCTTGTTGTGCAGCCCGATGCCGCGCCCCTCCTGTCGCATATAGAGGAACACCCCACTGCCCTCTTCTGTGATGGCTCTCAATGCCAACTCGATCTGCTCCCCGCAGTCGCACCGCAGGCTGCCGAACACGTCACCGGTTAGGCACTCGCTGTGCACCCGCACCAGCACCGGCTGGTCGCCGGTTATATCGCCGTAAACCAGCGCCACGTGCTGGTCGGCGTCGGTGGTGCTCTTGTAGGCGATGGCGGTGAAATCGCCGTATCTGGTGGGCAGGTGCGCCTGCGCCACCCGCTCGATGAGCTTCTCGTGGCGGCGGCGGTAGGCGATGAGGTCGGCCACGCTGACGATGTTGAGCCCGTGCTGTTTGGCTATCTGCTCCAGCTCCGGCATGCGGGCCATGGTGCCGTCATCCGCCATCACCTCGCAGATAACGCCAGCGGGGTACAGCCCGGCGAGCCGCGCTAGGTCGACGATGGCCTCCGTCTGCCCCGCCCGCACCAGCACCCCTCCATCCCTGGCGCGCAGGGGGAAGGTGTGGCCCGGGGAAACGAAATCCGACGGCCTGGCCGCGGGGTCGAGCACCTTCTGCACGGTGGCGGCGCGGTCGTGGGCCGAGATGCCGGTGGTGGTCTCGTTCTTGGCCTCGACGGACACGGTGAAGGCGGTCTCGAACTTGGAGGTGTTGGCCCCCACCATCATCGGGATGTTGAGCTCGTCCAGCCGCTTCCCGATCACCGGCATGCAGATCAGCCCCCGGCCGTACTTGGCCATGAAGTTGATCGATTCCGGGGTGACCTTCTCGGCGGCGATGGCCAGGTCGCCCTCGTTCTCGCGGTCCTCGTCATCGACGATGATGACGAACTTGCCCGCCTTGATATCCTCGATTGCCTCTTTAATAGTTGCCAGACCCATCGAACCTCCGAAAACTACAGAAAGCCGTGCTCGGCGAGGAATTCGGCGGTGATGTTCGACCGGCCTTTCCCCAGACGCTCGGCATATTTAGCGATTATGTCCACCTCTAAATTTACCACATCCGACGGCTTTGCGCCACCCAGCGTGGTGCTGGACTGGGTGTAACCCACCAGCGAGACGCTGAACGCGGTGGGGCTACATTCTACCACGGTGAGGCTGGCGCCGTCCACCGCGATGAACCCCTTCTCCACGATGTACCTCGTTATCTGCGGCGGCGCGTCGAACTTCAGCAGGATGGCATCCCCTTCTGCCTTGGCCGAGACGACCGTTCCCGTGCCGTCCACGTGACCCTGCACGAAGTGCCCGCCGAAGCGGCCGCCGACAGCGAGGGGTCGCTCCAGGTTAACCCTGGCGCCCACCTTGAGCGAGCCGAGGTTGGTGCGGCGCAGCGTCTCCGGCATCACCTCGACGGTGAACCAGTCGCTCGACAGTTCGGTAGCCGTCAGGCACACCCCGTTGACCGCGATGCTGTCGCCCAGCCTGGTATCGTCGAGCACCTTTCGGGCGGCGACGGTGAGCCTCGTAGGGCTGACTGCTTTAACTGTCCCTACCTCTTCAACGATGCCGGTAAACATATCGTCTTATTTCTTGCGCTTGTCCAGCTCTTTCTGGTGTTCCTGATTCGCTACCTGTATGTACATATCCTGCGGCATCAGCTCGCGGCTGACGGTAGCCATGGTATCGGCAGACATCTCGCCGTTCTGCACCAGCTGACGCCCGGCCTCCTTGGCGGCGTCAATGACATCGCTAACCGGGGCGCCCATGCCCAGCATGACACCCAGCACCGGGCCGTAGGGCCGCACCAGCGCCCCGGCGTACTCCCAGGACATGATGTCGCACAGCTTTTGCATGTATTCGACCAGGGGGTCGAAGTTATCTATCTCCCACCAGCCGCAGTTCGATACCAGCACCGCCTTGCCTCCACCGTACCCGTCGCGCAGCCGCTGGTAGCAGTGGCCGTCGCGCGGCTCCATGATCGATTCAAGCAGCGGGCACATGCGGTCGATGAGGTTCTTCATCCAGCCGCTCATATTGAAGAAATATACCGGGGTGGCGAAAACGCGGATATCGACATTGAGCATCTTGTCCAGCACCGCCGCCATATCATCCTTCTGGGCGCATACCCCCGGCGTCTTAAACCAGCAGTTGAAGCAGCCGAGGCAGGGCCCGATCTTGAGCTTCTTGGTGTATACGGTCTCCACTTCGGCACCCGACTCCCTCATCCCGTCGAGGAAGGGATTCAAGATCGAGGCGGTGTTCCCCTTGTCCAAATGCGGGCTGGTGTTGAAAGCTAGAACCTTCAAGATCAAACCTCCTCGCTGAGGTATCCCACCACCATCATATCGCTGCCGCAGCGCTCCACCTTGATGCGGTTCAGCTTCACCGCCTGGCCGATGCGGTTGGCTCCCTGGCCGCCCACCGCCGATTTGGCGTCCTGACCGCCGATTATCACTGGCGCGATGAAGGCCACCACCTTGTCCACGAAACAGCCGTCGAACAGGGAGCCGAGCAGGGTACTGCCGCCCTCCGCCAGTATGCTGGTGATCTCCCTGCGGCCCAGCTCGGCGAACAGATCGTTAAGGTCCACCAGCGACTTCCACGGGGAGAGCTGCAACACCTCGGCGCCCGCCGCCTCCAACTCCTTCACCGCCTGGGGGTCGGCATCGGTGGTGGTGGCTATCATGGTGCTGCCCGGCTCGTTGAACACCTGCGCCGTGGGCAGGGTGCGCGCCGTGCTGTCCACGACGACCCGCAACGGGTATTTCTCGTCCGGGCGGTCCCTGGCGGTGAGCCGCGGGTCGTCCAGTATCGCGGTGTTCACCCCGATCATCACCGCGTCCGAGGCGCGGCGCAGCCGGTGTACGAACTGGCGGGACTGCTCGCAGCTGATCCAGTGGGAATCGCCGGTCCAGGTGGCGATCTTGCCGTCGAGGCTGATGGCGAACTTCACGGTGACGAACGGCTGGCCGGTGGTGATGTATTTCATGTAGGCCTCGTTGACCTCGCTGGCTTCCTCCTCGCGATCACCGACGGACACCTCGATCCCGGCCTCTTCCATCTCGGTCTGGCCCCCGCCGTTCACCTTGGGGTTGGGGTCGAGTGTGGCGATGTGAACCGCGGCTACCCCCGCATCGATGATCGCCCGGGTGCACGGCGGTGTGCGCCCGGTGAAGCAGCACGGCTCCAGCGTGACGTACATGGCGGCGCCCCTGGCCTTATCCCCCGCCTGTTTCAGCGCCACCACCTCGGCGTGGTCCCCGCCCGGCGGCTGGGTGCAGCCCTGGCCCACCACCCCGCCTTCCTTGACGATCACTGCCCCCACGGCGGGATTGGGGCTGGTGCTGCCGACGGCGGTACGGGCGAGGGATAGCGCTTGCTGCATGTAGTCCATGGGTTAAACCTCGAAGTTGAGGTGGAACCTGCTGGCGGTGGGGTCCACCTGCCCCTGGTACTTGCTGCCCAGGCCGTCGTCGCCGTAGAGCCGCTCGGCGGGCGTGGACAGCCGGTGGAACGATATCTGGCCGATTTTCATGCCATAGTACAGCGAGACCGGCAGCCGGGCGACGTTGGTCAGTTGCATCGTCAGGTGCCCCTGCCAGCCGGGGTCTACGTACCCGGCGGTGGAGTGCATCAGCAGCCCGATGCGGGCCAGCGAGCTCTTGCCCTCCAGCCGGGCGACGATGTCGTCGGGGAGGGTGATGTCCTCCAGCGTACTCGCCAGCACGAACTCGCCGGGCTGGACGAAGAAGGGGACATCCTCGTCGAGCTCGATAACCTCCTTGAGGCCGTCCATGTCCCGTTTCACGTCGATGTAGAAAGGCTCCTGCTGACTCCTAAAGGCGATGAGCTTGCGGTCGAGTCGGACGTCGATACTCGCCGGCTGGATGGCATCGGGGTCCAGCGGCTCGATGACGAGCCGGCCCTTATCCAGTTCCTCCCTGATGGTGCGGTCGCTGAGTACCACGCATGTCTCCTGCTCGTCATTCTATCACCCCGCACGCTGGGAGCGCAAATAGTGAAGGGCCCCCCACGGCTCGGCGCACATTCTACCAGAACAAGGCCCACAGACAAAATGCGTGCTGGAATATAGGTGTCAAATGCGGTATAATCAATGCCTAATCCACTTGGTTTAATAAT
>CAYUWM010000043.1:7887-11363 GCA_964448395.1 uncultured Dehalococcoidales bacterium
TAATGTTATATATGGGAAACATCTGGTTACGTTTAAAGCACACCGGCGCAGCAGTGGCAACGCGCATGAAGAGCTGGGCTAAGCTCTCCATTCTCGAGATTCTGGCCACCATCATACTGGCGATACTCATCTTCCTCGTGGTTAACGTCACGCTGGAGAGCCGCCAGGTAGAGGGCTGTTCCATGAATCCCAGCCTGGAGAACGGGCAGCGCGTGCTGGTGGTCAAGGCGAGCTACTGGTTCGGCGAACCGCATCGCGGGGAGGTGATCATATTCCATTCCCCCAGTGACACGGAGCGCACGCTGATAAAGAGGGTGATCGGCCTGCCCGGTGAGTGGGTCGAGATTAAGGACGGGACGGTGTATATTAACGACGAGCCACTGGACGAGCCGTATATCCAGGGCAATAACAAGGCTTACCCCCGTGTACAGGTGCCTGAGGACAGCTATTTCGTGATGGGGGATAACCGGAATAACAGCACCGATTCCCGCGTCTGGGGGATGCTGTCCCGCGAGGCCATCATCGGCAGGGCGTGGCTGTGCTACTGGCCGCTGAGCGCCTGGCACCTGATCGGGGATTCTGCCTATAGCCTGGAGCAGTGACAGCCTTTCATGGGTTGACCATGTATTAAGATATATTAAGGGGCGGTACTTTTTTACCTTCTCTTTACCTTTCGGTATGATATAATTGTCAGTTGCAATGTTATAGGCTTACTAAACTGGCGGATTCAGCCGCCTGTACAGTCCAATGCAGAGAGGGGTATGAATATGGAGAGCAACGAGACGGAGCGCAAGGATACTGTCGGTAACGACACAGAGAAAGGTGAGGCGGCGCCCCGGCAGAAGCGGCTCCCGATGTGGCTGCTCGCCGCTGTGGGTGTCATCGTCATCGTCGTTCTGGCAGTGGTGTTCACATTGGGTTCATCGCCCGGTGGAGGCGGCCTGACGGTGTCGATTGATGCTCCTGCCGAGGTGAGTGCGGGCAGCGACTTCACGGTGAGGGTCGAGGTCGGAGAGGTGGTAAACTTCGATTCCGCCAACTATGATATCGGCTATGACTCCAATGTCCTCGAGGTTACTGGGGTCACCAACGGCTCGATAGGTGACACCGCCATACCCATCGCCAACTGGAACTTCGATCTTGCGAAGGTCAGGGTCATTAACAATGTGCCCGGGCTTGCCGGCATCAACGGCTCGGGGTACCTTGCGGAGGTACACTTCCGGGTTATCGGTTCCAGCGGCGATACCAGCGACCTGCAGTTCGAGGGTGATTGTGTGTTGTACAATATAGATGTCGTTGAGATCCTGGCGAAGTGGGAAGATGGATCAGTGCGTGTGAAATAGTGAGAATCGGCGGGATGGAGCTATGGATCGTAGAACCTGGCGCTGGGCAGTCGTGGGGGTATCGGTGGCGGCGGGCGCTGTTGCGCTCGCCATCCTGCTGATCCTGCTGCTGTCGGCGCCCACGTCCGCGCCCACTCCGACGCTGACGCCTACACCCACGCTAACGTCTAAGCCCATCCCCACGCCGACCCCGACCCCTACGCCGGAGCCGGGCGAGGTGTTGCTGCAGGTTCCATCGTATGCTTACCCCTGCGCCGATTTCAGCGCCACCGTTGCCATCGGTGACGTTGTCGGGCTACAGTACGGCGAGTTCGATATCGCCTACGACCCCGCCGTGCTGGAGGTTGCCGGCGTTTCAGACGGAAAGGTCGGCGGTATCGTTGTTCCCGCTGCCGGCAACTGGGAGCTTACCGGGTCGGGAGCAGGGGGGCAAGGGGAGATGAGGTTCTCGGTGGACCTGGTCGGCCATGAGACAGGGGTGGACGGGCATGGGTCGCTGTGCGTCATCCGGTTTCACGTCCCGTGCGCCGCCTCTACCGACGAGGATACGCCCCTCGCCTTCAACGATAACGAGCTGTACGACTACGACTCAGCCCCGATACCGCTGATCTGGGAGGGCGGCCTGTTCGTGGTGCGGCAGACGCCTACGCCGACGCCCACCGCTACACCCACCCCATCAACCACCCCCACGCCGACCCCGACGCCGGAGCCGGGCGAGGTGTTGATGCAGGCACCGTCCCATGCTCACCCCTGCGCCGATTTCAGCGCCACCGTAGCCATCGGCGACGTTGCCGGGCTACAGTACGGCGATTTCGATGTTACCTACGACCCCGACATACTGGAGGTAGCCGGCGTTTCCGACGGCATGGTCGGGGGTGTCACGGTGCCTGCGGTGGACAACTGGGAGCTTACCGGGTCGGGAGAGGATGGGCAGGGGGAGTTGAGGTTCTCGGTGGACCTGGTTGGACATGAGGAGGGGGTGGATGGGCATGGGTCGCTGTGCGTCATCCGGTTCCACGTCCCGTGCGCCGCCGCGCTTGATGAATATACGCCCCTGATCTTCAACGATAACGAGCTGTACGACTATAACTCGGCCCCGCTACCGCTGACGTGGACTGGCGATTTGTTCACGGTGCGGCAGACGCCGACCCCCAGCCCCACCGCCACACCCACCCCCAGCCCCTCGGCGACGGCGACGTCATCGCCGACACCAACGCCCACAGCTACGGCGGAGCCGACCCCTGTGCCAGACGTGAATGTGTGGGTGGATTTCCCCGACTCGCCGGGCAAGGGGGTCACCCTGGAGGTGGCCAGCGGCGCCGACTTCATCGTCAGGGTGAACATCAGCCATGTGAACCGCCTGAAGATCGCGCAGTACGATGTCACCTACGACCCCTCCGTCGTTGAGGTAAAGCTCGGTAGTGGCTACTGGCCGCCCGATGTTAGGAAAGGCGAGATCGGGGGCAAGAACTTCGCGGTGGAGCTGGCGGGCTTCGTGCCGCCGGAGACGCAGGGCAGGGTGAGGGTGATTCATAATATCCTCGGGACAGAGGGCAAGACCGGCGCGGGGTACATGTCCCGCATCTTCTTCCACGTCATCGGCTCGCCGGGGCAGACCAGCCCTATAGAGATCGATATCGAGACCCTGGGCAACTACGCTCTAGACCCGATATCGTCGGCGGTCACCAATGCCGCGGTGGTGGTGGGGCCATCGCCATAGCCTAGCTGATGGGGACGCTCGGTAACACCGGTAATATATATAATGGTAATATATAATAATACAGTATGGTGATTTAACCAGAGGAGGTTGCGCATGAATATCAGGGATTGGAGAATGCAGGTGATCGGCGCCGCGGTCATCATCGCTATCATCGTCCTGCTGGTGGTGTTCATCCCGGGATCGCCCAACGGCGGTACGCCGACACCCACGGCCACGCCGACGGGGACGCCGTTGACCACCCCCACGCCGACCCCGACGCCGAATTCGGGCGAGGTGCTGCTGCAGATTCCGTCGCATGCTTACCCCTGCGCCGATATCAGCGCCACAGTAGCCATCGGTGATGTGGCCGGCCTGCAGTACGGCGATTTCGATGTTACCTACGACCCCGACATCCTGGAGGTGACCGGGGTTTC
>CAYUWM010000043.1:11463-13865 GCA_964448395.1 uncultured Dehalococcoidales bacterium
TGCCGCTGACGTGGACCGGCAGCCTGTTCACGGTGAAGGAAAGCCCTACACCGCAGCCGACGTCCACGCCCCAGGCCACATCGACGCCCAAGGGAACATCAACGCTCAAGCCTACATCCACGCCCACGGGCGATGGATACAGGGTGTTCTTCACCGAGTCCAGCTACAGCGTGAGCGGCGAAGGCACTGACTTCTACACCACCATCAACATCACCCCCATAGAGGTGTTCTTCGCCGGCCAGTTCATCCTGGAGTGGGACTGCACCCTGTTCGAGCTCAACACGGGATGGACCCAGAACAACGGGAAAGGGCGGGCGTGGAACGGGACACAGTGGATAGACGCCAACGACAACTCCTGCAACCTGATAGGGGAAAATCCCCAGTGCAGCGACCCCAAGCAGGGACGCGCCGCGTTTCTGGTTGCCTGGGACAACTATCCGGACACCCATGATTTTGATGGTATCGACATCAGCGCGCCGCCCAAGGGCCCGGCGGAGGGGGTATTCTCGGTCGTAGCGTGGCGGACCCTTTCCGGCGCCGACTTCAGCACCGGCAGCACCGAGATCAGGTTCATGCCTACCACCATGCTGGTGGGCTTCGAAGACGGTGACGTTTACTACTACACCCGGCCGGTGATGTGGGGCAATACGTCGGTGACGGTGAAATAAGGGCGGGCATCAGGAGGAAAAATGGAGCAGAAAACCAAACGTCGCGCACTGGGGGCGGGAGTAATAGCGGTGCTGGCTGTAATTACGGTGCTGGTGGTGGTGCTGTCGGGCTCCGACGGCGGGGGCAGCCCGTCCGGGCCAACACCCACGCCTAAGCCGCCGTGGGCCGACCAACCGGCGCCCAAGGTGTACATTCCCGATATGCCCAGCACGATCAAACGCGAGAGCGAATTCTCCTTCTCGGTGGATATCACCGACGTGACGGACCTGTGGGGGGCCCAGTTCGATCTCCAGTACGATCCCGATATGTTCACCTTCCGCTGGTTGGCCAACGGCTCGGTCGGCGGGGTGGCCCCCAGCGACATGGTTTTTTTCAAGGAGGGGACCGGGCCGGACGGCGAGGGGCTGCTGCGGGTGGCGGTGAAATGGAACGAGTACGCGGATGCCAAAGGCGGATGGGGGGTGAACGGCTCGGGCACCATGTGCCGGCTGGGTTTCTACGCCGGGAACAAGTCGGGGAGGTACGAATTCAGCTTCCCCAAGGGCAAGGGCGACCCGCCGGGGGAGCGCACGGTAATGCGGGTGTGGAACGGCACGGTCTACGGGCTGGACCTCAAGATAGGCACGACGATACATATCGGCCCGGCTAAGGCGACACCCACACCCACCTCCACGCCGCAGTAGCGGGGAGGCACACGGCCCGCGGGGAGGGTTCATACTAATTTTTGAAAATGGTGTTGCAGGGGCTTGACAAACCGCAATCCACGGTGTAGACTACAGACTCTGATACGCTAAACGGGCGTGTTGTATCTTGTCATGTGATAGGATTGACAAGCGCCGGTGTTGAGCATATAATGTTTAACGTCGGCAGAAAAAAAACGGTGAGAGGTGTAGAGTCATGGAAAACGTGATTAGTCGTCGGTCATTCTGGTTCCTCGCCGCATTCCTCCTCGCGGCAACAGTACTCCTGGCATTAGCATTTACCGTTGGGCTTGCTTCGGCGGTCCCGTGCACACCGGGGGACCCCGGCGATGCCAAGGAGGACGGTAACATCAACGCCGGAGACCTTACCTACCTGGAACACGTCCTGGTAAGCGACGCGGGCTACCCCACTACCAGCGGCTGCGACGCCAATCTGGACACGGTGGTGAACAGTACCGACCTCGGCGTCATCGAGTACATGATTCTGGAGATATGGCCCTTCAACATCGTGCACCTGGAGGTGTACGATGAGGGCGGGCTTAACGACGGGACGGTGGACGAGCGCAGCAACTTCACCGTGGTGGTTCACATCACCTACGTGGACGACCTGGACAGCGGCAACTACGACATTATCTATGATAACACTATGTTCGATGTGACCAACATCACCAACGGCTCGGTGCTGGAGACCGGCACCAACAACATCCATACGGTTGATGTTTCCAGTTGGGGCTTCATCCCGCCGGCGATGCAGGGCAGGGTGAGGATCATCAACAACCTCCCCGGCGTAGGCGGGGTCAGCGGCTCGGGCTACCTGGCCAAGATACACTTCTACGTGAACACATCGGAGTGCCTGGCCAGCGATATCAAGTTCTTCGTCGGCAACAGCACGCTGGACCTGTTCGACTCCGGCGCCAACCCCATCGCCAGCGTGACGTGGGTGAACACGTCCGCGACCATCGACCCGTGCAGCGTGGCTACGATTACACCGACACCTACACCGTCGCCCAGCCCTACGGCTACTGCCACGGC
>CAYUWM010000044.1:0-13427 GCA_964448395.1 uncultured Dehalococcoidales bacterium
GCGTCGCCGCCCCTCTCAGTTGTTACCGTCCCAGTCTCGGTACATAGAGCCCCTTCCTCCTTCCTTTATGCCGGGTGAGCTACCAGAGTGCCCTTCGCAGTAGCCCGTTCCGCATGGCGGATCCTGTGCTCTTTGTACAGACCACCGAGGGTCACGTACCAGATGAAGGCCGCCGGGAAGAGCATCAGGGGTGCTACCACCGCCAGGACTACTATGATCTGCCATTCCATCTCGGTCCTCCTTTCTAAGGCTTTGCGCCTTTCGTTTCTCTTTCCACTATCACTATAACACCCGCTCGTAAACCCCGGCTTCCGCCGCAACGCCTGTTTAAGCTTGCCGAAAGGACGCGCCCCGCAGAGCACCAAACAGGTATTTCCACCTGGTGGCAACCCCTGGGAATCGCAGGAAAACGCCCCATCGACCTGATCTGCGATTTCAGCTCAACCGCCCCTTGACAACGGTATCTCCACAGGCTATAATTGTAGCCTGTTTGTAGTCCTATTGGAGTATAATAGCGGGAAATGGAACCTAAAGTCACCATCAAGATACCGCGCGAGCTGTACCGCAACCTGGGGCACATGATACAGGGCACCGGCTTCTCCAGCGTCAACGAGTTCATCGTGTTCGTCATGCGCACCCTGGCGCTGGGCGGTGCTATAAAGCACGAGGACGGCCTGACCACCGAAGAAGTGAACGCGATACGGGAAAGACTGCAGAGACTGGGCTATTTGAAGGAGGGATAGATGAGCAAGGAGAGCAAATCCATATCCGTACCCGCCGATATCTACGACAAAATCGAGGAGCGGGTGAAGGCCACCGATTTCGGCTCGGTGGAGGAGTACGTGCTGTTCATCCTCGAAGAGGTGCTCAAGGACGAGGAGGAAGAGGAGCAGGCCTATACCGAGGCCGACGAGGCGGAGGTAAAGAAGAGACTGAAGGCCCTCGGTTATATGGACTAGCCAAAGGAGCGAAACCTGCAATGGAGCTGACCTGGGGTTTATTCGTAGCGGTGATCGCCCTGGCGGTGGCGTGCCAGTACATAGCTGTTGCCTTCGGCATCGGCTACGGCACCGCGCTGACCCCGCTGCTGGTCATCATCGGGTTCGCGCCGCTGCAGATCGTCCCCGCGGTGCTGCTGAGCCAGCTCGCCGGCGGCGTGGTCGGGGGCATCGCCCACCACCGCGCCGGCAACATCCACCTCGACTTCAGGCGTGACGAAGATCTGATCAAACAGCGGCTGCGGGGGCTGGGCTACCTGCCGCGCTCCATCGACGCCAAAGTAGTTCTGGCGCTGGTCGCCCTGGGTGTGATCGGCGTGCTCGTTGGCGTATTCACCGCGGTGCAGCTAAGCCCGTTCGCGCTCGAAGTTTATATCGGCGTTCTGGTATTGCTTATCGGGATCATCGTGCTCCTTCAGCGGGGCCGCAGGAGCTCGTTCTCGTGGAAGAGCATCTTCGTCGTCGGCATCATCGGGGCCTTCAACAAGGGCATGACCGGCGGCGGCTACGTTCCGCTGGTTACCGGCGGGCAGATCATCGGCGGCCGGGAGGCCAAGAGCTCGGTGGGCAGCACCACCGTCTCCATAGCCGTACTGTGCGCCGTAGGGTTTCTGGGCTATCTGCTGGCCGAGGGGGTGGACATCGACTGGAAGCTCGCCGGTGCAGCGTGCATCGGGGCGGTTACCATCGCTCCGTTCGCCGCCCTGACCACCAAGAAGGTGAAGGCCGAGAAGCTGACAATCGCTATCGGCCTGGCGACAATCCTGCTGGGCGCACTGACATTAGTGAAGGTTTTTATATTACAGTAAGGAGGAAGACCGTGCTTGATCTGAAAGACCTGGAGAATCAGAGTGTCTATATCGTGAGGGAGACCTACGCCGAGTTCAAAAAGCCGGCGGTGCTGTGGAGCGTGGGCAAGGACAGCACCTGCATGCTGTGGCTGTGCCGCAAGGCCTTCTTCGGCAAGATACCCTTCCCCGTGATCCATATCGATACCGGGTTCAAGTTCAAGGAGATGTACGATTTCCGCGACCGCATCGCCAAGGAGTGGGGCTTTGACCTGATGGTGGCCAAGAACGAGGAGGCGATGAAGGCGGGGATGAACCCGCAGACCGGCAAGCTCGACTGCTGCACTCAGCTCAAGACGGAGGCGCTGAAGATGTTCCTCGACGAGCACGGCTTCGACGCCCTGATACTGGCCATCAGGCGCGACGAGCACGGCATCCGCGCCAAGGAGAGGTACTTCTCGCCGCGAAACGAGGACTTCAAGTGGGACTACAAGGACCAGCCGCTGGAGATGTGGGACCAGTTCCAGGGGCTGATAACTGCGGGGTCTCACATGCGCATCCACCCCATCCTGCACTGGAGGGAGTTGGATGTATGGGAGTACGTCAAGCAGGAAGGGATGCCAGTGAACCCGATGTACTTCGCCCGCAACGGCAAGCGGTACCGCAGCCTGGGATGCGAGCCGTGCACCAACCCCGTGGACTCCACCGCCTCCAATATAGATGAGGTCGTGGAGGAGCTCAAGACGACCAAGATCGCCGAGCGTTCGGGGAGAGCCCAGGACAAGGAGAGCAGTTTCACCATGCAGAAGCTGCGCGCCCTGGGATACATGTAAGGACCGGAGGACAGAGAATGAGTGTAAAAATTGTTATAGTAGGACACATCGACCACGGCAAGTCCACCCTTATCGGCAGGCTGCTCTACGACTCGGACAACATCCCCCATGAGAAGATGGCCGAGGTTCAGAAGCTGTTCGAGGAGTACAAGAAGCGCTTCGAGTTCGCCTACTTCCTCGACTCCTTCGAGGAGGAGATGAAGGAGGAACGCACCATTGATACCACCAGGGTGCTGTTCAAGGGCAAGGACTACTACACAGTGGTGGACGTCCCCGGGCACAAGGAGTTCATCAAGAACATGCTCACCGGCGCCTCCCACGCCCAGGTGGCGGTGATGGTGGTGGCCGCCCCCAACGGCGTCGAAGAGCAGACCCGCAGGCACGCCTTCCTGCTCAAGATGCTGGGCATCAAGCAGGTCATCGGAGTAATCAACAAGATGGACCTGATGGACTACAGCCAGGAGACGTTCGAGAAGGTCAAGGAGTGGACCATCGAATTGTTCGATTCTCTGGGATACTCCGATATCCCGTTCATACCCATCTCCTCCACCGAGGGCGACAACGTGTACAAGCGGTCGCAGCGGATGGACTGGTACACCGGGCCCACGTTCATCGAGGCACTGGACGCCATCGAGCCCGTGCCGGTCACCGAGAGGGCGCTGCGGTTCGCCGTGCAGGACGTGTATCAGGTGGACGGCGATAAGGTGACCGTGGGACGGGTGGACTCCGGCGTGCTGAAGAAGGGCGACGAACTGGTATTCCAGCCGTCGGGCGTCAAGGGAAAGGTGGAGCGGATAAAGGTATTCCCCGAGGAGATCGAGGAGGCCAGGGCCGGCGACAGCGTGGGAATCGTGATCGATTGCGACGTGGCGCGGGGGAACATCGGAGGTCACCCCGACAGCCCGCCGGTTACCACCGACAGGTTCCTCGGCGAGGTGGTGCTCCTCGAGGGGACGCTGAAGCAGGGGGACGAGTTCGAGATCAAGTGCGGCCCCAAGCGGGCCAAGTGCCGGGTGGAGCAGATGAAGACGATGATAAGCTCGGAGACGGGGGAAGCGCTGGGGAGGAAGGCTGAAGAGATAGGCCAGCATGAGGCCGCCACCGCGGTCTTCGACACCGAGCCGCTGGTGGTGGAGAAGTTCTCCGAGATACCGGAGCTGGGGCGGTTCATCCTGGTGAGCAGGGGCAAGAACATCGGCGCCGGCATCGTGCTGGAGGTCAAAGCATGATACTGGTCCTCGGGATCGATGCCGCCACCTGGACCATGATAGACCCCAACATCGACCGGCTGCCCGCGTTTAAAAAGCTGTGCGAGATTGGCAAGCGCGATACCATCCATCTGAAAGAGAAACCTCTGTCACCATCGATCTGGTGCGGGATGTTCTGCGGCAAGACCTACGAGCAGCACGGCCACGACAGCTTCGCCCCCGGCGGCAACATAGCCAAGAGGCAGGACATCAAGGTGGACTTCATCTGGGATATACTCGACCGAGAGGGCAAAAAGGTGATTGCCCTCGGCGTGCCGTTCGTCGTCCCTCCGTACTCGTTCAACGTCGATTTCAGGCCGGTAGGTTTCGGGCTGCCCACCAACGCGAAGGAGTGGGACGAGGAGCTGGAGCGAATCACACAGAAGACCGCGGAGCTGATGGCCCAGCGCCCGGACGTCCTCATCTCGGTCTACACCTCCCTCGACCGCGTGCAGCACTTCCACTGGGGGGAGGACTGCGTGCTCGACTGGTACATCAAAATGGACCGCAGGCTGAACCAGCTGCTGCTGGAGAGCGGTTTCCTCGACGACAGGGACAACAAGCTGATCGTGATCTCCGACCACGGCTTCTGCTCCTTCGGCGAGGCCAAGGTGCAGACGCTGCCGTCCGAATCGGAGTGGGGCCAGCTCAAGGGCGACCACCACGAGGACGCGATAGTGATCACCTGGAATATCGAGCACCCCATCGAGAAGCCGCAGGACGTGTTCTACGCCATCCGCGCAGAGCTACAGTCGTAACACTGTGGTATAATACCCCCCGATGTTGGAGGTGCTACCATGAGGTTCTTTAACTGGCAGATAGCCCTGGCGCTAGCGTTAATTGTGCTGTCCGTAATCCTCTACCTCATACACTTCGCAATCTTTGGGGATCCCCACCATATCTTCATATACATGCTGGGCGATATCGCCTTCGTCCCCATCGAGGTGTTGCTGGTCACCTTAGTCGTGCACCGGGTATTAAGCCGCAGGGAGAAGCGCGCAATGCTGGAGAAACTCAACATGGTGATCGGGGTCTTCTTCAGCGAGGTGGGGACCGGCCTGCTCACGGTGTTTTCCGACAGCGACCCCAAGCTGGACGAGATAAAGGGGCAGCTCATCTGCTGCAGCGACTGGTCGGACAGAGAGTTCTCCGACGCGAGCAAGCTGCTTAGAAGCCACGAGTACGGCATTGCGATCGAGAAAGTCGACCTGGAGGCCCTCCGCACACTGCTTATCGAGAAGCGGGAGGGGCTGATGCGGCTGCTGGAGAACCCCAACCTGCTGGAGCACGATACCTTCACCCAGCTCCTGCAGGCGGTATTCCATCTCAGCGAGGAGCTGGCCAGCCGCGAAGACCTCGATAAGTTGCCGGAGAGCGACCGCGCGCACCTCGCCGGCGATGTCAAGCGGGCATACGTCCTGCTGGTCAGCGAGTGGATCGATTACATGAGACACCTCAAGAACAACTACCCCTATCTCTTCTCGCTGGCGATGCGCACCAATCCGTTCGACCAGAGCGCATCGGCGGTGGTGCGATAAAAGTCACATACATATAACGAAGCTTGTTATACACTCCGACGAGGGAAGCGGGACAAGAGGGAAAAACGAAGGGGCGGTGGCAGATTTCAGGATGAGACCAGAGCCGTCCCGCTTCCCCCCTAAATATACACTCAGGAGGCATAGGGGAGGGAAATCATGAGCGACACCAAAGGCAACCTGGAGGAAGCGTTCGCCGGCGAGAGCCAGGCCAACCGCAAGTACCTGTTCTTCGCCGAGAAGGCCGACGCCGAGGGTCACAAGCAGGTAGCGCGGCTGTTCCGCGCCGCCGCCGAGGCGGAGACGGTGCATGCCCGCAACCATTTGAAGGCCCTCGACGGCATCAAGTCAACCGCCGACAACCTGAAGGCCGCCGTCGGCGGGGAGCACTACGAGTTCACCGAGATGTACCCCGTCTTCATCAAGCAGGCCGGTGCGGAGGGCAAGGGGGACGCCGAGCGCAGCTTCGACCTGGCCAACCGGGTGGAGAAGATACACCACGGCCTGTTCCGCTCCGCCCTCGACAAGCTGGAGAAGGGGCAGGACGCGGAGGGCCAGAAGTTTTACGTCTGCCAGGTGTGCGGCTACACCGTGGAGGGCGAGGCGCCGGACAAGTGTCCCGTCTGCGGCGCGGCCAAAAAGATGTTCAAGGCCGTGGAATAATTCATAAAGCGGGAGGGGGTAGGTCGAACAAGCAGTGAACCGGAGGTGATAACTATGTCCCAGCAAGAGAACGAGAAGAAAGGCCCTGCGGAACAGTTCGGTGAGATGGTGCGGGCGTTCGGCAATGCGATCAGCGAGATATTCAACGATCCCGAACTGAAGGAGAAGACCAGGGAATTCGGGGACAGCGCGGTGGAGTCGGCCAAAGCCCTGGGCAGCAGGTTCAAGGACGAGGATGTGAAGCAGAAGTTCGACCAGTTCGGCAAGGCGGCCGAGGAATTCGGCCGCAGCGTGCAGGAGCGTTTCAAGAAGAAGGACAGCGGTAAATAGCCCTGTTACTCTGCGGGCTTGACTTCCAGCTTCTTTATATCTGGCCCGAAAACTTTACCCTCGCTCGTACTAATCCTCGCGTGCACTGTGTATCTAGCAGGTTTCTGTCCAGATGTGTCCCAGGTTAGCTCCATTCGTGCAGTTGAATGGGGCAACATGTCGACAGAATCATCAAACCCTGTTATCGTAGTTAACTTAGACTTCCCAATATTATCAAATATCTTAATTTCCGGAGTCGCAGTTATGGCTCTGGAATCTTTATTCTCGAATAGAATTTCGAAGACAACCTCTTCGCCTACAACCACCTCTTCCGGTAGAGAGAACTCAAGTATCTCACCGGAGGAGATACTTACCCACTCATGTCGTATCTCTATATCCTCATAACCTACTATAGACATCTCCGCAACATAGCTGCCATCTTCAATTCTCCCAATCAGTACAACCAACACCGTCTTGGACTCCCCGGGCGCTATGTCAAATGGATCACCGACTATGAATCTATCCAGTTTACCCAGGTCATTTACCAGACTCATGTTTAGCTGAAGCCCGGATATCTTCTCGGAGCCCTGATTTCTCAGCTTGACTGTGCCCGTTATGGGCTCCCCTATGTTGTATTCAGACTTATCCGTCCAGAAATCAATGACTGCAAGGGTTGTAGTAGATTTATATCTAAGCGTTAAGGTTGCCGAATCACACAGAATGACCTCTTTGGTATCAGGATTGAATTTTGCTAACACAACAAACACGCTTGCTCTTTGAAAATCGTCGATTGTATTAACGGAAAAATTTGAATTGATATCTGGATAGAAACCCTTCACGTTTGTTTCAGCGGTAAAACCGCCCATTCCACCATTCCATGTAGTTGACGGCACATTATATTGGCCGATAGAGGCAGCATCCCAGTTCCGTTCTTCAATGCTTATATCTACTGCTGATGACGGTAAGCTAATCGGTATGAAAACGTAAGGAACAACTGGCTCAGATTCATTGTACGTATAAGAGACTTCAGCCTCTGACCAGTAGTCATCGGCGCCGGGATAGGAAACGTTCGGCAGCCAGATTATTTCGAACCCATCCTCGTTCCTAATCTCATAGTTTATTACATCGACCGTGACTGTAATCTCATACATCTGGCCTCCTGCAGAGGCAGGAGCAGATACATCAACAACTACATCAGTATCAGATGAAACAGATGCTATAGTTTGTGTAGGTGTTGCATCCTCCTGCCCGCTATCACCACCGCATGCCAAGCCCGGCAATAGCAAGATAACAATCAGTGTCAATAAAGCCCCAATTGTTCCAGCCTTCATTGCCCACCTCTATTCCGAGAATTGATGCCTTATGTGAATGACGTATCCGGACCACCATTATATCATGTCGGTCAACTAAAAAGGGCACGGCCTGGCGACCGTGCCCTACGTATTGAGTTGTTCTGTATCTACTGCCCGCAGGCCTGCTTGAACCTCTCCGGTACCTCCGCTATCTTGCGCTCGGCATAGTCGAAGAACAGCATGCCCATCTTGGCCACCGCCGACACCTTGCCGGTGCTCTTGTTGGTAACGCGGTATAGGATGTCCAGCCCGTGCCGGTCGAAATTGGCCGCCGCCACCTCTATCGCCAACACGTTGCCGTAGAACATCTCCGACTTGTATATCACCGCCAGATCGGCATTGATCATGGCGCGGCCATCCACCAGCAGCTCGGGGAAGCCCTTGAACTGCATATACTTCAGGTGGCCCTCGTTGAGCAGCGCTATCAGGCAGTGGTTCCCCAGGTGCCCCCCGGCGTTGACGTCCGCCATGCGCACCTCCACCTCAGTAGAGAACTCGAACTGCTCAGGCAGGTCTATGTTTACTCTATCCATCGCTTACCCCCTATCGAATCGCGCGTCCCGCTCGACCCATGTTACACGCCAGACTACGCTACAGTCAACAAAAAAGGCACGGCCATTGAACCGTGCCTCATTCCCCTTTTACGTCTTATTATTCTTCTTCCGATTCGGGCTCCCCAGGCACCCCCGCCTTACGATGGCGCCACAGCAGCAGCGCCGCGATACCCACCAGACACAGCGCGATCACTATCCCCGAGCCCAATGCCGCCCAAGCGCCGGTGCTGAAACCGGTGCCCCCTGCCCCACCATCCGCCGTGGACGTGGCGCTGGGCGTTGAGGTGGGCAGCGATGTCCCCGTAGGTTCAGCCGTGGGCTCGGATGTGGGTTCCGATGTAGGAGCCTGCGTGGGCACTACCCCACCACCACCTCCACCCCCGCCGCCACCACCTCCACCGGGTTTCCTGGTGGGTTTGGGTGTCCACGTGGGCGTGGCGGTGGCCGTTGTTGTCGCAGTGGCTGTCGCCGTAACGGTAGCCGTAGCCGTTGTCGTTGCAGTAGCGGTTGTCGTCGCCGTCGCCGTTGTTGTCGCAGTGGCTGTCGCCGTAACAGTGGGCGTGGCCGTAGCGGTGGTCGTTGCTGTTGCCGTTACCGTCGCTGTCGCTGTTGTTGTCGCAGTGGCCGTAGTTGTCGCTGTAGCCGTAGCGGTGGTCGTGGCCGTTGCCGTTGCAGTTGGTGTTGCCGTGGGCGTAGGGGTGACAAAGACGACAGTAAGGTTCAGCTCGGTGACGCTGCCGTTGCTGTAATTATATGTCTGGGCCGCCGCCTGCCCATCCACGTAGAACAGTATCCCCGAGTCGTCGGCAATGGGCGGGTCATCCTGCACGATAAGGTGGAACCACGGCGGGGCGCCGTACACCCCCGGCACGGTCACCGTCCAGTTGCCTACCTGGCCCCCGCCGACCTCGGCGGTGATGATTGTGCCCGGCGAGGCATTGGCTAGCGGGCCGCCGGTGCTGGTCTGCACCGTGCCGTAGAACAGGTGGGGCGGCGGCGGCGGCGGTGACGACGGCGGCGCCGCCCGCGTCGCCAGCGGCAGCGCTATAGCCAGCGCCAGCGCCAGTACCGCTATGATGCTTAATCTCTTCCTCACGCTTTCACCATCACAAAATCACACGATAAACGCTCGTTAAGGTCCGCCGAACCACAGCGACCACGGCAGCGGCGTGTAGCTGTAGCCGGTGAGCTGGTCATCACCGTCCATGTACACCCAGAAGCCGCCCCCCGGCGACACGAACGGCGGCTCCGACCAATCCCCGCTGCCGTTGGGGTAGACGGTGAAGGGCTCCTGCCAGAAATACTTGTCGTAATACGGCTTCTTCAGCTCGATCCACCGGTAGTAGAAATCCTCCGTATAATCCAGGTCCTCCGGCATGTTAACCGCCTGCGCCCAACCGCCATTCACCGAATTCAGCACCCGCCACGGGTCCATTGCCGGGAAGGGGTACGCCTCGGGCAGGCTGGCGTTATGGTAAAGGAAGTCGGGGACCATCCCCACCAGGTTCCACCCGGCGTGCATATCGTGCTCGACCCACATCTGCGGGCCGGCGCGGTCCACTATAAAGCCCATCTGGTCCCGCTCCGCCATCTTGATGTAGTAGGCATGCAGCAGGTCCAGCGCCGCCGTAGGGCCCGGCTCCACCCACATGCCGGCCTCGCTGTCCCACGTTATGAACGCCTCCAGCCCGTTCAGGCCGTCGCCCATGGCGTACACGTCCCCGATGGTGTCCCAGTTGGAGTCCAGCTTCAGCGGGGCGGAGCGCAGGTTCCAGCCCTCATCCAGCGGCAGCTGGAAGTCCACCACGGTGAGGGGGACGTAAACGGTGACCCGCTCCCCGCCGCAGGGCCACAGGTCCACCGGCACCTGTACCTGCCCCAGCCTCAGCTCCTCGAAGATGAGGTCCATCAGCCGGTCGTACCCGTCGGGGTATTCCTCATTGAAATAAATCTCCAGGGCTATACCCCCCTCGCTGTATTCGTCATCCCAGAAGAACAGGTATTCCAGCCACAGATCGTAGTCGTAGAAGCAGATCATGTCCCCGTTGGAGCCATAGTCATAGTAGCCCATCTCCACCTTGGAGAGGTCATCCATCCACTGCTCCCAGTAATACTGCCCATCCTCACACCAGTCCTCCACGTAGTCCTCCACGAAGCCCGCGGGCAGTATTTGCAGCAGCAGGGCGCTGAGGTTGACGCTGGCCCGGCACAGGCCGCACGGGCCCTCGCTCAGGTTGCAGTCCACCTCCACGATGATGTCGGTGTAGGACGGGCCCAGGGTGTAGATTTCCTGCTCCATATAGCCGAACAGGTCCCACCAGTCGTATACCGAGACCATGGAAGGCACCGCGGTGGCGTTCAGCGCCAGCCCCGACAAGTTGGTGGCGACCGACGCGTTGAGCCACGGGTCGTAGTCGGCGTCCCACACCGCGTCGCCGCTGCCGGGCCCGTCGCCGGAGGGGCCGCTGGCGTTACCCCACCAGTTCCACGAGGCGTTCACCTCAGCGGGGCTAGCCCAGTTGTCCACGCCGATGCCGTTGCCCGCGATGTTGTTGCAGTGGATCTCGATATCCTCCGAGTCGCTGTCGTCTATGTATATCCCGGTCTTGCCCCCGCCGCCGTTGTCCAGTATGTCGTTGCGCAGTATCCGGACATCATCGACATCGTCCAGGTAGATGCCCTCGCTGTTGTTGAATATGCGGTTGGAGGTCACGTTGATGTACCATGAGTCCTCGATCACCAGCCCCGTCTCGATGCTGTAGGCCATGCTGTTGTTGCTGACGTTGATATCATCGCACCCGTACATCACGACGCCCGCAAAGCTCTGCGGGTCGCCCGATTCGTTGGCGATGCTCCGGTTGTAGAGCACGTTGTCCCGTATGTCTATACCGGATATGGAGGGTGCCCCCTCGTTGTACAGGTCGATGCAGTACTCGCACCACCAGACCGTGTTGCCCTCCACCGTGCTCTCGTAGATGCCGCCGTCCCCGAAATTCAGCAACAATATGCCCTCGCGGCTGTCGTATACCGTGTTACCCGCTACGGTGATCTCCCCCATCAGTCCGAAGAAGGTCACCAGCGCTATGCCGCTGAGAAACTCGCCATCTGTCGAGGCGTTATACACCGTGTTGCCCTCCACCGTGTTCCTGTAGTTCAAGCCGGTGTAACCCGCCAGTAACCCGATGCCGACAGACTCATAATTGTAGACCTCGTTGCCGGCGACGGTGTTGTCGTAGATGCCTATATCGAAGGGCAGGGGCTGCCCGAAGCCCTCGCCGGCGATGCCCCCGTCGCCGCTGGCGCTCCACCCGCTGACGGACCCGTCCCGCGACACAGCGGGGAATCCCATTCCCCCCGTGCTCGGCAGGCGGTGCCTGCCGTCGGTGCCGCTTGCTTCACCGGCAGCGGCCGCGCTCCCGGTTCCGGTGAAGGGGAAACCGACCAGGCACCACGAGGCGTTCAGCACTATGCCCATGCTGGTGTTGTACACCGTGTTGCCCGCTATATCGTTGTTAGAGATATTGCCGCAGTGCTCGCTCCACGCGCAGATGCCGGCCATGCTGTGGTGCACCTCGTTGCCCTCGATGGTGTTGCCGGACACGTTGCCGTACGGCCCACTGTACAGCAGGATGCCGGCGGCGAGTTCATCAATTTCCGAAGATTCGTTGGTGTAGCAGTTGTACACCGTGTTGTTCAGCACGCTGTTGCCCACCACGCTGGGGAACGATGCGCTCCACAGGTCGATGCCGGCATCCGAGCAGTTGTACACCGTGTTGCCCTCCACCGTGTTGCCGGAGATGTCGCCGCTGCCGTCACCCCCGGTATCCTCCCACAGGTCAATGCCCCACAGGCAGTGGTGCACCGTGTTGTTGAATACGGTGTTGCCGCTGATGCTGCCGTTGTCATAGTGCTGCAGGTAGAAATCGATGCAACTCCAGGAATTATTCACCACGTTGTCCGCCACGGTGTTGCCATCGATATCGCCGTCCCCGTCGTTGCTGAAGCTTATGCCGGCATTGTAGCAGTCGTATACCGTGTTGCCCAGCACGTCGTTGCCGTGTATGTCGCCGCTGTTCTCATCATTGTCGAAGGTAATGCCCATATAACAGTCGTACACCGTGTTGCCCTCCACGGTGTTGTCCCGCACGTCGCCGGCGTCGTCGTTGTCGAAGAATATGCCCGCGTCGCAGCTGTAGACCGTGTTGTTCAGCAGGGTAACGCCGTAGATATCGCTGTCGCTGCCCTCGTTGTCGGCCCGGATGCCGTCATCCGCACAGCCATGGATAACGTTGCCCACGATGGAGACGCCGCTCATGTCCACTTCGCCGATGCCATCCTCACCAGTGTACATGGCGATGCCGGTGCCTGTGCCGGCATTGGTCACATTGAACCCCTGCCCGTCCCCGCCGAAGGTGACCCCGCTGGCGTTGACGAACACCGCTACGTCAGCCCCGCCGCCGTTAATGAAGGTGACGCTGGGTCCGTTCTGCGAGAGGATGACCAGCGGCTTATCGACGCTGATGTTCTCGTTGTACGTGCCATTGCACACGATGATGACATCGTCGGCGGAGGCGTTGTTGATGGCCTGCTGTATGGTGGAGAAGTTGGCGTCGGGGCACTGCGTCCCGTCATCGTCCACGTACCAGGTTTTCCCCGCCGCCTGCGCGCTGGGTGTCAACAGCATCAGCGCCATCGCCAGCGCCAGCAGGCATAGAGACACCGTGAGCAGGAGGATGTTGCGCTTTATGGCTCAACCCTCCCCGGGAGGTTGACCCGGTGGGGACCCAGAGCTTTGCCCGAGTGAATCCTTGTTATTGTTCGCTCCCCGACTTATATAGCAACCTGCAGCCATTTTAAGCAGTTTTTATGTAAAAAGTCAAGTAGGAGGCTGGCAGAGCCGCGATTTTTACGGTTCCGGCGAGCGATGCGCTACCATATCTCCCTAGACACTTTTCGATAGTAGCGGGGTTGAACTGTAGCTAACTTTTAGGGCCTTGACACGACTGGCAATTGAAGAGCTTTACTGTCTGGTCACGTTCCACGTCTGCAGGTACGGCGTCAGCGATGTGTTGGTGGTGGACAGGCTGGCATATAGCTGTATGGGATTGTTGCTGCCGGCGCACGTAGATATGGAGTAGCCAGATGCCG
>CAYUWM010000045.1:0-9460 GCA_964448395.1 uncultured Dehalococcoidales bacterium
TTCAGGCCGCGGCGGACGGCTTCCGGTGACAGCTCGTTATCCATCGACGGTTCACCTTACACTTGAATATCGCTGAATCTGCATTCAGGATTACCGGCTATAGCGTCTGCCCGAATAAGAAAAAGGGCCGGGCGAACCTGTAAGCCGAGTTCTGTACCCCGACAGAATCGGGGCGGTGACCATTTATCTGGGATGACAGTTACCCGCCACCTCAAGCGGCCTACCCGAGGGTTCAATCGAGGCCGGACGCCCTCTCCCCTTCTATTTGGCCTTGCTCCGCAGGGGGTTTGCCTGGCCCCCGGTGTCACCACCGGAGCGGTGAGCTCTTACCTCGCCTTTTCACCCTTACCCTTTTCACCCTGCTCAGCTGCGGCACGGTGAAAAAGGCGGTATATCTCTGTGGCACTTTCCGTATCCGGCAGTTTACACCGCCGGACCCTGGGCGTTACCCAGCCTGCTGCCCGGTGGAGCTCGGACTTTCCTCCCTCCGACATAGTCGAAGAGCGGTCACCCGGTTCACCTGACCCTGTATGTATTTTACTACAAAAGCGCTATAAGTCAAAATGACAAACAGGGGATGTCTTATGTCTTGTACTTGCGATTATCCGGCAGGTGAAGAATCACGATTTATTGGTGAATATATAACATTTAGTAATGTGATTGCTAGATGTTTTCTTCAAAATAATCGGTGTCTATCTTCTTGACTGGATATGAGGATATTGTGGACACTCCGATATCATGATCAATCATCAAATTGGTCAGTTGTTCTCCATCAATTAGCACAATCTTAGTGCCGATCTGCGTAACATAGCTGCGGGCATCGTCTGTGAATCTGGAAGTAGTGATGAAGATGCCTTTATTTGCTCTTTGCGCTTGGAGCGCCCCTGCAAACTGCATTACATCGGGTCTGCCTACTGGGCTGTTGTCCCATCGCTTTGCTTGTATATAAACGACGTCAAGCCCAAGTTTGTCCTCTTTTATGATTCCATCGATACCGCCATCGCCGCTCCTGCCGATGGCCTTCCCTGCATCAGCACGTGAACCGCCATAGCCCATTTTTACAAGCAATTCAACCACACTTCGCTCAAAGAAAGATGGTGAGATTCTCTTCAGCTTGCTGAGCAATTCATCTGCTAACTCATCACGCAAATTCTCGTAGGCTTCTTCCAATGCTTCTGATGGGGTTGCTGTTGCAACATCAGGGGCTACTCTTGGCTGGACAGTTTTATGGCTACTTCTTGTTCCCTTGAGCTGTTGAAATTCACGAAACTCGGGATATTGTTGGAGAACTTTTCTATCGACACTCTTGGGATGTTTACTAAGAAGATCTTTCCCTCGGTCAGTGATTTGGAAGAAGCCTCTGCGTGTTGCTTCCAGCAACCCAGCCTTTTTCATGTATGTTGATGCCCAACCAACTCGATTAACGAATGTTGATTGAATACCGCTGGGGAGCAATTCTTGCAGGTCTTTATCTGTAAGGTTCAATTCCTTTGCTAACGATTCAACGACCTCGCTTGTCGATACCTCGTCTCCTTTTCTTGCAGCATACTGGAGAATGGGCAGCATCAAGCTTTGGTAATCTGGGACAGCCATTTATTCATCTCCTTTGTGCATCCAACTCTGGTTTTAAATTGGTTCTATGAATAGTGGCATTATATAGTTCTTGTAAAGCGCAGTCAAATGTAATATTTTACCGATCAAATAGTACTCAATGTGCATCTGCGCTGTCTGGCTCCGCTACAATCCCTTAGCGCTTCTGGATGGCGCGCTTGCTCAGGGCATCCGCGTGCTTGTTCTGGGCGCGCGGTACGTGCTCCACGGTGTACACCTCGAACTCGCCGAGCAGACGGCGTATCTGCCCGTACAGCTCCTTCATTTTCTTGCTGCGGTACGTGCCCTGGATCTGCCTCACCAGCAGCTCGGAGTCGAGCTTGATATCGACACCGGTCGCCCCCAAACGCAGCGCCTCCTCCAGGCCGGCGATGAGGGCCATGAACTCGGCCCGGTTGTTGGTGGCTTCACCTATATATTTCGATATCTCCGCGACCACGCCGCCTTTCGCATCGTACAGCACCGCACCTATGCCGGAGGGGCCGGGGTTGGGGATGGCGGCGCCGTCGCTGTAGATGGTCAGGCGTTTCGATTGTGTCACAGTCTCAGCAGGAGCTCCTCGTGTTTATCAAACACCACGATGCGATCGATCACGTATTGCAGCAGGGCTTTTCTCGCATGGATATCGAGGGAGCCCCAGCGTTGTTGGAGGTGGTCCAGCATCTCCAGAACGGCTTCACGTCGCTGTTCCGTGGTTATGTCTCCTTTAGCTTCAGCTTCAATCAGGTTCAGCCTCTGTGACAGGAACTGCCTCTCCCGTACCAGATCCCGGCCTGCGGCGCGCAGTTCCTCAACAGAAATAGTACCCTGTGCAGCCTTGTCAAGATATCCGCGAAACTTGCGGTCGATGGCTTTCACCCTCTTGGTCAGTTCAGGCCATTCTCCTTTGCCGTGTTCCTTAGCCGTTGGAGGCTGTCTTACCAGTTGCTGCCTGGCATCGGGGTCGCTCAGCTTGCGCAACTCGGCGAGGACGGAGCTCTCCAGATCGTCCGCCTTGCGGGTGTTGTACCTGCAGAAGCTCTGGTTGGCCCGCGACTGGCACTGGTAATATCGATAGTCCTTTTGCATCTGCTTACCGTCCCGGCGATGTGTCCATGTCTGGTTGCGGTTCACTCCCATCATCCTGTTGCCGCAATACCCGCAGTAGGCCAGACCGGCCAGCAGGAAAGGCTCCCGCGGTGTATATTCTCTCCTCTTGACGTTTGATTTGAGTTGCGCCTGCACCGTGGTGAACACGTAATTCTGGATTATCGCCGGGTGGCTGTCGGGGACCTTTACACCGAAACGGGAGTAGGTGCCGACATATGCCCTGTTGCGCAGGATATCGCGGATGCCCACGATACTCCACCGCCCGCCGCGCCGGGTGGTTATCCCCTGCTCGTTCAGATAGCGGGCGATGAGGCGGACGCCCATCCTGTCCTGGAGATATAATTTATAGATAAGCTCCACCGTCTTGGCCTCCTCGGGAACGACCTCCAGCTTCTGGTCGGGGCCGATGCGGTAGCCGAACGGCGGTTTGCCCATGCCCTTGCCGTGGATCGCCCTGCTTCTCATCGCTTCCCTCACCCGATCCCCGCTGCTCTCCCCCTCGCGCTGAGCGGACCACAGCTGGACGGCGGCTGCCAGCGGGTCGTCGATTTCGCCGTCGGTTATGGCGACGGCAGCCCCGAGACCGTCGAGTTCCAGAAGACAGCGTGCCACTTCCTTAACGTCGGGGTGTATATGGCTCAGGCTCTTGGACACAACGATGACCTTCTCCGGCTGCTTCCGGATGTGGCGGATCATATTCTGGTACTCATCGACACTGACCCGGGTGCCCGAGTCCATATCGGAGAAGACGGTTGACGGCTCGTAGCCCTGTTCCGCGCAGAAACGGGAGAAGCCGTGCTCCTGCTCGACCATAGTGGATGGCACCCCCATATCAGCGTCGATGGTCACCCGGAAATAGCCGATCGCTTTCATTGACTAGCTCAGATACAGGATTCTCTCGCAACTGCCGCACTGCACTATCGTTTGGCCGGTCTTGACCCGCTGCAGTTCGCTCATCGGCAGGGCGATGCGGCAACCCTGACATATCCCCTGTTCCACCTTGGCTATCGCTTTCCCCTGCCGCTTTTGCCTTAAGGTATTATAGAGCTCTAGGATCGGTGGCTCGACTCTGGATGCCAGCTCGTTCCTTTTGCCCTCCAGTTCACTCAGCACAGCGCTTAACTCGGACTGCTCGCGCATGAGCGATTCCTGCTCCGCCTGCCACTCTTGCTCCATCTTGGCCAACTCATCCCGCTTGGTGGCCAATCCCTGCTCAACCGTATCTATCTGCTCCATGATATTAAGTGTCTTGTCATCCAGATCCTTGATTTTAGCTTTGTAGGTTTTGAGCTGTTCCTGGAAGCTGGCAAGCTCCTTGGGATTCTTCACACTGCCGCCGTAAAGCTTATCCTCGGCGACGGCAGCTTTGGCCTCCAGGTCATCCGCCTCGCTTTCCCTTTCCCGCTGCCCCCGTTCCAGCTCTGTGAGATGTTCTTCCTCTTCAGCGAGGGCGGCACGAGCCTCATCCAGAGCCTCGCTTTTCCCTATGCGGTCGGTTATCTCGGCCAGAGCCGCCTTCTTGGCGTCCATCTCCAGATCGATCAGCTGCAGGTCATATAGCAGTCTTACTTTACTCAATTTGTATTGCCCTCTGAGCCCCATTCTAAGTTGCGCTGGAGGGGCTGTCAACAACAACAAAAATTTATTTCCGAGAACTGAGGAATATGCAGATCGCGCCACAGGCAGCCACGTTCAGCGATTCCGCTTTATCACGATTGACGGGAATCTTTATGCGGTAATCGGCTGCGTTAAGGACATCGCTGGAAAGCCCCGACGCCTCGTTGCCCAGCGCCAGCACGATCTTATCCCGCTCATTCAGGATGGTCACATCTTGCTCTCCGTTGAGGTCTGCTGCTACAACTGCATATCCAGACTCCTGCAGGGTTCGCAACATGTCTAGATATCGGCTGGTGCGCCTGATCCATACCGACAGGACCGAGCCAGCGGTTGACTGCGCGCACTTCGGAGAGAGGGGATCGGCGCATTTCGTGGAGAGGATGACCCCGGAGAAATCGAGCGCTGCGGCCGTTCGGATGAGGGTGCCCACGTTTCCCGGGTCCTGCACATCCTCGAGCAGCAGCACTCTGTCGCCAATGTCGACAGGCAGATGGTCGGAGTAGATGTCGGGAGGCATGCGGACGACGGCCAGCGGTCCTTGAGGTGTCTTCGAGTGGCATATCGAACGAAACTGGCTGTCGGTGATATATCTCGCAGGATAATCGCGGTAGACGGTAGGCAGTTCTTCAGCGGTCACGATTTCGATTATCTTATCCGCATCGCGGTGGATGATCTGCTTGATGGCCCTTTCCCCCTCCACTAAAAAGACGCCGGCTTCCAGCCGGCCCTTATCTGTGGAGAGCTTTTTATACCATTTAATGGGTCTCAGGGGAGTGATATCCCCGTCCGGTATGTTCAATATACATCTCCGTCAGTGGCGGGTCGCGCTACTTCTGCGACCGGCCGCGGGCTATGGCGTCGTTGATGGTTTGCACCAGGATATCGCTTTCCACGCTGTTCTTGTTCAGATAGCTAAGTGCGCCGGCCTCGGCTACCTCTGTTGCAAACGCTGTATCGTCGAAGCCGGACAGCACCACTACCGGCACTGAAGGTGCCTGCCGGTGTATCTCGTTGAAGGTCTCGATCCCGTGGCTGTCCGGCAGCGCCAGATCGAGCAGGATTACATCGAACGCGCCTTCGCTGATTCGCTGCAGGGCATCGGCAAGGCGTTCCGCGAGTGTCAACTGGTAATGGGCCGCGTCTGCCTCCTTGAGCATCTCCTGTAGCAACCGGGCATCGCCGGGGTTGTCTTCCACCAGCAGAATCTTCATACATTGTCCTCCTCAACGTCTGTTCTGTGTCCAGATTTGCTGCTTTGCCCGAGGCGCTCAGACGTCGACGAATACATTTTACCACCAATATCGACGGAGGTGTAAAGCCTCAAACATTATAAACGGAATTGGCGCGAAATTTGATCTATGCGATCCATCTCCTCGGCGGAGAGGGTGAAATGCATCGCGCCGGCGCTTTCATCGGCGTGCTGCGTCCTGCTGGCCCCGGGGATGGCGACCACGGTGTCCCCGTTATAGTTCACCGTCCAGTTCAGGGCTACCTGCGCTGCGGTCACACCTCGTTTTTCGGCTACCTCCTCGAGGGTTCCGAGTACGGGCTGGCTCAGTTTCAACCTTCTGCGGATAACATTTCTCCTGAAAAAGGGGCGGCTGCGCAGAAGCTGGGGATCCCGGTGGAACTTGCCGGTAAGCAGCCCCATGTCGAGCGGGGTGTAGGCGATGATGGTGATCCCCAACTCTGTGGCGGTTTCAAGCACACCGCTGGTCTCGATTTTCCTGTCGAGCAGGTTGTACCTTACCTGGTTCGAGGCAAGCGGGATGCCGAGGCGGGCGAGGGCCTGATGTGCCCTGCGCATCTGGCTGGCTGAAAAGTTGCTGACACCTACTGCGTGGATCTTACCGGCTTCGACAAGGTGGGCCATCGCGTCCATCTCCGCCTCGATGGAGGAGAACGAGAACGGCCAGTGTATCTGGTACAGGTCGATGCCGAATGGCTCTAGGCAGTCCAGGCGCTGGCCGATGCTGGTCTTTATAGAGCGCGCCGACTTGAGGAATGGCCACCATTTGGTGGCTATCACCACATCGCCGTTGGCCTTGCCTGCTGTCTGCAGGGCTTTCGAGAGACCTCTTTCCGAGCGGCCGTTGCCGTAGAACTCTGCGGTATCGAACCAATTGATGTCGCCGTTCAGCGCGGCCTTAACGATATCATTGGTCTCATGGTTTACCAGTACGGAGTAGGAGAACCGGTGCATCCCGTGCCCCTCCGAGAACTGCCAGGTGCCGAGCCCGATGGGGCTGATCTCGATATCGGTGCGGCCGAGGTGACGTTTCACATTATCCTGATCGCTTGCCATTGTAAGCCAATTTTACCACTAACGCTAACAAAATAACATTATGCGTTATGCTTGGAGGGATAGTGCGGCGTATGTAGCTGTTGCGATTTTTTCGGGCGGGCAGCAGTTTCGATTTCATGTTGATTTGGGTATTGCACAAAATAGTTGAAAAATGCTATAATATGTTCCAAGGGATGGGCAGGATTCAAGGATAAACGCAATCATGGCTCTGCCTCGTTCTTGATGAACCGCTCACCTCTGAATAAGAGGACAACTGCCCATCCCCGCCCCTTCCCTCTTGAACGGTTTCTGTTTTACCATTTTAACCCACGGTTGGCTCCCATCTGGCAACGGTCCACAGCCGGGTCTCGCATATCGAAAGACAGGTCGGATGGATTGCAGGCCAAGGCGGGGTAGCCAATAAGCAGCTAGAGATGCAGGGATATCAGTGGTGGGCCCGGTAGGGATCGAACCTACGACCAATCGGTTATGAGCCGAGTGCTCTGCCGCTGAGCTACGGGCCCGGAGCAACAGTAGTCTACAAAAATACGTGGAATTAGTCAAGCTGCGGGTCTTTGTTTTTTCGCCTCGTTATCTTATAATCTATAGTCGAGTAAACAGGAGATATGCAGCAGAAGACTGAGTCCAGGTATCAACCCCGGGAGATAGAGCCCAAGTGGCAGCAGCGGTGGGCCGATGATCGCCTTTACGAGGTCGGTGAGGACGACCCGCGGCCCAAGTGGTACGCGCTCACCATGTTCCCCTACACATCGGGGGACCTCCACGTGGGGCACTGGTATGCCATGGCCCCCTCCGATGTTCACGCCCGCTTCAAGCGGATGAAGGGCTATAACGTGCTCCACCCCATGGGCTTCGATGCATTCGGCCTGCCCGCGGAGAACGCCGCCATCAAGCGCGGCATCCACCCCTTCAGGTGGACCATGGACAACGTGGAGCGGATGCGGGAGCAGCTCAAGCGTATGGGCTCCACGTATGACTGGAGGCGGGAGGTGATCACCTGCCTGCCCCAGTATTATCGGTGGACGCAGTGGTTTTTCCTCAAGCTGTATGATGGGGGGCTGGCCTACCGTGCCAAGGCGCCGGTGAACTGGTGCCCGCAGTGTCAGACGGTGCTGGCCAACGAGCAGGTGGTGGGCGAAGGCTTATGCGAGCGATGCGATTCGCCTGTCGCGCGGCAGGACCTGGAGCAGTGGTTTTTCCGCATCACCAGGTATGCCGATGAGCTGCTCGACTTCAGCCGGCTGCAGTGGCCGGAGCGGATAGCGACAATGCAGCGGAACTGGATCGGCAGGAGCGAGGGGGTGGAGATAATCTTCGACCTGGAGGACGGCGGGGAGTTCCGCGTGTTCACCACCCGGCCGGACACCACCTACGGTGTCACCTTCGTGGTGCTGGCGCCGGAGCACCCGCTGGTGGAGCGTCTCGCCACGCCCGAGCACAGGGAGGAGGTGGAGCGGTACGTGGAGCGGGCGCGGCGGCAGTCGGATATCGAGCGCACCTCCACCGAGCGGGAGAAGACCGGCGTGTTCACCGGCTCGTATGTCGTAAACAGGTTAAACGGGGAGCGGGTGCCCATCTGGATCGCCGACTACGTGCTGCTGAGCTACGGCACCGGCGCGGTGATGGCGGTCCCGGCCCACGACGAGCGCGACTTCGAGTTCGCTAAAAAGTTCGATATACCGATAAAGGTGGTCATCGCGCCGCCGGGATGGTCTGGGGAGGAGCTGACCGAGGCCTATACCGAGGCGGGCACCATGGTCAACTCGGACCGCTTCGGCGGCATGCCCAGCGGGCAGGGGATCGAGGCGATAGCCGATTTCATGGAGCAGCAGGGCTACGGCAGGAGGCAGGTGAGCTACCGCCTGCGAGACTGGCTCATCTCCCGCCAGCGCTACTGGGGCGCCCCCATACCCATGGTTTACTGCGATAAGTGCGGCCTGGTGCCGGTGCCGGAGAAAGACCTGCCGGTGCTGCTGCCGGAGGACGCCGAGTTCCGCCCTACCGGAGAGTCGCCGCTGAAGTACTGCGAATCTTTCGTTAACACCACGTGCCCCGCCTGCGGCGCCGCGGCGCGGCGGGAGACGGACACCATGGACACCTTCGTGTGCTCCTCGTGGTACTTCCTGCGCTACTGCAGCGCGGGCTACGGGAACGGCCCCGCCGACCCGGACAAGATGAGATACTGGCTGCCGGTGGACCAGTACACCGGCGGTGCCGAGCACGCCACCATGCACCTGCTGTACGCCCGCTTTTTCGTGAAGGCCATCCGCGATCTGGGCGTGGTGGATTTCGACGAGCCGTTCACCCGGCTGTTCAACCAGGGGATAATCGTCACCGAGGGGCAGAAGATGAGCAAGTCCAAGGGCCGTGTCATCACCCCCGACGACTACGTCTCCAAGATAGGCGCCGACGCGGTACGGGTGTACCTGATGTTCATCGGGCCGTGGGAGCAGGGGGGAGAGTGGGACGACCGCGGGATAAACGGCATCTCCCGCTGGCTGAACCGTGTTTGGGCCCTGGTGCTCGACGGTTACCAGCCATCGAGCGAAGATGCGTCCGTGACCAAGGAGCTGAGGCATATCACCCACAAAACAATCAAGAAGGTCAGCGAAGACATGGAGAGGTTCCATTTCAATACCATGATCGCGGCGTTGATGGAGTTCACCAACTACCTGGGCAAGGTACGGGAGGAGGGAACCGCCGCTGCGGACGCCTTCAGGGAAGCCGTCGACGCGCTGATGCTGATGCTGGCGCCCAGCACGCCTCACCTGGCCGAGGAGCTATGGGACAGGACCGGCCATGCATACAGCATCCATTCGCAGGCCTTTCCCGAATGGG
>CAYUWM010000045.1:9560-13280 GCA_964448395.1 uncultured Dehalococcoidales bacterium
TGGGACAGGACCGGCCATGCATACAGCATCCATTCGCAGGCCTTTCCCGAATGGGATGAGGCCCTCGCCGCCGAGGAGCAGTTCACCCTGGTGATACAGGTGAACGGCAAGGTCAGGGACAAGGTCGAGGTGCCGGTGACCATATCGGAGGACGAGGCGCGGGAGCTGGCGCTGGGGCGGGAAAAGATCAGGGCTTACCTCAACGATAAGAAGGTAAACAAGGTGATATATATACCGCGTCGGCTGGTGAATATTGTAATGGCTTGAGGTTATCGCTTTTTTAGTGTATACTACATGCTACTTATGAGGAGGGGTGATTCATGAAGCTGTCATGTCTTCAAGAGAATCTGAGCAAGGGACTGAGCATCGTGGGGCGGGCGGTGGCCACCAGGAGCACGCTGCCCATCACCAATAATGTGCTGCTGGCCACGGAGGACTCGAAACTCAAGCTGGCGGCCACCAACCTGGAGATCGCCATAAGCTGCTGGATGGATGCCAAGGTAGCCGAGAAGGGCGCCATCACTGTGCCGGCACGGCTGCTGACCGACTTCGTTAATTCGTTGCCGGAAGATACCATCGATATAGCGCTGTCGCCCAAGACCAAGACCGTGGAGCTCAAGTGCGCCCGCTTCGCCGGGCGTATCAACGGGGTGGACGCCGACGAGTTCCCTCCCATCCCTTCCATCGGGGACGGGATCACCACCAGCATCGATGTCAATGCCCTTCGTGCGGCCATCGCTCAGGTGGTGTTCGCCGCCGCCACCGAGGAAACGCGACCGGTGCTCACCGGCATACTGTGCGAGTTCGAGGGCAAGAGCCTGACCATGGTCGCCGCCGACGGTTTCAGGCTGGCGGTTCACAAGGCGACCGTGGCGCAGCCCATCGCCGAGCGCACCGACGTGATAATCCCGGCGCGCGCCCTCAACGAGGTGCAGCGCCTCATCGCCGACCAGGAGGAGCCGGTCAAGCTGACCATCAACCCCGGCAAGAGCCAGGTGCTGTTCCGGCTGAAGGATATCGAGATAGTATCGCAGTTGATACAGGGAACATTCCCCAACTACAACCAGCTTATCCCCGAGCGCTATACCACCCGCGCCGAGGTGGCCCTCGCCGATTTCACCAAGGCGACGAAGACCGCCTCTATCTTCGCCCGCGAGGGAAGCGCCATCGTGCGGCTGCTGGTGACCCCCGGCGAGGGGAAGAAGCCGGGCAAGATCGAGCTGTCGGCCCGCGCCGAGGAGGTGGGGGACAACACCGGCGAGGTGGATGCGGCGGTCGAGGGGGAGGAATCGAAGATCGCCTTCAACAGCAAGTACCTGAGCGATGTGCTCGGCGTGCTGCATGCGGAGAGGGTCGTGCTGGAGACCAGCAGTCCCTCCAGCCCCGGCGTGCTCCGGCCGGTGGGCGATGACAAGTACATCCACGTGGTGATGCCGATGTTCGTTCAATGGTGAGCGGCCACCACGCTTGATTTACGGAAAGACGCCCGGAGGACAAACCCCAGGGCGTCTTTTTCAACTAAAAACTTAGAGATAACGTATGGTCGTAAGCACAGGACAGAAGGCATCCGGTATAAGCTTGCGTGCAATGTACAATACCCCGATATTTCAGATAGAATGAATGAACATTTCAAAAACTAAAGCATTCCTTGTTCTTGGCTGATTACATGCGCAGTCAGTGGTAGTGAAGATATGAGTGATGCACCAGAGGTACAAAAATCACTTGGGTACTGGTCGGTTGTTTCAATCGGTATTGGAGGTATGGTTGGTGGAGGTATCTTCGCTGTGCTCGGGCTGGCAGTTAGCTTGGCACACGGTGGAGTCCCGATTGCATTTGCTGTTGGAGGTATTGTGGCTCTGGTTACGGCTTATTCCTATGCCCGGTTATCCATAGCATACCCCAGCCAGGGGGGAACAGTTGAGTTCTTGAATCAGGCTTTTGGCCTTGGGATATTCACCGGTGGACTAAACGTCCTCCTGTGGTTAAGTTACATCGTCATGCTGTCGCTGTATGCTTACGCCTTCGGCAGCTACGGTTCCAGTTTCTTCACGGGAACCTCGCAACAGGTTTGGAAACATGTGCTCACCAGTGGCGCAATCATTCTTTTTACAGCGCTGAATATATTAGGTGCAAGAGCAGTAGGCAAAACTGAAAATTATATCGTCGCACTAAAGGTTGTTATATTATTTGTGTTTCTGGGCGTGGGACTATGGAGTGTTAACACCCATCAATTGGAACCTTCAACCTGGAGCTCACCGTTGCAACTTATCGCTGGCGGTATGATTATTTTCTTGGCTTATGAAGGTTTTGAACTTATCGCTAACACTGCAGAAAACGTGAGGAGCCCACGAAGGACTCTACCACGAGCCTTTTTTTCAGCAGTAGCATTCGTTGTTATTCTATATATTCTTGTCTCTTTAGTTACAGTTGGGAACCTTTCGATTGCGGAGATTGTACGAGCAGAAGACTACGCGCTCGCAGAGGCGGCTAGGCCCTTTTTAGGGAACGCAGGTTTCATTATGATAGCTATCGCAGCTCTGTTATCAACAGGTTCCGCCATTAATGCCACACTCTACGGAGCGGCCCGCATCAGCTATGTTATAGCCAAAGACGGTGAACTACCAGAGGAATTAGATCGCAAGATCTGGAAACGTCCGATTGAAGGATTACTTATCACTTCCGGTCTAACACTTCTACTTGCAAACTTATTAGACCTATCTGGAATAGTAATAATGGGCAGTGCCGGTTTCCTGTTAATATTTGCTGCGGTGAATGCTTCCAATGTGCGTCTTTCATCGATCACTAAATCAAAAAGGTGGGTGTCTTTTTTGGGTACTATCATCTGTATAGGTGCTCTTGCAGCACTGATATGGCAAAGAGCGACCACTTCACCTAATGAGATATGGATTCTTGTGGCCATGGTGGGGCTAGCATTTCTTATTGAAACAATCTACCGCAAGTCTACAGGAAGAACGTTGAGAACGTTTTGTAAGGGGCCGGTGTGTTAGCCTGATGTCAAGATTTATTTCGACCTTGTCAAGCCTAGCCATTTATTGATCAAAACCCCTTGCAATAGCTTCTGCCTACTTGATGTTGTAAATTACCATCTTCTCTAGTATAGTGTTCTGGTCGATTAACTCTGTAAATGTTGTTGTGGGATGGAGAACTAATATGAGTAAATTGGTCAAAGAATTAATGACAAAGAAATTCGTAGCAGTTCATGAGATAGACTCGATATTTGAAACAGTAGGCAAGATAGCCAAGAGCAAAGAAACCACGCTTGCCTGTGTTGTAGATGCTGATGGCAAACTCAGAGGCATATTAACGCCTAAGGAAGTACTGAAATCGGTAGAGGTCTGCGAGTACGGGAAGACTGGCCATTCATTCTTCTCCGGGATGGAAACACTGCGCATGATGAGCGCGGGAGAAGTCGGCGATATCATGGGTTCTCCAGCTAGTGTAAAGCCGGATGATGAAATACAAAAGGCGATAGATATTATGATTGATCGCGGCTTCTACGAGGTCCCGGTTGTAGATAAAAAGGGGAGAGTCATAGGCGCGGTCAACTATCTACATATCATAGCTGGTTCTGTAGATCATTGTAGCTCGCTTCAATAGTCGGTGAATGGTTGTAGGTTGAAACTATTACGCTACTCTCCGGCATGATATATAATACTTCTTCACCAGACGGCCACTCGTAAGTACAATGCAGAAGACATC
>CAYUWM010000046.1:0-13275 GCA_964448395.1 uncultured Dehalococcoidales bacterium
TGCGGGTGTAACTCAGTGGTAGAGTGCTTGCTTCCCAAGCAAGGAGTCGTGGGTTCGAATCCCATCACCCGCTCCAGATAGATGAACTTCTCGATAGCGGCTATGGATAAATCAATCAGCACAGAGGAGAAAATTCTGCGCTCATCTAAGGTTGTAGCTATCGTTGGTTTATCTGCCGACCGGAAGAAACCGAGCTATGGCGTTGCACAGTATTTGAAGGGACATGGCTATAGGGTTATCCCGGTAAATCCGCGAGAGCAAGAGATTTTAGGTGAAAAGAGTTACGCCAGCCTTACTGAAATCCCAGAGCCTGTGGATGTGGTGGACATATTCCGACGCTCCGAAAAGGTCGCAGGAGTCGTCGAGGAATCGATTGGCATAGGTGCAAAGGCCGTCTGGATGCAGGAGGAAGTTGTGAATGGCGAGGCTGCCGCGAGGGCACGGGGATCGGGTCTGGACGTTGTAATGGATAAGTGCATGAAAAAAGAACATCAGCGCATGTGCGGTGAAGAGCCTTTGCCCCCGGGGGTATGTGAATTGGTGATTGATGATGAGTTTACAACATGAACGCAGTTTGCCTGTATTATAGGTTCGATACTGCAGAGCGATATTTCAATACTTACAGCTATTCCCCGACTTTCGGTCGCCTGACCAGTTTGATCGACTCTGTCTGACACGTCGGCACACATGCGCCGCAGCCGAGGCACTTATCCTGATCTACTATCGCGTATTCGTCTACTCGGATCGCGTTTACCGGACATCGCTCGGCACAGGTACCGCATGCAGTGCACTCCTCCTCGTCCGGTTGTGCTACAAATGGGGAGGGGATGAATGTCGGTACACCCATCTTGTATGTATGGAAGATAGCGCAACAATCCTCGCAGCAGTTGCAGATAAGGCCGTAGATGTTGATAGTGTGTACAAGGCCGTCCTGATTGCATTTCTTAAGCAGCTCCACCAGCTCATCGTAAGTCAACTCGCGGGCCATGCCGTGTTTCACCGCCCAGCGGCTGAGCGGACCGGTGTGCACGCACGTCTGCATCATATGCTCGCAGGTGTCTTCCGGGGTGACCAGCGCCCGACTGGTACGGCAGGGGCATAGCGAAACACTCCAGTGGCCTGCATCCTTGACGGCTTCGGCGAGGTTCTCTTCGGGCAGCGCATCGTCTGGCAGGGCCAGCATTCCGGCCCATACCGGGGTGAAGGGAAACCCCAGCTTGGCGAGGGCGCCCTCAGCATGATCCCTGGAAAGCTGGTTCAGTTCTTTGCCCAGTTGCACACTGAAAGGGAATCTGATGCCGCCCCACATGCCTGTCTCGGTGAGGCCTCCGGCGGTCATGCCCACGCAGCGGTATACCGGGTTTTCATCAGCGGGGTCGTAAATGATAATTCCTTTATCGGCCATAGTCATAAGTTTTTGTTTTAACTTATCCTTATCCATCGCCAGCCTCTCTGATAGTTCCTCCAGCGTGCCGCCTGTCAACGTTATCTTGACTGCAAGATGAGCCTCTTCAGGCGTGAACTGCAACCTCACAAGCCTCAGTAGAGCGGGGGTCACCGGACCGCCGACCACGTCTTCCCTGTCGATCATTTCGGCCAGTTGCTGATAGATATCGTTTTCAGTCATGGGAAGTATCCTTGCGATAAGAATCGATTTTATGACACAGGCGGGTTTGTTGGACCCAGCTTAGTATAACACGGATGCGGCAGTCTTATACACTTGCATTGTCCTCGTTTTTTATCGCTAAATCGACCATATTGCACTCCTTTAGATATATTTGAACTTGACAGGATAGCTTTAGGGGTGTAGTGTATTATAGGTAAATTGTGTCTCTAATATTGAAGGATACATAACGGTTATGAAAATTCTGCTGGTAGAGGATAATCCTGGAGATGCCAGGTTGATCGAGGAGATGATTAAGGAGGTAGAAGGTGCCGCCCAGTTAGAGTTTGTACATGTGAAAAGCCTTGCTGAAGCCTTGCAGAGCTTGGACTCTGATTCCTTTGAATCGGTGTTGCTGGACCTGGGGCTGCCGGATAGCAGCGGGCTTGATACATTGGTCAAAGTTCACACCCATGCACCGGATATGCCGATCGTGGTTCTCACCGGGCTTGCCGATGAGGCGGTATCGGCGGAGGCATTGCGGCGCGGGGCAAAAGATTACCTGGTTAAGGGTCGGGTTGACAGCAATGTGCTGGTACGCGCCATGCGCTATGCCACCCAGGGCAAGGGAGGGGGGAGGCAAAAATGACAGAGGTAAAATCTGCCGCAAGCGAAGTCAGAGATATAGCCGACAAGCTCTATGCCGGGCATACGGCACTAGCCTTCAGGCACTGGGCGCTGTCATGCTTACTGGCTAACCAGGATCCCGATGATGCTGAGTTGAAGAAGCATGTCAATCTTGGCGGTTCGGGGAACATGGAGATCGACGGGTACTGGGTCGATGAACTGAACGGAAGGATCATCCTTCTAAAATCAAGGTATTCTTCCGATGAGGGAGCGTACGTTGCTAGGGCGATGGTCCATTGGTTCAGGGTGGCGACGCAGAAGCTTCACGATGAGGAATATGTTAGAGAGAATGGAAATGCCAATATAAGGGCGGCACACTCCGAGATACAGCAATTTCTGCTCGACGATGACTATACGCTGTATCTGCCGGTGGTGACCAACCTTCGTGTGGAGCCACAGGCGAAAGAATATGCCGATAAAGACGGTCAGGCACCATGGATGTTTGAATATGATGGCCAGAGCCACAGCAAGGACGTGGTAATGGAGATCCTCGATACCAGTGAGCTCGATAGTATTCGAGAGGACCTGTTGAAACCCATAGTCATCGCGGAAGCGGAAGAAGCAGCCGAGGCTGGCGAATCAGCCCCTTCGACGCCGCAGGTGGTCTTAACCATACCCAAGGGGATGTATCACGAGATCCCGGGGGACTTCCGGGCGGCTGACGCCACCGTGATTGCGAAGGAGATAATCGACGCGTATGACAGGTACCGGGCGGCGATATTCGAGTTGAACGTGCGTGGTCCACTGGGGGCCAACAAGGTGAATAAGGAGATCGTTAAATCGCTCGAGTTTCCCGTATATAGGAAGAATTTTCATGTACTCAACAATGGGCTGACCGTTCTATGTGCATCCTTTCAATATAATGAACAAAAGGGGACCCTTACCATAAACGATTTCCAGGTAGCGAACGGGTGTCAGACCACGTACACTTTACACAAGTACAAGCATAAAGTCGATGATAACGTATGGCTGAAGCTTACAGTGGTAGAAGGGCATAGCTGGGCTCCGATGATAGCCAAATCGACTAACACCCAGAGCACCGTCAGACCTGAAGATTTCGCCAGTCTCGACAGGATTCATGTGGAATTGAGGCGCAAGTTCGGGAGGCTAGACCCGCCCTGGCTTTACGAGGTTAGACGTGGAGAGAGCAAATTCCACACCGCCGAGCATTTGCAGGGGGAAGCGGATAAGTATGGCGATCGCAAGATCACGATGCGCGAGGTGGCCCAGAGCTCTTTATCCTTTATGGGTTATCCCACCATGGCTACATGGAGGCTGCACAGCCTTTTCGATTCCAGAAACGATGAGGGGGTCGCCCTTTATCGTAAGATATTCAATGATGACGTGGCGTCGGAGCAATTGATGCTGGCCACGCTCGTTAATCGTGCGGTTCACGATAAGGTGGCAGATATAGTAAACAGGAGCGCCGACGATGAGAAGATAGGCAGGCTGGCCAATGTGGACTGGCTTCCGGTAGCCCGCCCCTATATCGTGGGACTGATAGCAGAGTGGCTTATCATCGATGGCAACTACGGTATAGAGTCGGGAGACTTTTTACCCGTTGAAGCTGCGAGCGCCCGTATCGCGACAATGTCGGACTGGTTCGAAAGGGCGTTCGATGCTGGGGTAGAGGCGGTGATGTACCGAATGGACGTAACCACCGCGTCGTCGGGTTCGATCAAGTACCTGCGGGAGTTCTTCAGGACACCAGAGAATTACAAGATGATGGTCGAGCGTCTCAAGAAGCAGATGCTGCACTCCGCTACAAAGCCAAAGATGTAAACCGGCGGGTCCGCGGCGATATCGCTGGAGGTTATTTTATCTTATTCCCTCTCGCATTTTGTAGTTGAACGTTTTTGCATCGCCTGCCCGGTATGATATTACGTTAAAACTATGGCTTGGCGCCTGCATGGTAATCAGGTTGTGTTGCTAAATATGTAAATCTATGCTATAAGTCAACTTGTTATTTAGAGAGGAGGCTTATATGGTCGATGTGCTGGTTATGACCGATACCGTCGCCTGTATCCCCGGCGGGCTGGCTGAAGAGCACCGGATAAAGGTGGTTCCAGCGGCCAACATCACCGTTGGCGATAAGGACTATATAGAGGGCGTAACCCTGAGTGCCGCCGAAGCTTACGAGATAATAAAGCGAGACCCCGATCATTTTATGACGTCGGCGGTCACCCCCGGGCTGCTGCTGGAAGAGTTCCGCAGATTGAGCAAGGACCATCAGGATATCCTGTTCATAACCATATCTTCCAAGCTAAGTGCGGTGGCCCAATCAGCGAACCTCGCAGCGGAATCTCTGAAGGAGGAATCGCCTCAAACCAGGATTCGGGTTGTGGATTCCCGGACCTGTGCCGGAGCCGAGGGGCTTATCGCACTGGCGGTGGCCAAGGCGGCGGTGAGAGGGATGGACCTTGACCGTCTGGCCGGTCTCGCTGAGGAGGTGCGGCAGAAGACGGGCGGCGTGCTGATGCTGGATACGCTGGGTTACACTTACCGCACCGGCCGCATGACCAAATCGGAGGCGTTGGAAGCCGCCAAGATGAATATCAGGCCGGTGAACCGCATGTCCGATGACGGCACGATGGAATTTATCGACATAGTGAGGAAGAGGTCGGACGGGCTGAAGAAGATAATTGAGGTAATCAAAGGTGATGCAGAGACCAACGCTCTGCATTTCATGGTTTCGCACGCCGATGCCCCTGACGTCGCGCAGAGGTTCAGCGAGCAGCTCCAGGAGGAATTCAACTGCCTCAGCATGATAATCAGCGATTACAGCCCGGTGATGGGGTACTCAACCGGTCCGGGTGCTATCTTCGTCGGTTTCCATCCGGAGCTGAATTTGTGAGAAGCTTGGGTCTGGTATATAATATAGCCACAGGGATTACGAAGCTGAATAAGCGCTTCGATAAGGTAAAAGGTCACTGAGCGCTTCGGCTGTATGTTGAATCGGTAAAGCGACTACTGTGTAACACGGTCCCTAACGTTGGAGATATTATAGTTTTGAACGTCCTCGATCGCTTTCGGGAGGCCAACAGGGCCTTCCCTCAAACCAGTCAAATACTAGAGCACAAGAGCCAGGGGAGAAAGGTTTTCGGCTGGCTTTGCACTTATGTCCCCGAGGAGGTAATACACGCCGCAGGTGCCCTGCCGATAAGGATCATCGGGTATTCGCACGAGGCTGAACTGGATGAGGGCAATGCCCACCTGTACATCAACAACTGCTCCTTTTCGCGAAGCTGCCTGCAGCTGGGGCTGGAAGGGCAGTACGGTTTCCTCGACGGCGTGGTCGGCGGCTCCACCTGCGACGGCGCGCGACGCCTGTTCGATGTGTGGCGCCGGTACATCGGGACGCCGTTCCATCACGTTCTGACCGTGCCCCGCAAGTTTGACGAGAAGGCCCAACGCCTCTACTACGAAGAGGTTCTCAAATTCAAGCTACATCTGGAGGAGTACCTCGACGTTGCCATTACCGACGATGCGCTTTACCAGTCAACCCTGCTACTCAATGACTCGAGAAGTTTACTCAAACGCCTCTACGAGCTGCGCAAACGCGATAAACCGCCGATAACCGGTGCCGAGACCATGGAGGTGCTTAATGCTGCCTATCGCATGCCCAAGGAGATATTCAATCGTTGGATGGAGGAGCTGCTAGAAGAGCTCGAGACGTCAGGCAAAGCTCACAGCGGCAGGGCGCGGCTCATGATTGTCGGCAGCGTCCTGACCAACCCCGAGTTAGTCAAATCGATAGAGGAGCAGGGGGCGCTGGTGGTCACCGACGAGCTGTGCACCAGCACTCGGTACTGGGGGGATGAGGTAAAATTGGATGATGGCGTGCCGATCCTTGAGGCTATCTCCCGGCGCTACCTGAATAACTTCCCCTGCGCCCGTATGTACCCGTCCGATGAGCGCTTCAACCGGATCATAGACTTCACCCGCGAATACAAGGTCGACGGGGTCATCAGCGAGACGGTGAGGTACTGCGTCCCTTACGCGCACGATTTGCCTCTGTTAACAAAAAGGCTCGCCGATGAGGGGCTACCCACCCTGGCACTGGATGTGGAGTACGGCACCTCAGGATCGGGACAGATAGCCACCCGGGTGCAGGCCTTCATGGAGATGCTGGAGGCGGGCAGGAAATGACAGTCGAGAAACGAAGGGGCAACAGTATCGATGCCATAATACGCGCTTGCCGCCTGATGACGAGGATGAATCAGTCCACGCCCGGGGCGCGCCAAAGTGATGTGCTGTACTACCGTATGCTCGAGGGCTACTACCGGCGGCTGCTGCAGGCGTGCGATGAAGGCAAACTGATCGCCGCCCACACCGACTTTTTCCCGGTGGAGGTGGTTTACGCCATGGACATCGTCCCCATGCACACCGAGGTGACCACCTGGATGATGACCCTGTTCACCGGCGAGAGCGAGGATATCCTGTCGGCGAGCGCTGAGCTGGGACTGGCGTCGGAGATATGCACGCCGCACCGCGGGCTGGCCGGAGCGTTCGTGACCGGGGCCATACCCCGTCCCGACATCATGCTGTGGTCCAACCTGGTCTGCGATAACACTGCCAAGAGCGGTGAACTGATCATGGATGTTACCGGCAGCGACGGGTTTTTCCTGGACCATCCGTTCAAGCAGAGCGACGAGGAGGTGAAATACCTGGTCGAAGGGCTGGGGGATATGGTCAGCTTCCTCGAGCAGCGCTCGGGCAAAAAGATGGACTGGGACCGCCTGTCCGAGATCGTGGAGCGGATGGACCGCCAGATCGAACTGATACGGGAGATCAACGAGCTGAGGAAGGCGGTGCCCACGCCGTTCTCCCCGCTGGGTTTCATGCAGCTGCTGACGGTGGATTACCTGTGCCCCGGGCAGCCGGAGGCCATCGAGTACCTGGAGGCACTGCGGGGAGAGCTAGCTGAGGCGGTCAAAGAGGGCAGGGGGATCGTATCACGCGAGCGTTTCCGTTTGATGAGCTTCTTCCTGCCGCCGATGCACATGCTGGGTTTCCTCGATCGGGTGGCCGAGGAGTTCGGGGCGGTCAGCGTCACCGAGCCGTTCTTCACCTTCTGGGGAGAGGGAAGGCTCGACCCCCAAAAACCGCTGGAGAGCGTGGCGCAGAAATCCTACATGATCCCCGAGATGCGCATGTTCGGCCCCCTGGACGAGCGGGCTATCAACAGTATCGTCGATTGCGCCAGGCAGTACCGCATCGACGGCGCGGTATTCTGGGCCAACGTGGGTTGCCGGCACACCTGCGCTACCATTAAACTGTTCAAGGATGTATTGGAAGACATCGACGTGCCCATGCTGACCGTAGACTGCGATGTGGTCGACCCCACCGTCGCCTCGGAGGAAGAGGTACGCGACAAGCTGGAGCAGTTCTTCGAGCTGCTGGAGGACAGGTAACCCGTATGGGTTCAGGGTTAACTGCCATGCAATTGTTAGGAATAGATGTTGGCAGCCTGACCACCAAGGCGGTGGTCCTCGGCGATGACGGCATAATATCGTACAGCATCACCGGCTCGGGCGACGAGGCCGAGCAGAGCGCCACGACGGCTATGGGTGAGGCATTGCGCAGCGCCGGTCTCGGTGTCGGCGATGATATCTATGTAGTGACCACCGGCGCCGGCGGCAAGTCGGTGTCCTTCAGCCGGCAGCACAAGTCGGTCAACACCTGCCTCGCCCGCGGCATTTTTCACCTGTTCCCCTCGGTGCGCACGGTGATCGACATGGGGGCCGAGAGCAGCGGGGTGCTGAAGCTGAACGCCAGGGGGCGCCTCAGCGACTGGGAGAGCCAGGACAAGTGCGCCTCCGGGACCGGGATATTCCTGCAGCAGATGTCCAAGCTGATGCGGATGTCGCTGGAGGAGATGTCGGAGCTGTCATTCAAGGCCCAGGCCCGCGCCGAGGTGTCCAACACCTGCGCCGTGTTCGCCGAGTCGGAGGTGATATCCCATGTCCACCGCCAGCCGCCCACGCCGACGGAGGACCTGGTGGCCGGCATCTACGCCTCGATGGTGAGCCGGGTGATGGTGATGTGCAAGCGGATCGGCATCGAGAGAGATGTGGCGGTGGTTGGGGGCGTCGCCCTCAACAAGGGCCTCATCAACATCGTCGAGCAGGATCTGGGGTTCAAGGTTATGGTGCCCGAGGTGCCGCAGATAGTAGCGGCGCTGGGGGCCGCCATCATCGCCGGGGAGAACGTGGAGAAGGAGGCGGCGGGATGATAGTTGCCGGGATCGATATCGGTTCCAGGGCGGCCAAGGGCGTGCTGATGGATGACGGCAGGATCGTATCGTCGATCATCACCGACACCCTGCCCGACAGCGTGCAGACGTCCAATGCCACCGAGGAAGCGCTCTTCGGTGGAGCCGGCATCGTCCTTAAAGATATCGACTACATCGTGGCCACCGGCTACGGCAGGGTGCTGGTGCCGTTCGCCAACGAGAACGTTTCGGAGATAAGCTGTCACGCCCGCGGCATCACCTGGTACTTCCCCACGGTGAGGACTATCCTCGATATGGGGGGGCAGGACAACAAGGCCATCAGCTGCGACGAGCGGGGGAGGGTGGTCAACTTCGCCATGAACGACAAGTGCGCCGGCGGCACCGGCCGCTTCCTGGAGATGATCGCCGAGGTGCTGGGGGTATCGCTGGAGGAGAGCGGGAAGCTGGCGCTGCAGTCGAAGAACGCCATACCGTTCAACACGGTGTGCGCCGTGTTCGCCAAGTCGGACGCCATCGCCTACCGCCGTCAGGGCATCGACAAGTCGGACATCCTCGCCGGCCTGGACGACGCCATCGCCCAGCGCAGCTTCAACCTGCTCAGGCGGGTAGGGATACAGAAGGACTTCAGCATAACCGGCGGCATCGCCAAGAACAGGGGCATGGTGGCTAAGCTCACCGAGAAGGTGGGGCTGGAGCCGCTGCTGTGCGAGGACCCGCAGCTGGTGGGGGCGCTGGGGGCCGCCCTGTTCGCCGCGGAGAGGCTCGCCGGCAGGGAGCGGGAGGAGGCCAAAATTCAGTACGGCTACTCCGATGGCAGCGGCGAGTATTACATAACCATCGATACCGCGCTGTGCGACGGCTGCGGCGAGTGCATCGCCGCCTGCCCTGATGGCGTGTTCGAGATAGCGGAATCGGAAGGCTCAACGCCCAAGGCGGTGGTGAAGGAGAAGCTGAGGAAGAAGCTGGCGTACACCTGTCCCGGGTACGAGGCGTGCAGCCGGCAGCATGAGACTGACTGCCACCGGGCGTGCCCCAGGAACGCCATCAGCCATTCATGGTAATATTATTCATGATGTATCGACGGAGAGGAAGGTAGTGCGGTGAGCGCTAAAGGTGAAACGGGCAAAAAGTTCAGGGTCTCGGTAGACGCCATGGGCGGCGATTTCGCCCCGGGGGAGATCGTCAAGGGGGCCGTAGATGCCGCCCGCGAGCTGGACGCCGAGATAATACTGGTGGGCATTGTGCCGGACATCGAGAAGGAGCTCGCCAAGCACGATACCTCCGGCATCGCCGTGCGCATCGTCGAGGCTAAAGAAGTAATCAAGGACGGGCAGGAGGCGGCGTTCGAGGTGTTCCGCCGCCCCGACAACTCGGCGTCGGTGGCCGCCAGGCTGGTGAAGGACGGCGAGGCGGACGCGGCGGTGAGCGCGGGAAACACCGGCGCGGTGATGGTCAGCGCCATGCAGCACCTGGGGATGATGCCCGGCATCGACCGGCCGATGGTCGGCGGGGCGTTCCTCGGCCTGTCGCCGCAGACGGTGGTGCTGGACCTCGGCGCGGTGGTCGGCGCCCAGCCGTACCACATGGTCAACTTCGCCGTAGCCGGCACGGTGTACGTGCGCAGCTTCATGGGCATCGACAACCCCACCGTGGGCCTGCTCAACGTGGGCGCCGAGGAGGGCAAGGGCAACGAGATGACCAAGGAGGCGTACCCCCTGCTGCAGAAGAGCGGGCTCAACTTCATCGGCAACGTGGAGGGGATGGACATCCCGCTGGGCAGGGCCAACGTCATCGTCTGCGACGGCTTCGTGGGCAACATACTGGTCAAGTTCTGCGAGGGCTTAGGCAAGCGGGTCAGCGGCTGGCTAAAGGACGAGCTCAAGGGAGACATGCCGGGCGACAGGCTCGAAGATGCCTCCGAGCGCCTGTACCACCTGATGAGCCCCGGCGTGGCGCTGGGTGGTGGCCCGATGTGGGGGGTGAACGGCGTGGCCTGCGTGGCCCACGGCAGCAGCAAGGCGCCGCAGATAGTCGGCACCATTAAGCAGGCCAAGCAGGCGATAGACAGCGGCTTCGTCGATAGGCTGCGCGCCGAGCTGGAGCGGATACAGGAGCTGATAGGGGAGCAGTGAGCGGCACAACCGTTGTGTCGAGTTATATAGAGGAGGGAGCATGTCCACGCTGGAACAGTTGAGCAAGATAATCGCCAAGGTGACCCGCAGCGGGGAGCAGGGCATCGCCATGGATACCGCCCTCAAGGACATCAAGGCCGATTCTCTCCACTGGGTGCAGGTAATCATCGGGGTGGAGACCCTTTTCGATATCGAGGTTGACATAGACAAGATGCGTGCCTTCACCACAATCGGCGACTTCGTCAGCTACATAGACGACAGCAAGTAGCAATCCGCCATTTTACTTCTGCGCCGGTTTTACCCCTTGACAAATCCACATTAAAGAGCTATAATCATCTATCTTGTTCACGCATGTGAATGTGTGGATGCGATGGCGGGGCCATGAAGAAGCTGATAACAGGGGCAGCGATAGTAGCACTGGCGGTGGGCTACCTCGCCACCGTCCTCCCCGCCATAGCCGACGCCCCCGCCGTCAACGAGTTCCCCATCTGCACAGATTTATCTTCCCAGACTGCCCCAGCTATCTCCGGGGACATCGTGGTGTGGAATGATTCCCGCAACGGTAACTGGGACATCTACGGCTACAACCTGTCGTCAGCCACTGAGTTCCCCATATGCACCCAATCGTCCTACCAGTACGAGATTGCAGTATCTGAGGGAATCGTGGTGTGGTACGACTCCCGCAACGGCAACGATGACATCTACGGGTACAACCTGTCATCCTCCACCGAGTTCCCCGTTTGCATCCAGTCAGCCAACCAGCGTTACCCAGCTATCTCCGGGGACATCGTGGTGTGGCAGGACTGGCGCAACGGCAACTACGACATCTACAGCTACAACCTTACGTCAGCCACTGAGTTCCCCATATGCACCAACTCATCTAACCAACAGAATCCCGCCGTATCCGGTGACATTGTGGTTTGGGCAGACAGCCGCAGCGGCGGCTATGACATCTACGGCTACAACCTGTCATCCTCCACCGAGTTTGCCATCTGCATCCAATCATTTCACCAAGATTATCCCGCCGTATCTGGAGACATCGTGGTGTGGCAGGACTGGCGCAACGGTAATACTGACATCTACGGCTATAACCTGTCATCTTCCACAGAGTTCCCCGTATGCACCGAATCAGACTACCAGTATTATCCCGCCGTATCTAGAGACATCGTGGTGTGGCAGGACTGGCGCAACGGTAATTGGGACATATACGGTTACAATCTGACATCCTCAACTGAATTCCCCATATCTACCATTTCAGCGGGCCAGTATAGCCCCGCCGTATCTGGGGGTATCGTGGTGTGGCACGATTACCGCAACGGTAATACGGACATCTACGGCGCTGAACTGAACTGGTCGCAGGCAGGCCAGCCTACCGCCACACCCAGCGCCACGCCTACAGTAACGGCAACGGGCACGGTTACAGGCCCGACGGCCACGCCGACGGTAACGGCTACCGCAACGGTAACAGCTACAACTACGGCTACCCTGACGACAGTCCCAACGCCAACGCCGACACAGACGGTGCAGGTCTGGATCGAGGCGCCGATGAACGCCAGCCGCTGCTTCAACTTCTCCGCCACGGTGAACATCAGCCAGGTGAGTGGATTTGACTCGGCGAACTACGATATTACCTATGACCCCGCGCTGCTCAACGTCACCGCCGTTAACAACGGCTCAATTGGCGGAATGAAAATCCCCGTAACTGACTGGGGATTCATACCTGCGGGTGAGCAGGGAACCATCAGGGTCATTAACAACGTGCCGGGCACTGCTGGGGCCTCCGGTGCGGGCACACTGGCTGTTATCGACTTCGACGTGGACTGCTACAATTGCGGCAATGCCAGCTTGAGTTTAACCGGGGAGCGTGTGCTCTATGACAATGATTCGGTGGAGATAAACGCCAGCTGGCTGGATGACTCGACGAATGTTCCGTGTCCGTCACTTACGGTTACAACAACACCAACGGCTACGGCTACACCAACAGTGACGGCGACGGGCACGGTTTCAGGCTCTACACCCACGCCCACAGCCACTGCATCGCCCACGCCCACCATCACCTGAACATGCGTACCTACGGCGTCGGCGACGCCGTATCCGGTGGACATCTTCTTCGTGAACTCCAGCTACAATATCAGCGATGATGGATGCGTGCAGTTCTGGACCTGGATAAACATCAGTGCCCCGCTGGAGTTGTTCTTTGCCGGGCAGTTCCAGCTGGAGTGGGACTGCAACCTGCTGGAGCTGAGGACCACCCCGACGCAGAACCTGGGCAAGGGGAGGATCTGGAACGGGTCGGCGTGGTTCACGTCCAACGACAACGCGCTTAACCTGATAGGGCATGACAGCAAGTGTCCCGAGCAGGGGACGTATCCTGCGCCCAACGCGCAGGGGCGGGCTGCGTTCCTGGTGGCGTGGGACAACTATCCGGACACGCACTCTTGCTGGAAGTATTCGGGCTGCGGGATCAACATTTCCCCTCATCCCAACACCTCGCTGCCGGAAGCTAGGTGGTCGGGCATAAGGTGGCGCACCACCGGTCCGGCGTGCTACGGCACAACCGCCAACACCGGCATCACGGACATCCTGTTCCGGCCGACGATGATGATAGTGGGGTACGC